>NZ_JAQTZC010000110.1 GCF_028687955.1 Acidocella sp.
CTAGCCCGCCTCCCGCGCCATGACACCGCCATGAAACAGCGCGCGCTGAAATATATCCCGCCCGGGCTGGGGCTCATCGTCCTGGCGGGGGTGATCATCGGCCTGCGCGGCGCGCTCAAGCGCATCAGCCTGGGCGATGTCCTGGCCGCCGTCGGCGCCACCCCGCGCGTTGAATTCATTCACGCGCTGCTGCTGCTGGCGGCCTCGCTTTGCCTCATGGCGGGGTACGACCTCCCCGGCATCCTCTTTGCCCGCCGGCGCGAGAGCGTGCCCCGCATCGGCGCCCTCCACATCGCCTTCACCTCCTTCTGCGCCTACGCGCTCAGCCATGTGCTGGGTGCCCCCGCTCTTTCCGCCGCGGCCATCCGCCTGCGGCTCTACGCGCAATGGCGTGTGCCCGCCGCCGGCATCGCGCGTATCGTCGCCATTTCTGGCAGCATGTTCACCTTCGGCTTGCTCACCCTGCTCGGCTCCCTGCTGCTGTTCTACCCGGTGGCAATGCCGCTGTTCGGCCACGCCGTTCCCGCCTGGGCATTGCGGGCGGTGGGCGCGGCGCTGGTCTTCGCCATGGCGCTTTATGTCGCCTCGGTGGGCGGGCGCCCCGCGGTCGTCATTTTCCGCCGGCGCCTGGCGCTCCCCGGCCCGCGCCTGGCGCTGCTCCAGGTGCTCTACGGCTGTGCGGACATTTCAACCGCCTGCGCCATTCTCTATGTTGTGCTCCCTGATACACCGGGCCTAAGCTACGCGCATGTGCTGGGGATCTATCTGGCAGCCTTCGCCGCCGGCATTTTCTCCGGCCTGCCGGCCGGAGTCGGGGTGTTCGACTCCGTTCTGCTCCTGGGTCTCTCCGTCTATTTACCACCCGCCACGGCGCTTGGGGCTATCCTGCTCTTCCGTGTGCTGTATTTTCTGGCTCCGGCCTGCGCCGCGGCTTTATGTTACGCTGGCAATGAGTTGTGGACCAACACGAGGAAACGAAGATCATGAGCATGCAGCAGACGATTTCACCGGTGGACGGCAGCGTCTACGCCGAGCGCCCCTTCGCGGACGCGGCGCGGATCGATGCAGTGCTCGATAAATCCGTCGCCGCGCAGCGCCTCTGGGCCGCGCGCGGCCTGGAGGAGCGCGCCGTCCTGGGGCATAAATTCTGCGAGGCCCTGCTGCGCCACAGCGATGAGATCGCCCTCGACCTCGCCTGGTCCATGGGCCGCCCGGTGTCTCAGGCGCCGGGCGAGGTGCGCGGCTGCGTCGAGCGCGCCCGCTTCATGATCGATGCCGCCGCCGAGGGCCTCGCCCCGCTCGATCCCGGCCCAAAATCCGGCTTCAAGCGCTACGTCAAACGCGTCCCGCTCGGCGTTGTCTTCGTCATCGCGCCGTGGAACTACCCGTTCCTCACCGCCATCAACACCATCATGCCGGCCATCATGGCGGGCAACACCGTCGTGCTCAAACACGCGGCGCAAACCCAGCTCATCGCCGAGCGCTTCCAGCAGGCGTTCGATGAAGCCGGCCTGCCCGAAGGCGTGTTCCAGCATCTGCACATCTCCGGCGCCACCGCGGAGGCGCTGGTGAAGGACACCCGCATCGCCCATGTCGCTTTCACCGGCTCGGTTCCCGTCGGCCACGCCGTCTCGCGCGCCGCGGCGGACCGTTTCATCTCCGTCGGCCTGGAACTCGGCGGCAAGGACCCCGCCTATGTCCGCGCCGATGCCGACATCGCCTTCGCGGCGGAAAACCTGGTGGACGGCGCCTTCTTCAACTCCGGCCAGTCCTGCTGCGGCATTGAGCGCATCTATGTGCATGAGGCCGTCTACGCTGAATTCGTCGCCAAGGCCGTGGCGGTCACCGGCCAGTACCGTCTGGGCAACCCGGCCGACCCGGAAACCAACCTCGGCCCGGTCGTCTCCGCCAAGGCGGCGGCCTTCATCCGCGGCCAGATCGAGGATGCCGTCGCCCAAGGCGCGCGCGCCCTCATTGACCCCAGCGCCTTCCCGGCCAACCAGCCTGGCACCCCCTATCTGGCGCCGCAGATTTTGGTCAATGTCACGCATAACATGCGCGTGATGACCGAGGAGACCTTCGGCCCCGTGGTTGGCATCATGAAGGTAGGCTCCGATGAGGAAGCCATCCGCCTGATGAACGACAGTGCTTACGGCCTCACCGCCGCCATCTTCTCCACCGATGTCGCGGCCGTGGAGGCCATCGGCGCGCTGATTGAAACCGGCACGGTCTTTCTCAACCGCTGCGACTATTTGGACCCCGCCCTGCCCTGGACCGGGGTGAAAGACACCGGCCGCGGCCACACCCTCTCCGTCTGGGGCTATGAGCAACTCACCCGGCCGCAGTCGTTCCACCTGCGCCTGCCGTAATTTTACCAACCATTAAACGCTCCCGCATTTCCTCTCCGCCAATATGGCGGGGAAGATTCGCGGTGCTGGTATCGTTATGGGATGAAATGCGGCGCTTCCGGCGGGACCGGCGGGCCGCCACGTTTTAATTTCCCCTTGCGCGGGTAAAACCTTGCGCCTGTCCCAAAACTCTCCTATCTCCCTTTCATGGCTTTCGCCCCTATACTTGCCGGGCTGCTCCTTCGACTTATCCGCCCCTGAGCGCATAAGTCCTTTCGCGCGCGTCCAAACATCGCGCCGCACCGCTCAGGGGAATGCCTAAAATCCACAAACCGGCATTTTTAACGGAATAGAATTATGAGCATCAATCACCCGAATTTCGGCAAAATGGACTCCAGCCGCGTCATCATTTTTGACACCACGCTGCGCGACGGCGAGCAATCCCCCGGCTTCTCGATGAATCTGGACGAAAAACTGCGGATGGCCGAAGCCCTGGCCGAGCTGGGCGTGGATGTGCTGGAAGCCGGCTTCCCGGTCGCCAGCCCCGGCGATTTCGAGGCCGTCAACCGCATCGCCCAATCCATCAAAGGCCCCGTCATCTGCGGCCTGGCGCGCTCCGGCGTGGCGGACATCATCCGTGCCGGCGAGGCCATCCGCCCCGCCGCGCGCAAGCGCATCCACACCTTCATCTCCACCAGCCCCCTGCACATGAAGTACAAGCTGCGCATGGAGCCTGATGCCGTGCTGGAGGCCGTCACCGCCTCGGTCACCCTGGCGCGGGATTTCACTGATGACGTGGAATGGTCCGCCGAGGACGGCACCCGCACCGATATGGAATTCCTGCTGCGCTGCGTGGAAGCCGCCATCAAGGCGGGCGCCACCACCATCAACATCCCTGATACCGTGGGCTACGCCGTGCCCGAGGACATGCTGCGCATCTTCTCCACTGTGCGTGAAAAAGTCCCCGGCGCGGACCAGATCATTTTATCCAGCCATTGCCATAACGACCTCGGCCTGGCCGTCGCCAACACCCTGGCCGGGCTGCGCGGCGGCGCGCGGCAGATTGAATGCACAATCAACGGCATCGGCGAGCGCGCCGGCAACGCCTCGCTGGAAGAAGTCGTCATGGCCATCCGCACCCGGCCGGACGCCAACCCCTACCACCACAATATCGAGACCACGCGCATCCTGCGCACCTCGAAACTGCTGGCCACCATCACGGGGTTTGATGTCCAGCCGAACAAGGCCATCGTCGGGCGCAACGCCTTCGCGCATGAATCGGGCATCCACCAGGACGGTATGTTAAAAAATGCCGCCACCTACGAGATCATGACGCCTGAGAGCGTCGGTTGGCAGAAAACCTCCCTGGTCATGGGCAAGCACTCCGGCCGCGCCGCCTTCCGCGATAAGTTGAACGTCCTGGGTTACGGCGGCATCGGCGACAACGCCCTCAACGACGCTTTCCGCCGCTTCAAGGATTTGGCCGACCGCAAAAAGATCGTCTACGATGAAGACATTGTGGCTTTGGTTGACGATGAAGTCACCCGCGGTCACCAGCGCGTCAAATTCGTCTCGCTGGAAACCTGGGGCGGTTCAAAATGCAAACCCCGCGCCCTGCTGGAACTGGAAATTGACGGCGTTACCCAATCCGCTGACTGTCTGGGCGACGGCCCGGTGGACGCCACCTTCAACGCCATCCACGCGCTCTTCCCCCACACCGCCAACCTGTTGCTGTTCTCTGTAGGTGCGGTCACCGAAGGCACCGACGCCCAGGCCCGCTGCACCGTGCGCCTGGAGGAAGACGGCAAAATGGTCGACGGCCAAGGTGCCGACACTGACACCATCGTCGCCGCCGCCCGTGCCTACGTCCACGCGCTGAACAAGCTGATCACCAAACGCACACGC
>NZ_JAQTZC010000111.1 GCF_028687955.1 Acidocella sp.
GATTTTGCGCGCGGCCGCCCCACCAGCCCCGCGCGCATACCAGTCAGCCTTAAGGCTGACTGGTATCAGATGAGCTGAGCCACCCGCGCACGCAGCCGTGGCAGAATTTCAGTGCCGAACCAAAGGTTTTTCGCCTCCCAGAAGCCGGTGCGCCAGGAAGGATGCGGCAGGGCCAAGAAACGGGGATACGCCGTCTGGGCGCGCACATTTGCCGCCATGCCGCCCGAGCCGAGATAGCGTTTTTGCGCGTAGGCGCCGACCAGCAATGTGAGCTGGAGCTGCGGCATGAGCGCCAGGAACTTGCCGTGCCATGCCGGCGCGCATTCGGGCCTTGGCGGCGCGTCGCCACCGTTGGGCAGCGTGCCGGGGTAGCAGAAGCCCATCGGCATGATGGCGATGCGGGACTCGTCATAAAAAATGCCGGGGCCAATGCCCATCCAGCCGCGCAGCCGCTCGCCGGAGGCGTCGTTCCAGGGAATGCCGCTGGCATGCACCCTAGTGCCGGGTGCCTGGCCGATGATGAGCAGTTTCGCCGTGGCGGAGACCCGGAACACCGGGCGCGGACCAAGCGGCAGATGCGCGGCGCAGAGTGTGCAGGCCCGGGCCTGCGCTACGAGGGTTGCAAGAGCCGCGCTCATGGACAGGAGGTTAGCCCCCTGCCCTGCTTAGCAGTTCAGAACGGGATTTCATCATCCATATCGTTGCCCGGCTGCGTGTCCCAGCCGCCAGTCGCGCGCGGGGCGGCAGCGGCACGCGCGGGGGCCGCGGCACGCGGCGCGCGCGGTTCGTAGTCGCCACCGGCGTTGGGATTCTTGTCCAGCAGCACCAGCTCACCGCCGAAACGGCCGATCATCACCTCGGTGGTGTATTTCTCCTGGCCGTCCTGCCCGGTCCACTTACGGGTCTGCAATTTGCCCTCGATATAAACCTTCGAGCCTTTACGCAGATATTTCTCCGCGACCTCGCCCAGCCGGTCGTTCATGATGACCACCCGGTGCCACTCGGTCTGCTCCTTGCGCTCGCCGCTGGCTTTATCATTCCACGTATCGGAGGTGGCGATGGCGAGGTTGACGATCTTCAACCCCGATTGCGCATTGCGCACTTCCGGGTCCTTCCCGAGATTGCCCACCAGAATCACTTTATTGACACTACCGGCCACATGGCCCTCCTCTACTTTAAATTGTTCACCAGCGTAGCGCATTATTTGCATTCCGGCCAGCCGAAGCAGTTTGCATTCTACGCGGCGACACCATATCCTGCAAGAACATTACACGAACATCTGGTGCGAGAATGGCTGAGCAGAAAAACGCGGGCTTTATCACGGTCCGCGGCGCGCGCGAACATAACCTGAAGAACATCGATATCGCGATTCCGCGCGAACAACTCACCGTCATCACCGGGCTTTCCGGTTCGGGCAAATCCTCGCTGGCGTTTGATACGATTTATGCCGAGGGGCAGCGGCGCTATGTCGAGAGTCTGTCATCCTACGCGCGGCAGTTTCTGGAACTGATGGGCAAGCCGGATGTGGACTCAATCGAGGGCTTATCGCCAGCGATTTCCATCGAGCAGAAAACCACTTCGAAGAATCCGCGCTCCACTGTGGGCACGGTGACGGAAATTCACGATTATATGCGGCTTTTATGGGCGCGCGCGGGCGTGCCGTATTCGCCCGCCACCGGCCTGCCGATTGAGGCGCAGAGCGTGGCGCAGATGGTGGACCGCGTGATGGCGATGAAGCAAGGCGCCAAGCTGCTGCTGCTGGCGCCGGTGATCCGCGACCGCAAGGGCGAGTATAAAAAAGAGCTGGCCGAATTGCAGCGCAAGGGCTTCACGCGCGCGAAGGTTGATGGAAAATTATACGAGATCGACCAGGTTCCCGCGCTCAATAAAAAGCTGAAACATGAGATCGAGGCGGTGGTGGACCGCATTGTGGTGAAGCCGGGGCTGGAGCAGCGGCTGGCGGATTCATTCGAGACCGCCTTGGGACTCTCCGACGGCATCGTATATGCCGAGGGGGCTGATGATGGCGTGCGCACGGTGTTCTCCTCGCGCTTTGCCTGCCCGGTGAGCGGTTTCACCATCGAGGAGATCGAGCCCCGGCTGTTCAGCTTCAACTCACCGCACGGCGCTTGCCCGGTGTGCGACGGCTTGGGGCATGAGGTGTTTTTTGACCCGCATCTGGTGGTGCCCGACGAGCAGCGCTCGCTGGAGGACGGCGCGGTGATGCCCTGGGTGAATTCGCTCTCGCCCTATTACACGCAAACCCTGGCGAGCCTGGCCAAGCATTTCAAAATTAAGATGACCACGCCTTGGGAAAAACTGCCCGAGGCGGTGCGCGATGCGATTTTATACGGCACCGGCAAAACCGAGGTGGCGTTTTCCTACAAGGACAGCGCGCGCGCCTACACGGTGACGAAACCGTTTGAAGGGGTCATCAAAAATCTCGAACGCCGCCTGCGCGAAACTGATTCCGCCTGGACGCGCGAGGAACTCTCCCGTTACCACGCCGAGCGTCCCTGCGGCACCTGCCACGGCGCGCGGCTGAAGCCCGAGGCGCTGGCCGTGCGGGTCGCGGGGAAAAACCTGGCCGAGGTGGCGGAGCTTTCCATCTCCGCCGCGCGGGAATGGTTCGAGGGCGTGGCCGCCACGCTGACCCCGCAGCGGCTTGAAATCGCCCGGCGAATCTTGCGCGAGATCAACGAGCGTTTGCAATTTCTGCTGGATGTGGGCTTGAATTATCTAACCCTGGCGCGCGGCTCGGCGACACTTTCGGGCGGCGAGAGCCAGCGGATTCGCTTAGCCAGCCAGATCGGCTCAGGGCTTACCGGCGTGCTATATGTGCTGGACGAGCCGAGCATCGGCCTGCACCAGCGCGATAACGAAAGATTGCTGGGCACGCTGCAACGTTTGAAACGCCTGGGCAACACCGTGCTGGTGGTGGAGCATGATGAAGATGCGATCCGCACGGCGGATCATCTGATCGACATGGGGCCGCACGCCGGTATGGGCGGCGGGCATGTGGTGGCGCAGGGCACGCCGGAACAGGTTGCTGCCAACCCGAAATCGCTGACGGGGGATTATCTCTCTGGCCGGCGCACTATTCCCGTGCCGCACCCCAGGCGGGAGATGAAGAGCAGCCGCGTTTTGAAGGTTATAGGTGCCACGGGCAACAACCTAAAAAACGTGTCCGCGGAATTCCCCCTTGGCGTGTTCACCTGCATCACCGGGGTTTCAGGCGGGGGTAAATCAACCCTGGTGGTGGACACGCTCTATAAAGCCGTATCGCGCCGGTTGATGGGCTCGGGCGAAGTGCCCAGCCCGTTTGAGCGGCTGGAAGGGCTGGAACAGCTCGACAAAATCATCGACATCGACCAATCGCCGATCGGGCGCACGCCGCGTTCCAACCCCGCCACCTATACCGATTTATTCGCGCCGATCCGCGACTGGTTCGCCGAAATGCCCGAGGCGCGCACGCGGGGATACAAGCCGGGGCGGTTTTCCTTCAATGTGAAGGGCGGGCGCTGCGAAGCCTGCCAGGGCGACGGCGTGCTGAAAATCGAGATGCACTTCCTGCCCGATGTGTTCGTCACCTGCGATACCTGCAAGGGCAAGCGCTACAACCGCGAGACGCTGGAGGTGAAGTTCCGCGAGAAATCCATCGCCGATGTGCTGGATATGACGGTGGACGAGGCGCAGGTCTTTTTCAAGGCCGTGCCAAAAATCCATGACCGGCTCTCGCTACTCGGCAAGGTTGGGCTAGGCTACATCAAACTTGGCCAGCAGGCGACCACACTTTCAGGCGGCGAGGCGCAGCGCATAAAGCTGGCGAAGGAGCTGGCCAAGCGCCCCACCGGGCGCACGCTCTATATTCTCGACGAACCCACCACCGGGCTGCATTTCGAGGATATCCGCAAACTGCTGGAGGTTTTGCACGCGCTGGTGGATACGGGCAACACCATCATCGTGATCGAGCATAATCTGGAGGTGATCAAAACCGCTGATCATGTCATCGATCTGGGGCCCGAAGGCGGCGACGGCGGGGGCCGCATTATCGCCACCGGCACGCCGGAGGATATTGCCGCCAACAAGGCGAGCCACACCGGGCGGTTTCTGGCGCCGCTGCTGGCGGCAAAACCGGCCAAGCCACGCCGCAAGGCAACGGCTTATACCA
>NZ_JAQTZC010000046.1:0-7485 GCF_028687955.1 Acidocella sp.
TGAGACCCATAACCCCGCCTCCACGGTTAAGAATCTCCAGACATGACAAATCACTTTCAAATCGGGCAAGAATTTATGACACAGTAAGACTAGATATCCTGACCACAAGCGGCAACACCAATGTGCCGCTCCCGCCACCCGGCCTATTTCAGCAACCCCAGGCGCGGAATGTCGATCGCCGGGCAGCGGTTCATCACCACGCGTAGCCCCGCCGTCCGCGCCTTTGCCGCCACCACCTCGTTGATGATTCCCAGCTGCATCCAAATGGTGTTCGCCCCCAGGCGGATCGCGTCATCAACCGGCGCGGCCACGTCCGCCGCCTTGCGGAACAGCTCCACCATATCCAGCGGCGCCGCCTCATCCAGCGTGGCCACCACCTTGCGGCCGAGAATCTCCTGCCCCGCCAGCCCCGGATTCACCGGCGTCACATCATACCCCTGGCCCAGCAAAAACTGCATCACTTCATGTGATGCCCGCTCCGGCTTCGCTGAGGCCCCGACCAGCGCGATACGCTTCGTGCCGGTCAAAATCTGGCGGATTGTATCGTCGGACATTGCTCTTCCCCCGTTGCGGCGCTCCGGCTAAGCCATGCACCATGAAAAAATCACTTGCCGCCTGTATGGCCCTGTGCCTGCTCACCTTCCTGCTCTGGAAGGCGCCCAATCAACCCCAGGCAGGCGATGTGACCATGACAGCGGGAAAGTTCAACTCCTTGTCTTACGCGCCCTACCGCGCCTGGCAATCGCCACAGGATACAACCTACCCCACCCTGGCGGAAATCTCCCAGGATCTGGCGCTGGTCGCCACCCATGCCGAGGGCATCCGCACCTATTCCTCGGTTGAGGGCACACTCCCCGCCACCCTGGCCGCGATCCACAACCATACTGACATCGTGGGTCTGGCCAAGCAGGCTGGCCTCAAAGTCTGGCTCGGTATTTGGCTCAGCTCCAACCCGGCGGACAACGCCAAGGAAATGGCGGCCGGCATTGCCGAGGCCAACGCCTACCCCAACACCGTCACCCGCGTCGTCGTCGGCAACGAGGTGCTGCTGCGCCGCGATCTCTCGGTGCAGGACCTCATCGCTGACATCGATGCGGTTCACGCGCGCGTGAAACAACCGGTCGCCTATGCCGATGTCACCCATTTCTGGAAGCAGTTCCCCCAGGTCGCCCCGCATGTGAACATCGTGATGATCCATTTCCTGCCGTACTGGGAGAACACGCCGCTCAGCGTCAGCCAAGCTCTGGCCAGCATCAAATCCACCACGGATGAATTCAAGGCGCTCTTCCCCGGCAAACAGATCTCCATCGGTGAAACCGGCTGGCCTTCGCGCGGCCGTTCGCGCGGCCCCGCCGTGCCCTCGCGCGTCAACGAGGCGGTGTTCCTGCGCCGCTTCGTCACCCTGGCGAACCAGGAGGGCGTGGACTACAACCTGATCGAAGCCTTCGACCAGCCTTGGAAATATGAGGACGAAGGCGTGGCCGGCGCCAACTGGGGCATCTGGACCACCAACCGGGAGCTGAAATTCCCGCTCACCGGCCCCGTGATCGAGCATCCGCACTGGCCCTGGTACGCGCTGCTGGGCGCATTCTCGGGCTGCCTGCTGTTCGCGGCCGGGGGCTTTGGGAACCTGCGCCTGGCGGTTCCCGCCTTCGCGCTGGGCAACGGCTTCGCTTTCGCCTGCATGGGCACGCTGCCAATGCTTTATGACAACTGGCTGCGCCTGGACGCGCTGGTCAATCTGCCGCTGCAAGCGCTCTTCGCGTTTCTGGTCATCCGGCGCGCGGGCGCCATCCTTGCTGGCGCGCCCCTGCCGCCGGACGCCACAGGCGCGCAAACCCTGGCGGCCCTGCGCCGGGGCAAATTCCCCCTCACATACAGTTCCCTCTGGTTCATCTTCCTGGCCAGCGCCGCCGTCTTCGAGGTCATGCTGGTGTTCGCCGGGCGCTACCGCGATGCCCCCATGCCGGTGTTCATCATCCCCGTCATTGCCGCCGCCATCCGGCTCTGGAGCCGCGACAGACCCGGCAACATCGCCTGGGAGGAAATGCTCGCCGCTGATACCCTGGCCGTGTTCGCGGGGCTCGATACCATTGTCGAAGGCACCGGCAATCTGGATTTCCTGAGCTGGAGCCTGGCCGCCATGCTCATGGCCGCGCCGGTTCTGCTGGCGCAATGGGGCCGCCGCCGCGCCGCGCCCGTAGATGCAGCCATAAGCCATAAAAAAAGGCCGGGAGACGCGCCCCGGCCTTAAAACCCCCGCCGCGCTTAATCCTCGTGCGCGGGAATGCCGGTTTCGGTCATCATCTCGATGCGTCCGGTAATCTGCCCGCCGTCTTCCACCTGCAGGCGGCGGCAGCGCGCGGTGCCCAGCACCCGGCCCGAGGAGCGGACGATGAGCGCATGCCGGGCGATCAGCGTGCCATCAATGGTCCCCGCGACCTCAGCCTCGTCCACCTCAACCTCGCCCTTGAACAAGCCGCCCTGGGCGATGGAGAGTTCGACCAGACCGTTGATCATGGCGGCTTCCACGGTGCCTTCAACCACCAGGCGCTCGGCATCCTGCACGGTGCCCTGCACGCTGATGCCGCGGCCGACCACGAGCGTGCGGCGCTGGCCGTCGTCGCGCGGTGCGGCGGCGGTGCTGCTCACGGTGGAGCGCGCCGGTACGGCGGCGGTGGCGGGGGCGGGCATATGCGGCGTGAACGGGGAACGGGCCATGGGAGTCTCCTTGAAATTGTATTGAGCCGTGACGGCGGTCGTGGCGTCATCAGCGCCGGTTGCCGGGGCTGGCGGCGCCGCAGTCTCGGCGGCTGGCAGCGGCGGTGCTGCGGGTTTCGGCTCTTCAGGCTTGCGTTTGTTGAACACGAATCCTCCGTGGCACAAAAATGGTAGAGCTTGGCTAGCACGGGCCGCCGCCCCGGGACAACCTCAGCCATGCGGCCCCAACATTTGCCCGCGCGGCGCCAGCAGTGGTATCGCCGGGCGCAAAACCATTGGAGAGACCAGCATGGCCGTCACCCGTTACGATATCACCGGCATCGGGAATGCCATCGTTGACCTTTTGTTGCCAACCGATGACGCATTTTTAAGCCGCCACGGCATGCCCAAGGGTGGCATGTTGCTGATTGACGCGGACACCGCCACCAAACTCACCGCCGCCATGCAGGGCGGGTTGAGCGCTTCGGGCGGCTCGGTTGCCAACACCTGCGCGGTGGCCGCCGCACTTGGCGCGCGCGCCGCTTTCCTCGGCAAGGTCGCGGCGGATGAGATGGGCGAGACATTCCGCCGCGAGATCACCGCGCATGGCGTGCATTACCCCACCGCGCCACTGCAGGCGCACATCCCCACCGCGCGCTGCCTCATCCTGGTCACGCCAGACGGCCAGCGCACCATGAACACCTATCTCGGCGCCGGCGGCGAATTCTCGCTGGCTGACCTGGATGAGACCGTCATCGCCGCCTCCGCCGTCACCTATCTGGAAGGTTATCTGTTTGATCCCCCGGCCGCCCAGGCCGCCTTCGCCGAAGCCGCCCGCACCGCCCGCGCGGCGGGGCAGAAAACCGCTCTCTCCCTCTCCGATGCGTTCTGCGTGGACCGCCACCGCGACGGCTTCCGCCGTCTTATCACTGAAGGCGTTGACATTATCTTCGCCAACGAGGCCGAAATCTGCAGCCTGTATCAGCGTAACGACTTCGCCGAAGCTGCGGCGGATGCCGCGCGCGAGATCAACCTCGCGGTGCTCACCCGCAGCGAGGCCGGCAGCATCATCCTGCATGAGGGCACACAAACCCATGTCGGCGCCTCGCCAACCCAGGTGGTGGACACCACCGGCGCTGGCGATGCCTATGCCGCGGGCTTCCTCACCGCCTACACCAAGGGTGCCAGCCTGCATGCCGCCGGCGTGCTGGGCGCCAGGGCCGCGGCGCTGGCGATCAGCCGGATCGGCGCGCGCCCGCCGGCCGATGAACTGCGAGCGCTGGTTTAAATCGCATGACCCTGGCGTTGATCCTCCTGGCGCTGGCTTCCTTCATCGCGGGCGCGCAGAACGCGCTGGCAGGCGGCGGCTCGTTCCTGGTGTTCCCGGCCCTGCTGTTCACCGGGCTCAACCCGCTTGCCGCCAATATCACCTCCACCATCGCGCTGTTCCCCGGTCAGATAACAACTTCGCTCGCCGGGCGCAGCCTGGTGGAGGGGGCGGCGGGGCTTTCCATCCGCATGCTGGTTGGCATCAGCCTGGTTGGCGGGGGAATCGGCGCGGTCCTGCTGCTCGCCACCCCGGTCAGTATTTTCACCCATCTCGTGCCTTATCTGGTGCTGTTCGCCACCGCCGTTTTCGCCTGGGGCAGTTTTGTCGCCAAAAAGCGCGCCGAGGACGAGCCCGCCCACATCACCCCGCGCGCCGCCATGGTGTCGCAAATGCTCATCGCGATCTACGGCGGCTATTTTGGCGGCGGCATCGGCATTCTCATGCTGGCGGCGCTCACCGCGGCCGGGCTTTCCGTGCGCCACGCCGGTGCGACCAAGAACATGCTGGCCGGCGTCATCAATGTCGCCGCCGTTGTCATCTTCATCGTGCAGACCCGCGTGCAATGGTATATCGTCCTGCTTGTCGCGGTCTGCGCCATTCTCGGCGGCCAGCTTGGCGTCTACATGCTCCGGCGGATCAACGAAACCGTGCTGCGTGTCAGCATCACCGCCATCGGCATCCTGCTCACCATCGGCCTGTTCCTGCACGCGGGCTGATCCCGCGTCGCGGCGGCCTTGGGGCCTGAAGATAATCGCGTTTCCCGGGCACGCTTGCCTATATTTTGTTTTTCCGGATAATTCCCGCATCAGATGACAATTCCACAAGGTGCCACCTCTAAAGCCGGCGTTGTGCCACGCAAGTGGCGGTGCGCCCATATGGCGGCGCTGCTTATCGGCGGTTGCCTGCTCGGCCCGTGCTTTCCCGCGCTCGCACGGGCGCAACAATCCCACCCCTTCAGCATCAATGTGGAGCCGTCCTATTTCGGCGGCACCTTCGGAACCGCGCATACCATCCGGGTCTACGAAATGCCGCTGAGCCTGGAATACCACCGCGCCAGGCTGCGCCTGCGGCTGGAAATTCCCTACATCGCCCTCCAGGGCGCTGGGCTGCTCAACGGCGGTTCGGTGATCCAGACCAGCGGCCACCCCGTATGGCGCACCGGCCTGGGCGACATCTGGGCTACCGCCGGCTACCGTGTGCTCGACACCTCCGGTCTCAGACCCTCCATAAGGCCCTATGTGAAGATCAAGATCCCCACGGCCTCGCGGTCCAGCGGGCTTGGCACCGGTCAGCCCGATGTCGAGTTCGGCGGCCGTTTTGAATGGAACATATCCGGCCGCCTGCTGCCCTACGCGCGGGCCGGCTACCGGATGGCCGGGCGCGTGCGCGGGTTAAAATTGCAGAACACACTAACATTTGAAGCCGGGGCCAGCCTCGTCGTGCCCTGTCAGGGCTATGTCACCGCGTTGTTTCTGGACAATGGAACGCCTCAGCGCGGGGCGGGGGCATTCGAACAGCTGATCGCCGCCTACACCGTCAGGCTCAGCCCGGCGCTTGATTTTCAGACCTATCTGACCCGTGGCCTGACGTCCAACAGTCCAAAATTTGGCGCGGGCATGGGGTTCACTGAAAAATTCTGACACCGGGTTTTCGGGTTGTTGTCTATTTTTAATACCAGTCAGCCTTAAGGCTGACTGGTATGCGCGCGGGGCTGGTGGGGCGGCCGCGCGCAAAATCAAGAGCTTATACCAGCCCGCCACCAAACCCAGAGAGTCAAGCTCTTGGCGGGCTGGTATAAGTACAATCCAAGGCGGTTTTTCTGCACTTGACTGTGGGATTTTATTCCACGATATGAAATTGTACCGGTACATATGCCGCGCAATCGCGCTTATCGTAGCATGAAGACGGGCGTGTCCAGAGAGGCGATGGGAGCATTCCAGGTGAAGCGTCGTAGGGTTGTCTCGTCCGGCGGTGATCGCAATGCTGGCTGAACCTGCCGTGCCGGATAATTCACGGCCCGCGCCATTGCGTGATTGCCTGGTCTGTGAAACCACCGCCGCCGCCGCCCGGGAACTGGCCGCCGCCAAAACGGGCCGCAAGCTCGTTGCGTGCGGGAATTGCGGTTTCACTTACGCACCCCTGACCGCTCCCCCCTTGGCGGCTGGCGCCGCAACACATCCGGGCGATGCGCTTCTGGGCTGGGTGGACCGTACGACAAGCTGGCGGCGGTTCATGTTTTCCATGCTGCAGCCTCATGAGCTTTTGAATCATCTGGGCCCCGGCTCAGGCAATGTGGTGGATGTCGGCTGCCACCGTGAAACGCTGAAGTCCATCTCGCGGCGTTTCTCCATCTATGGGCTGGAGACATTCCCGGAGCTTTCCGCCCGCGCCCGTACAGAAGCCGCGCAATCTGGCGCCACGATCCTGAGCACCACCGCGGTGGAAGGCCTCTCGCGATTTCCCGACCGTTCGTTGGCCGGGGTGATGCTTCATTCGCATCTGGAGCGAGACGCTGATGCCCGCCGCGTGGTTGAACTGCTGAGCCGTAAGCTCAGGCTCGATGGCATCGCCATTCTGAAACTCTCGAACTACGGCTCCATCAACCGGCGGATCATGGGAAAGCGCTGGTATAAATTCAACTTTCCTGAATATCTCAATTATTTCAGAAGATGCGACGTCACCGCCCTGGCATCGTGCTTCGGCCTGGAGGCATCTTTTCCCTTCCTGCTCTCTTTGCCCACGGATGATAATTTTGTCGCGATCCTAAAGCCTAAAATACCGGCTGAAATATATTAGCCGGCGATTCAGCCTTCAGAGTCCCCCCGCCGGGCGCGCAGCAAAGCCCCCCGCAAACCTACCCATCTAGCCCGGCACGAAAGGCCAAAACCATTGTCATTTCTCATCTCCATCCTCAAATCCATGTCGGCGGCTGATTATACGCTCTTCGCCCTGGTGGGTGTTTTTGTCCTCTCGGCATGCCGGATCCTGAACCGGGATATTTCGCTCGCCGGCGTTTTCCTCGCCGTTGCGTTTCCCGCCGGTGCTTTCCTGTTCATGCTGATCCCGGTTGGCGCCAGAACCAGAACCAGAATCGGTGCGGGCGGGCGTCCCAAAACGGTGTCAGACGCCTGCGGGTAGCGGCGTGGTATGCAATTGAAGCGCAATCATAAGTTGAAAAATGATGGTGCATTTCATTTGTCCTCAGGCTGGTGCTTGATGAATAGCGGCCATCCCCGCCCGGCACTTGCAAAATCAGCGTATGCTACTATGTGGAAGAAAGTCACACAGTCTCAGGGCGCGGCCCTGGTCATGCCAGCCGTAGGGGAATCGCACAGGACTCGATGGACGCAGATGTAGAAACCATGGTGCGCCGCCTGCTCAGCCCGCTCATCGCCTATCTGATGCAGCGGGGGCTGGGCTATATCGCGCTGCGCGACCTGCTGAAAAAAATCTAC
>NZ_JAQTZC010000046.1:7585-17506 GCF_028687955.1 Acidocella sp.
GCCAAATTGCTGGACAGCAGCCCAGCCCCCGAGTCCGAGGCCGCCGGCCAGCCGCTGAAACGGCTGCGCCTTGGCGTGTATTATTATGAAACCAGCACCGAAGACCAAGCCTGACATGGCCTTGCTCCCGCAACCCCCTGTGCAACGCCCCTGGCGGGCCGCGCGCGGGAGGGCTGGCGCCCTGCTCGGGCTGGCGGTGGCCGTGTTTTCCCTCTGCGCCGCGGCAACCCCGGCGCAGGCATCCGGCGGTGAGCCTGGCGGCATCGGCGGCACGGGCGTCAGTTCCGGCCCCGGCGGTATCGGTGGCACGGGCATCGCCCGCCCTGGCATGCCGATCACCGGCTACGGGCCAATCCAGGCTTTTGGCAGCGTGTTTGTGAACGGCCGTGAATATGCGCTCAATGGCCGCACGCTGGTCGTCATCGACGGCGCCCCCGCCACGGTATCCTCGCTGCGCGTGGGCGAAACCGCCGAGGTGAAAGGCGTTGTCACCACGCCGCGCGGCGGCTACGCCAGGGAAATCACCGTCGTTCACCCCATCATCGGCCCGGTGAGCTATATCGCCGCCGATGGCCGTAGCGCCATCGTGCTGGGTCAACATGTGGTCGCGGCGCATCGTCAGGAGCTTTTCTCCGGCATGCGCGCCGGCGCACTGGTTGCGGTCTCCGCGCTGCCCCGGCCCTCGGACGACTGGGTTGCGCAGCGGGTAACCGCCTTGCCACCGGGCAACCGTTTCCAGCTGGTGGCGGAAGTCACCTCGCTGGCGCCCGGCCGGCTGGCGGTCGCGGGCACCAGCATGCAGGCGCCGCCCGGCCTCACGGCGGGGCTTGCCCCCGGCGAGCGGGTCATCGTCAGCGGCACCATCAGCCCCCAGGGCCTGCTGGCCGCCGCCGCCACGCCCGCGCCCGTAGCACTCGGCGCGCCCGGAACACTGGTTGAGGTCCGCGGCTATTTCCAGACCAGCGCCAAGGGGCAACTCGTCACCGCCGATGGCCTGGCCGCCTCCGGCGCACCGGCGGGGCTTGATCTTAATGGCCAGCATCTGGTCGAAATTCAGGGGGAGTTGACCGCCGCGGACTCCATCATGATCGACCAGATCGACACTGAGATGCTCGATGTCGAGGATCTGATCGGCGTCCCGAAACCCGCTCTCTCAGAGCCGGATGGAGCAATCGAACCAGCCCCCGCGCACGATCTGCCCGAGGTCGAAACGCCCGAGATTGAAGCACCCGAGGTTGAAACACCCGACCTGGAGGCGCCGGAAATTGAAACGCCATCGAAAGACTAAACGCTGAAACGGCACTGCATTATAAAAATAGCGGGCAATTCACGCTTTCGGCTCGCTTGGTTGAGCGAACCTCAAACGATCGCGCTCTCATCATTTTTCCGAGGGCGATTCACGCTTTCGGCTCGCTCGGTTGAGCGAACCTCAAACGATCGCGCTCAGGCCATTCAGGCCTGACATGAGCGCCTGCGCGGCGGCGTTGCCGGAGCGGATTGCCCCCTCGATGGTCGCGGGCAGGCCGGTGTCGGTCCAGTCGCCGGCGAGCATCAGATTCGGGTTGTTGGTCCTGGTTTTCGGCCGCCGGGCCATTTGTGCCGGGGTGGCCAGCATGGTGGCCCGTTTTTCCCATACGGCGCGGTAAACCGGGATTTCGGGTGGAAGCGAGAAGGCGCTGGCGATTTCGCTCCACACTTTGGCGGCGATGTCCTGCGCGCTCATGTCCGCATAGCGGCTGGCGGCGGAGATGGTGACCGAGATGACGCTGCTGTGCGCGAACACCCATTCCGTCATGCCGCCGATGAAGCCCCAGAAACCGGCTTCGCCGGGAGGCAGTGAATATTTGAAATGCAGATTATAGATCGACTCGAACTCGTTCGGCACGGTCAGCCCCGGCACCAGCTCGGCCGCGGCCCAGGGGGGCACCGCGAGGATGGTGGCCTGCGCGGGGTTCAGCTCGCTCACCCGTTCGCCCAGGCGGATCACCGCGCCGCGCTCGCGCAGCCAGTTCAGTGCCGGGTCAACAAAGGTCTCCGAGAGGCCGCCGCGCGCGTAGCGGGGGATGGTGGCGTAGCCGCCCAGATCCAGGCTTTCGGCGAACACGCTGCGCAGCGCCGCCGCAGCTGCCACCTGCGGGCTGGTGTTGAGCGCGGAGACTGCGAGCAGCTCCAGCAGCTGGGAATAAAGCGGCCCAGTTCCGGCCAGCAGCGGGGCGACCAGATCAGAGGGTTTTGCCCTGCGGATTTTCAGCAACCCCAGATAATGGTGCAGCCTTGTGCCCGGCACGCGGCGCCTGCTGGAAAATATCCACCACGGAAAGCCTCCCTGGTTGAGCCGCAGCGTCCAGCTCTTTCCGGTGCGCAGGTCATGAAACGGAAAAATCGGCTCGGCCGGCCCGGTGAGGGAGCGATTCGCGCCGATCCGTTGCAGGTAGGCGAGTGTGGCGATGTTGCCCGAGAGCAGCAGATGGTTGCCGTTATCGATGCGGCAGCCGAGCACGTTGTCATAATGCGAGCGCGCCCGCCCGCCGGCGGTTTTCGCGGCCTCGAACAGCACGACATGGTGCCCCGCCTCGGTGAGCTGGCAGGCGGCGGCGAGACCGGCGACCCCCGCGCCGATGACATGCACACTCATCGCGCCCTCACGCGGCCAGCAGGCGCGCGGCCAGCACGAGCTTGCGCCAGGCCGGAAGTTTTACGCGCGGGCCCTCGTAATTGAAGTTCCGCCGCCGCAGGATGCCGAGCAGCGGGCGGTAGCTGGCTTGCATCAGCCGGGCCGGGCGCATGGCCTCCTGGTTGCAGCGCGCCATCGCGGCCTGCGCTTCGGTGAATTTTTGTTCCGCCATGGCGGCGAGCCGGGCGCAGACCATGGGCAGGGCGGGTGAGGCGAGGGCGGCTTGCGGCTCTGGGGGGATTCCGGCTTCATCGAGGAATTCCCGGGGGAGATACAGACGGCCGCGGGCTGCGTCCTCGCCGACATCGCGCAGGATGTTGGTGAGTTGCAGGCCGCGCCCCAGCGCATGGGCCACATCGCGCGCCGCGCCCGAGGAGTCGCCGAACACATGCACGGAAAGCCGCCCCACGGCGGAGGCCACGCGGTCGCAATACAGGTCCAGCGCCGCTAGTGCCGGCGCCACGATGGGGTCTCCCGCATCCATCTCCATGCCATCGATGATGTCGCCAAAGTCCGATGCTTGCAAATCAAACTGCCGGACGGCGCCGAGCAGCGCGCGGGGGATCGGGCCGTCCGCCTCGCCGTGGTAGAGGGCGGCGATGCGCGCGCGCCACTCATCCAGCGCCGCGCGCTTGTGCGCGAAGGGAACATCGTCATCGTCGGCGATGTCGTCCACCACGCGGCAGAAGGCGTAGATGGCATACATCGCATCCCGCCGCGCGGGGGGGAGGATTTTCATGCCATGGTAGAACGAGGTGCCAGAGGCTTTCACCAGGGCGGTGACATAGGCGATATCGGCGGCGGTGCAGGTGGAATCGGTCATGCGAAGCGGCCAAGAGAGAGGGTGGCGGCGGTGATAAAATCAACCTTGGTGAGCTTCACCCGGCTGGCCAGCGGGTCGCCATGGCGCAGCCGCGCGGTGAGGCGCCTGGCGAGCCGGGTGATGATGGCGGTCTCCACCCGCAGGCGGTGCGCGCGCACCAAGCCGGGCAGCGCGGCGGCGGCTTCGTTCAGCGCCTCGGTGAGGGTGAGCATCTGGTCAAACACGGCGCGCAGGGCCGGGGTGGTCTCGCCACGGGCCAGATCGTCGGTTTTGCAGCCGGCTTTTGCCAGCATGTCCTGCGGGATGTAGCAGCGGTCCAGGTTGCGCAGGTCGCCCGCGCAATCTTGCAGGTGGTTGAGCACCTGGAGCGCGGCGCAGAGGGCATCGGAGGCGGGCCACGTGGCTTTGTCCTCGCCGTGCAGCTCCAGCACATACCGGCCGACTGGCGCGGCGGAATAGCGGCAATAATCCATCAGCGCCGCCCAGTCGGCATAGCGGTTCTGCACCGCGTCCTGGCGGAAGGCGACTAGCAGCTCGCGCGCATGGATGGCGCTTACCCCCGATTGCGCCAGAGAGGCGCGCAACCGCGTGGCGCTGGGGGCGCCCTCGGCGCGGGCGCCGGTTAGAACTTCTTCCATGATATTCAGACGGGCGATTTTAACGGCAGGCGGCAGCGTGGCGGAATCGGCGATGTCATCGGCATTGCGGGCAAAGGCGTAATAGGCATGCACATGCTCGCGCAGCTCCCGGCGGAGGAGCAGAGAGCCGACGGGGAAGTTCTCGTCGGCCTTGTCCTTGCCGGACCATGCCTCGATGTTCTCATCCGGGACGGCTGCGGCATGTGTGGCCTGGGCGTTGTCGTTCGCGCTCATGCGCCGTGCTCCCCATAGGCGCGGCTTTTCCACTTGGCGCCGATGCCGCGCCAGTGGTTCACCGCCGAGGCAATGGTGGCGGCCATGTAGAACAGCGCGATGAAGGGCAGCGCCAGGGCGAGGGGTTTGGGCTGGTGGTAGCGTTTCAGCGTGGGGAAATAGCTGGCCACGGCCAGCGCCGAGGCGGCGAGCCCGGCCAGGAAGCCCCAGCCATGGCCGAAGATGACCTCATAGGGCGCCACCAGCCAGACCAGGGTGAGGCCCAGTATGGTTCCGGCCAGGATAAAGCCGGAGTGGTTGAGCTGGGTGAAGGCGGTGCGGGTGATCATGTTCCAGATGTCGGCCATGTGCGGATAGGGGCGGATGGAGGTGGCCAGGCCCGAGTGGCCGAGGAAGATGGGGCCGGATTTTTTTACCTCGCGCGCCAGGGAGACATCGTCGATGAGGGTGGATTTGATTTTTTCCAGCCCGCCGATGCGCGCCAGGGCTTCACGGCGGATCAGCACCGTGCCGCCGGCGGCGGCGGCGGTGGATTTCAGCGGGTCGTTCACCAGGGCGAAGGGATAGAGCATTTGGAAGAAATACACGAAAGCGGGGATCAGGAAACGCTCGGGCAGCGAGGCGCAGTTGAGCCGCACCATTTCGGAGACCATGTCAGCGTGCGGGGTGAGCAGGCGGGTGACCAGCGAGGAGAGATGGCGCGGGTCGTGCGTGATGTCGGCATCGGCGAACAGCAATATGGGCGCGGTGCTGGCCTCCACCCCCTGTTGCAGCGCCCAGAGCTTGCCCGACCAGCCGGGGGCCTTGGCTTTGCCGGTGATGATGGTGAGCCTTGGGTGCGCGCCGGCCAGGGCGGCGGTGCCGTCGGTGGAGTTGTCATCCACCAGGATGACGCGGAATTTGCCCGGATAATCCTGCGCCAGCAGCGAGGCGATGACCGGGGCGATGGTCTGCGCCTCGTCGCGCGCGGGGATGATGATGTCCACATCCGGCAACGCGGGCGGCGTGGCGGGGGGGAGTTCGGGCGCGGAGGCCCAGAATTTTCCATGCAGAAAAAACAGGTAGAGCCAGATGAGCAGGGCGAGGGTGGCGATCATGTCAGCAGGCCCTGGGCGCGCAGCCAGGTGAGCGCATCGGCTACGGCGGCGGCGGCGGGGCGCGGCTGGTAGCCGAGCCTGGTCTGCGCCTTGGCGGAGGTGAAGAACATCTTTTTGCGCGCCATGGCGAGGATCTCAGGGGTCATGAGCGGGGTTTTGCCGGTGATATTGGCGATGCGCTCCATCACCCAGGCGATGGGCATGAGCGGGGTAATGGGCAGGCGCAGGGTGGGCGCCTTGCGGCCGGTTTGCGCGGCGATGAGGGCGAGCAACTCGCGCAGCATGAGGTTTTCGCCGCCTAGGATATAGGCCTCGCCGGCTTGGCCCTTTTCCAGCGCCAGCAGATGGCCCTGCGCCACATCGCCGGCATGCACGATGTTCAGCCCGGTATCGACATAGGCCGGCATGCGGCCGTTGGCGGCGTCGCGCACCATCTGGCCGGTGGGGGTAGGTTTGACGTCGCCCGGGCCGATGGGGGTGGAGGGGTTGACGATGACGATGTTCTGCCCGGCGGCGGCCATGGCGCGCACCGCCTGCTCGGCGTCGTATTTCGACTTTTTATAGGCGCCGAGGTGGTGTTCGGGCTTGATGGGGGTGGTCTCATCGGCTGGGGCGCCGCTGGGGTTAAGGCCCAGGGCGGCGACGGAGCTGGTGTAGACGCTGCGTTCCACCCCGGCGGCGGCGGCGGCGCGCAGCAGGGCAACGGAGCCGTCGATATTCACATGGCGCATGGCGGCTTCATTGGGAACCCATAGCCGGTAGTCCGCCGCGACGTGGAAGAGATAGCGGCAGCCTTGCAGCGCGGGGGCGAAGGTGGCGGGATCCGCCAGGTCCAGCGTGACGATTTCAGCGGGCAGGCCCGCCAGGTTGCGCAGATCGCTGCCAGGGCGGGTGGTAAGGCGCAGCCTGTGCCCGGCGCGGTGCAGCGCGCGCGCCACGGCGGCGCCGACGAACCCGGTGGCACCCGTCACAAGCGTTATATCGTCCGCACTCAAGCTTTTACTCCGCCATGCATCATGTAGTCTCTTTATTTGGCGCGTGGCCGCCCCGCCAGCCCCACCAGGGGCGCCATGTATAAATTCCTGTCCTGTTGCGCTAGAAGCCGGGCAGTTTTTAATGAACCCCTGAGCAGGCAAGAGGAGCTGTCATGGATGATTCGAGCATCGCCGCCGTGGATTTCAAGGCGCGGCATTGGGATTTTGCGCAACCGGGGCAGATTAAGCCGGGGAGCGAGGCGCATTACCAGATGATGACGCGGCTGCTGGAGGAGACCTACAACCCCTACAAGCCGGCGGTGCTGGACTGGCCTGTGCTGGACGCGGAGACCAAGGCGCGCATCACCTCGCTGCCGATCTGGGATATCGCGGTGCAGACCGAGATCAAGGCTTCGATGCGTATCGAGGCGTTTGCGAAAACGGTGAAAAACCCGGCCTTACGGGCGGCGCTGCTGCATATGGCGGGGGAGGAACGGCGCCACCGCGATGTGCTCTCCCGGCTGGTGGCGGCCTATGACATTCCGATGCAGCCCGATGAGGAATATGTGCTGCCGGTGGATGCGGAATGGGGGTTCATGGTAACCGGCTTTTCGGAATGCGTGGATAGTTTTTTTGCCTATGGGCTGTTTGAGATGGCCCGGCGCTCCGGCTATTTTCCGCGGGAGCTGGTGGAGACGTTCGAGCCCGTGGTGCAGGAGGAGGGGCGGCATATTCTGTTTTTCACCAACTGGATCGCCTGGCATAAGGCGAACATGCCGCTGTGGCGGCGGCCTTATTTCGCGCTGAAAACGGCGGCGGTATGGGCTTTTCTCATCTGGGAGCGTATCGGGATCGCGCGCGATGTGGATGGGCTGGAAGGCGCGGATGCGAACTTCACCATCAACGGGTCGAAGGCATTGAGCGATGAAATGGACCCGGCGGTGCTGATCGATATTTGTTTGCAGGAGGATAAGCGGCGCATGGCGGGTTATGATGCGCGGCTGCTCCGCCCCACGACCATGCCGCGGCTGGCAAGGCTGGCGCGGCTAATCGTGCGCCCCAAGAAACGGCTGGCCGCGGTTTGAAGCGCCATCTGCGGCTGCTGCCGGCGGTCTTTGCGCTTGCCGGTGTCGCGGTGGTCACGGGGCTGGTGATATATTACGGCGCGGCGGATGTGCTGCGGGTGCTGGCCTCGGTGAAGCCCTCGGGCTTTGGCCTGTACACTCTGGTGCAGCTGGGGATTCTGCTGGGGCTGGGGCTGTGCTGGCGCATGGTTTTGCGCAGCCGGATGCGCGGTAGCTTCTGGCTGTGCGTGTGGGGCCGCATGGTGCGCGATGCCACCGGTGAGTTTCTGCCGTTCAGCCAGGTGGGGGGCTATGTGCTGGGCGCGCGGGTGATGGCGCTGCATGGCGTGCGGATCGCCGATGCCACGGCCTCCACCCTGGCGGATATCACCACTGAGTTTCTCGCGCAGCTGGTGTTTATCGGCATCGGGCTTGCCATATTGGCGCGCAAGGCGCCTTCCAGCGATTTGCTGGTGCCGGTGGCGGTGGGGCTGTGTGTGGCGGTGGTGCTGGGGGTTGGGTTGATCCTGGCGCAGCAAGGCAGCGGG
The DNA here is from genome assembly GCF_028687955.1 of Acidocella sp. Lineage (GTDB taxonomy): Bacteria > Pseudomonadota > Alphaproteobacteria > Acetobacterales > Acetobacteraceae > Acidocella. The sequence goes on from NZ_JAQTZC010000046.1 coordinate 15,638, forward strand.
GCGAAGATTTTCCGGGCGCTGGCCTCAAAGATCGCGGGGCAGACGGGCGAGGGGGCGTCGTTGAGCATCGACCGGCTGCAGACCTCGCTCAATATCATGTATGGCGAGCGCGACCGGCTGGCCTATGGCGCGCTGCTGCATCTGGTGTGCTGGTTTGGCACCGCGACGGCTTCGTTTGTCGGGTTTCATGCGGTGGGGGTGCCGTTGAGCTTTGTCGATGCCATATGTATCGAGGCGCTGCTGCATGCGATTATGGCGCTGGCGTTTTTTGTGCCGGGCCGGGTGGGGATACAGGAGGCGGCGTATACCCTGCTGGGCGGGATTTTTGGGGTGCCGCCGGATGTGGCGCTTTCGCTCTCGCTGATGCGCCGGGCGCGCGATTTTGTGATTGCGGTGCCAGCGCTGGTGGTGTGGCAGGCAATTGAGGTGAGGCGGTTGAAGAAAGCCGCGTTCTGATTTTTGGAGGGTGGCGGATGTCGATTCTCGGATGGGTTGTGTTGGGATTGCTGGCTGGGTGGATTGGCAGCCATATCGTCGATAACCGCGGCAAGGGGCCGATGCTGGATATGGTGCTCGGCATTGTGGGCGCGCTGGTGGGCGGCAAGATTTTCATGGTGCTGGGCGCAGCACCGGTGAGCGGGGTTAATTTCTACAGCCTGTTCGTCTCGGTGGTGGGGGCGGTTGTGGTGCTTGTGGGTTATCATGCGGTGATGGGCAACCGCCGGCTTTGAATGGCGCCGTGGGCGGGGTGAGCGTGGGGGCGCGGCTGCGCACCATGTGGCTGATGTTTTTCATGGCGGGGATCGGGATTTCCGTCTGGGCGATTACGGTACCGTATTCCAAGATAAAATTCGGCCTGAGCGATGGGACGCTGGGGGTCGTGCTGTTCGCGGGGGGGATTGGCGGGCTGGCGGGGATGCCCTTTGCCGGGATGGCGGTTGGCCGCTGGGGCAGCCGGGCGGTGCTGGTGGTGGTTTCAACCGGGGTTGGGGTGTTGTTGCCGCTTCTGGTGAGCGCGCATTCGGCCCTGGGGTTCACCGCATTATTGTTTGTGTACGGCACGCTGTTCGGCGCGCTGGATATCGCGCTTAACGCCCAGGGCGCGGTGGTGGAACGCATGAGCGGGCGGCTGCAGATGTCAGGTTTTCATGCCTGTTACAGCCTGGGCAGTCTGGCGGTGGCGGTGGCGAGTTTTTTGCTGCTGCGGCTGGGGGTGTCCTACGCCGGGTGTGCGTTGATCAATGCTTCGGCGATATTGCTGATTTTGACGCAGAGCGGGTTTCTGGTTGCGCATGAGGCCGATGTGCGTGCTTTGGGGCCGCGGCTGGCGCTGCCGAACCGGGCGACGATTGTGCTGGGGCTTTGCTGCTTCGTGTGCTTCATGACCGAGGGGGCGGCGACGGATTGGAGCACGGTGTTTTTGCGGTTCTCGCGCGCGATGCCGCTGGCCAGCGCGACGCTGGGCTATGCTGCCTTTGCGGTGGCGACGGCGGGGGCACGGCTGCTGGGCGACCGGGTGGCGATGTGGCTGGGGCAGGCGGCGGTGATGCGCATGGGCTGCGCGGTGGCGGTGGCTGGGTTTGGGCTGGTGATTTTTGTGCCCTTTGGCTGGGCGGGGATTTTTGGTTTTGGCTTGGTGGGGCTGGGGACCGGGAATATCGCGCCGTTGGTGATGAGTGCGGCGGCGCGGGTGCCGGGAATGGCGGCGAACCATTCAGTGCCCGCCGTGGTGGGGCTGGGGTATGCGGGGTTTCTGGTGGGGCCGGTGGTGATTGGCGCGGTGGCGAACAGGCTGGGGCTGGGGTTTGCGCTGGGGTTGGATGCGGCGTTGCTGGGGGCGGCGTTTTTTGCCGCCGAGGCGGTGGCGGG
>NZ_JAQTZC010000047.1:0-6048 GCF_028687955.1 Acidocella sp.
ACATCCCGGAGCGATGACGCCCAAAGTTCCAATGTGTCTTCAACAGATGCGCCGCCACTTATCAGAGCCTGAATCATGGTTGCCCATTGATTCAGAACTCGCAATAAAATGCAACTGTAGTGTTAGGTTCATGCAACACTCCTGAAAGGTTGCACGGCGGTCACGGCGTGGATGAAGGCGAGACAATCGGGCAGCACCGGCGCCAGAAAGCCGAGCGGCGGGGCGATGGCGCCGATGATCAGCCTGTGGTCGAGCCGGGGATAATAGCGCTCGCGCACATCATCGCCCGCCGCGCGCAGCCGGGCGGCAAGCCGCAGGCTGTTTTGCGGCTCCACGGTTGTGTCGCGCAGCCCGGCGGCCAGAAACGCAGGCGGCGCGCCGGGGGTGACGAAATTAATCGGCTGGGTTCGGGCCAGCTCGTCCGGCGGGCCAAAAATCAGCTTGATCACCCGCTCGCGCAGCGGCAGAAAATCATACGGCCCGGCCAGGCCGATAAAACCGGAAATGTCACGGTGCGGATCAAGCCCCTCAGCGCCGAGATATTCCGGGTTGAGCGCCAGCATCGCCGCGATATAGGCGCCCGCGGAATGGCCCATCAGCACCAGCCGGTCCGGATCCCCGCCGAATCTGCGCGCGTTGTTGCGGCTCCAGGCCACGGCGCGCGCGGCATCCTCCAGGAATACCGGGAAGCGCACCGCGGGGTAGACGCGATAATCAGGGATAACGGCGACAATCCCCCGCGCGGCCAGGGCCGCGCCAACAAAGCGGTACATCGCCTTGTCGCCGTCCTGCCAGCTGCCACCGTAAAAAAACACCACCACCGGCGCGTCTTTCACCCCGCGGGGCGCATAAACATCCAACCGGCCGCGCGCCCCTGGCATGTAGCTGATGTCATGCGTGACACGCCAATCCCCGCCCCAGGCGGCGGCGTTGAGAACACTCACCGGCGCGATCCAGGCATAAGTGGCAAGGCCGAGCAGCAGCAAAGGTGCGAACGCCAGCTTCATCCTAAAGGCCAAGACGGCGCTGCACCCGCCCCATCCATCCATCCAGGCGCAACCCGCCTTCCAGCGCCGCAAGGCAGATGCAGCCTTCTTCATCGGCGCGCGGCTGGTGCAGCACCGTCTCGTCATGCTCGGCCATGTCACCGGGGCCATATTGGCCGGTGCTGTCGCTATAGCCGCCATACAAAATCTGGGTCAGCTCTTGCGCCGCATGGGCATGGCGGACAACCGCGCAATTCGCCGCCACGCGCAGCAGCATCACATTGGCATCCGGCGCCCAGGGCAGACGCACCCGGCTGTAGCGCACCCCCCTGCCAAGCCAAAGCCAGCGGCCGATGTCACAACCCGCCAGCACCGGCGGCAGCTTCATATCCGGCGGCAAACCAAGTGCCGCCCGGCGCGGGGCGCGCAAAACGGGTACCGGCGCGGGCCGCTCCTCCAGCCGTGCCAGCACATTGCTGAAGGCCGAGGGCGCCATGGCGGCAGGCACCTCCATTTCCAGCAAGGCGCCGCCCACGGCCTCGAACGCCGCCAACCTGTCACGGCAATGCGCGCAGCCGTGCAAATGCGCGGCGGTGACGAGCGCCAGCCCGGCATTGAGCCGCCCCGCGGCATGGCGGAGCAACGTATCATCGCTAAGGTGGTGTTGGATACTCATGGTTCAGTCCCCAGCGCATCGCGCAGGCGCAAGAGGGCCAGACGAATGCGGGATTTAACGGTGCCAAGCGGCAGGTTCAACGCCGTGGCGATGCTGGCGTGCGGCGCCTCGGAAAAGAAGGAAAGCTCGATCACGCGGCGATGCGCCTCGCTCAGAGTCGCCAGAGCCCCCCGCATCCGTTCCGCACGCTCGGCTTCCAGGCTCAACGTCTCGGCCGAGGGCGAGAGATCCTCCTCCGGCGGCGGCTCCGGCAGGCTGCCGCGACGCCTGCGCGCCAGATCAATACGCAAATTGCGCGTGATGGCGAACACCCAGGTCGCCGCCCCGGCACGGGCGGGGTCAAAACTCTCCGCCTTGCGCCACAGCAGCAGCATCGTCTCCTGCGCCAGCTCTTCGGCCGCCGTCTCCGCCAGACCGGCGCGCATATGGAACGCCTTGAGCCGCGGCGCGAAATATTTGAACAGCATGGCGAAGGCTTGGCGGTCCCGCGCGGTTGCGACGAGGCCAAGCAACCGGGCCTGCGCCGCCGCATCCAGCGAGGCCGGCACGTCCACCGGGGTCAACAGCGCCCCCCGGCGCAGGATTTGCCCCTGAAGTCTCCTGCTGAATTTGGCTTCATGCTTGCTCACACCGGCTTATACGCGCCCCCCGGCGGTTTGGATCACACCGCCCCGCAAGAGAGTCCGCTTGCCCGCGGTGATCCAGCCCGCGCCCCCCGGCGTATAAGCCGTGTAGCCAGCAAGGAGCACATATGTCCGAGAGGAAAAAAATCGCCGTGGCCGGGGCCGGAATTTCCGGCCTCGGCGCCGCCTGGCTGCTGGCGCGCCGCCACGATGTAACCTTGTTCGAGGCCGAAACCCGGCTCGGTGGGCACAGCCACACCGTCCTCGCAGGCGAGGTGCCCATTGATACCGGCTTCATCGTATACAACGAACCGGCATACCCAAACCTCACGGCGCTGTTCAGGCATTTGGGGGTGGCGACGCAACCGTCAGACATGTCGTTCTCCGTCTCGCTGGATTCCGGACGGCTGGAATACGCCGGGAGTAATCTCGCCGGGCTGTTCGCGCAACCGGGCAATCTCTTGCGCCCGCGATTCTGGTCCATGCTGCGCGGCATCGCCCGCTTCTACCGCGAAGCGCCGCAAGCCTTGCACCGGCTCGGCGAGGCACGGCTGGACGATTACCTGCGCACGGCCGGCTTCAGCGCTGCATTCTATGAGGATCACCTCTACCCGATGATCGCGGCCATCTGGTCAGCGCCGGCGGGTCAGGCGGGCGCGCTGCCCGCGGCTTCCTTCATCCGCTTCTGCGAAAATCATGGGTTGCTGCAAATAAACGGCCGCCCCCTGTGGCGCACGGTTACCGGCGGCTCGCGCGAATATGTGGCCAGGCTGCGGGCTGATTTCGGCGGCCGTGTGGCCACCGGCCGCCCCTTGGCGGCCGTGCGCGCAATCCCTGGCGGCGTCGAGCTGCGCGATGCCACCGGCACAACCGAGCGATTCGACGAGGTGGTGCTGGCCATGCACGCCGGCGATGCCCTGCGCCTGCTGGAGGACGCAACACCCGATGAACGGGCGCTGCTCGGCGCCTTCCGCTACACCACAAACGAAGCCCTGCTGCACACCGACGCGCGGTTGATGCCGCGCCGCCGCGCCGCATGGGCCGCCTGGAACTACGCCGCCGGTCCCACACCGGAGGCTCCCTGCGCGGTCACCTACTGGATGAACCCGCTGCAAAACCTCCCGGGAAACACTGATTACTTCGTCACGCTCAACCCTCTGGCCGAACCAGACCCCGCGCGGCTCTTGCACCGCCAGAGCTATGAGCACCCCGTGTTCGATGTCCCAGCCCTGCGGGCTCAGAAACAGCTTTGGAACCTGCAGGGGGTCAAGCGCCGTTGGTTTTGTGGCGCTTATTTTGGGGCAGGGTTTCATGAGGATGGTCTGCAAGCCGGTCTGGCCGTGGCCGAGGCGCTGGGCGGTGTCCGCCGGCCCTGGCGGGTCGCGGCAGAATCGGCGCGCATCAGCCTGCCGGAACGCCCGCTGGAAGCCGCGGCATGAGCGCGCTCTATGAAGGCATCGTCACCCACCAGCGCTTCAGCCCCAAACCGCACCGGCTGAAATACCGCGTGTTCTCCCTCCTGCTGGATCTCGAAATCCTGGACGATGAAGCCGCGCACCTGCGCCTGTTTTCACGCAACCGCTTCAACCTGTTCTCCTTTCATGACCGTGACTACGGCGATGGCCTGGGCGATCCGCTGGCCTGGGCGCGCGCGCAAATGCGCGCCGGCGGGCTGAACGCTGAAGGCAGCCGCATCACCCTGCTCACCATGCCGCGGCTGCTCGGTTATGCGTTCAACCCCATCGCCGTGTATTTCTGTTACGCCGCCTCCGGCCCCCTCATCGCGATTCTCTATGAGGTGAACAACACCTTTGGCCAGCGCCACAGCTATTTCATTCCGGTCACCGGCAATTCCGGCGGCCTCGTGCGGCAGAGCTGCGCGAAAAAATTCTACGTCTCACCCTTCATGGATATGGATATGCACTACGATTTCACCCTCCAGCCCCCCGCCGGAACATTGCGGCTGCGCATTGCCGCGTGTGACTCGCAAGGCGTGGTGCTGACCGCCTCCTTCAGCGCGCGGCGCAAACCCCTCACCAGCAAGGCCTTGCTGCACGCCGCCATCGCCTACCCGCTGCTAACTCTTAAAGTCGTGGCGGGCATCCATTGGGAAGCCCTGCGGCTCTGGTGGAAGGGCATGCGCCTGCACGCGCGCCCCGCACCGCCGGTGGCGCCTGTCAGTTTTACGCAAAACGCGGAGAAAACACTATGAGCGAGGTCCGCGCAACAACGGCAAAGCCGGCGCTTAAATGGCCCCGGCTGGGTGCCGCGCTACTGGAGCGCCTGCTGCGGCGCCTTGAGCATGGGCGTCTTGCCATCACCCTCCCCGGCGGCGGCCTGATCACCCATCGCGGCGCGCGGCCGGGCACGGACGCGCGGTTGGAGCTGCACAACTGGCGCCCGCTGCGCGCCCTGCTGCTGCGCGGCGACACGGGCCTGGCCGATAGCTACATCGCCGGCGACTGGTCCAGCCCGGACCTTCCCGCCTTCCTGCGCTTCGGTGCTGAAAACCTGGGCGAAGTCACCCCCGGCACATGGGCAACGCGCCTCGCCGCCCGGTTGCGCCACTGGAACAACCGGAACTCGCGCCAGGGCAGCCGGCGCAACATCATGGCCCATTATGATCTGGGCAACAGCTTCTACGCCCGCTGGCTGGATGCTGGCATGGCCTATTCCTCCGGCATCTACGCCACGCCCGATGAAGACCTCGCCACCGCGCAGACCCGCAAACTGGAGCGGATCTCTGCTTTGCTGCGGGCGGCGCCGGGTGCGAACGTGCTGGAAATCGGCTGCGGCTGGGGCGGCTTGGCCGCGCATCTGGCCGGCGCGGGTGCGCATGTCACCGGCCTCACCCTCTCGCCCGCCCAGGCCGAATACGCGCGCGCGCGCCTAGCCGCGGCCGGGTTGGCGGAGCGCACCCACATCGCCCTGCGCGACTATCGCGACGAAACCGGCCTTTACGATTGCATAGTCTCCATCGAAATGCTCGAAGCCGTGGGGGTTGCTTATTGGCCGGCCTATTTCGCGGCGCTGCGCGCGCGCCTCAAACCAGGCGGGCGGGTTGTGCTGCAAGTCATCACCATCGCGGAGGAGCGTTTTGCCTCCTACCTGCGCAACCCTGATTTCATCCAGTCCCATGTCTTTCCCGGCGGCATGCTGCCCACCAAAACCGCCATCGCGGCTCAGGCCCATACCGCCGGGCTCACGCTCACCGGCACTACATTTTTCGGAAAAAGCTATGAACACACCCTAACCGAATGGCGGCGGCGCTTCCTGCAATCCTGGCCCGGCACGCAAAGCCCGGAGGGCTTCACGCCCTCGTTCCGGCGGCTGTGGGATTATTATCTCGCCTACTGCATCGCCGGTTTCGCAACCGGGATGACCGATGTCGGCCTTTATGTCCTGGAGCATGCCCAATGAAGAGTTATCTCACCGCCTACATCGCCGCGGGGATCAGCTTTACGGCCGTTGATGCGCTATGGCTGAGTCTGATGAGCGCACGCCTGTACCGGCCGGCACTCCAGGGCATTCTGGCTGAGCGCGTGCAGGTGGCGCCCGCCATCGCCTTTTATGCGCTATATATCCTGGGGCTGGTCATCTTCGCCGTCGCGCCGGGGCTGGCGGCGGGCCGCTGGAGCGCGGCGCTCTGGCGCGGCGCGCTGTTTGGCCTGTTCACTTACATGACCTACGACCTGACCAACCAGGCCACCCTGCGGGCCTGGCCGTTCAGCGTCACCGCGGCGGATCTCAGCTGGGGGATGCT
>NZ_JAQTZC010000047.1:6148-17229 GCF_028687955.1 Acidocella sp.
CGCGGCCGCCCCACCAGCCCCGCGCGCATACCAGTCAGCCTTAAGGCTGACTGGTATCACACGCCACGAAGACCCTCTGGGCGAAGCCGCCAGCAAAGTGGCGCTGCTGCTGGGCGCCGCAAGGGGCGAGGGCTTTCCCCGCTGCTGAAAACCCATCCCCTGCGCGTCTTGCCAGAGGAATCGCGCCCGGCGTTGCGTTACGCCGGCGCCATGGGGTGCCCCGTTTCAACCCCGTTCGCATTGTCGCCCTGCCCGAGAACCAAGAGGCAATGCGCCGCGATCATCGCCTCCTCGCTGGTGGGGATGACCCGAACCTCCACCCCGCTCCGCGGCGCGCTGATGCACGGCGCGTTCGCCGCATTCGCCTCCGGGGAGAGCCTGATACCGAGCCAGCCCAGCCGGGCGCAGATGGCGGCGCGGATCGCCGGCGCGTTCTCGCCGATGCCCGCGGTGAACACCAGCCCGTCCAGCCCGCCGAGCGAAGCCGTCAGCCCGGCGATGTGGCGGGCGGCCGTGTTGCTGAACAGCTCCAGCGCTTCGGCCGCTTGCGGGCGCGGGTCGGCGAGGAGCGCGCGCACATCAGCGGAGATGCCCGAGACGCCCAGCAGGCCCGATTGCGTATATAGCAGGCTGCTCAGCGTCTCCGGCGTAAACCCGCATGATTGCAGCAGATACAGCAACACCCCAGGGTCCATGGCGCCGGTGCGCGTGCCCATCATCAACCCTTCGAGCGCGGTGAACCCCATCGAGGTATCAACCGATCTCCCCGCTGCCATGGCGCACAGGCTGGCGCCATTGCCCAAATGCGCGACGATGACCCGCCCGCGCGCCAGATGCGGCGCCACCCCCGGCAGTCGCGAGGCGATATACTCATAGGAAAGCCCATGAAAACCATAGCGGCGCACGCCTTCATCATGAAAATGCCGGGGCAGCGGCAGGCGCTGGGCCGCCACGGGCATGGTATGGTGGAAGGCGGTGTCAAAACTGGCGATCTGCGGCAGCGCCGGGCGCAGCGCCATCACCGCGCGCACGGCGGCGAGGTTATGCGGCTGGTGCAGCGGGGCCAGCGGAATCAAAGCCTCCAGCCCGGCCAGCGCGGCGGCGGTGAGCCGCGTGGGGGCGCTGAACCGGCTGCCGCCATGGACGATGCGGTGCCCGCAGGCAATCAGCCTGTCCGCGCCCAGATGGGCCTCCACCCATTCCAGCACGGAGCCAAGCAGATCCTCATGCGTGAGCGGCGCATGATCCGGCCAGCGATGCTCAAGCGCCACCGCCCCCCCGGCATGAATACGCAGATGCGGCGCGGTGCCGATGTTCTCCACCTCGCCCGTGGCGATGCAGGCAAGCACCGGACCGGTTTCATACAACGCGAATTTAAGGCTCGACGACCCGGCGTTGAGTGTCAGAACCGCATCAGGCACCTTTGGCCGCTCCGGACATGTTCACCGCATCCGCTCCGGACATATTCACCGCATCCGCTCCGGCCAGAATCACCGCCAGCGCGCAGGAGGCCATGCGCGCACGCGCATCGTCAGCGCGGCTGGTGAGAATAATCGGCACGCTAGCCCCGAGCACGATACCGGCGGCATCCGCATTGGCCAGGAAGGTGAGCTGCTTGGCCAGGATATTGCCCGATTCGATGTTGGGGACCACCAGAATATCCGCAAGCCCCGCCACGGGCGAGGCAATGCTCTTTTGCGCCGCCGCCGTGGCGCTGATCGCGTTGTCGAACGCCAGCGGACCATCCAGCACCGCGCCGGTAATCTGCCCACGTTCGGCCATCTTGCACAGCGCGGCGGCGTCCAGCGTCGCCTGCATCGCCGGGTTCACGGTTTCCACCGCCGCCAGAATCGCCACCCGCGGCGCGGCAATGCCCAGTACATGCGCCAGATCGACAGCATTCTGGACGATGTGCGCCTTGTCCTCCAGATCAGGCGAGATGTTGATGGCCGCATCAGTCACCAGCAGCGGCTTGGGGTAGGAGGGCACATCCATGACATAAACATGGCTCAGCCGCTTGCCGGTCCGCAGGCCAGTCTGTGCCGCGGTCACCTCATGCAGCAGCTCATCGGTATGCAGCGAGCCCTTCATCAGCAGCCGCGCGCGCCCGGTGCGCACCAGCTCCACCGCGCGGGCGGCGGCGGCGTGGCTATGCGACGCGGGCTCTATGCGCAGGGCGGTTATATCCAGCCCACGGGCCGCGGCAACAGCGCGTATCTTGGCCACGGGCCCCACGAGAATGGGCGTAATCAGCCCGGCCCGCGCGGCCTCTAGCGCGGCCAACAGCGAGGTCTCGTCGCACGGATGCGCAATCGCGGTGGGCAGCGGCTCGCCCGCGCTGGCGCGGCTCAGCAAAGTGCGCAGATGCTCATGGCGCAGCAACCGCACCTCGGGCAGCGCCATGGCATGGCGGCTCACCTTCTGCTCCGGCGCCTTCACCGTGGCGGTGCCCTGCAACACCAGGGCGCCATGCTGGTTGCGGCAGGCGCAGTCCAAAATCACACGGTGGTTCTGCGGAATCTTCTCCGACACGGTGACCGCCGCGGTAATCGTGTCGCCAGGGCTCACCGGCGCAAGGAAACGCAGGTCCTGGCTAAGGTAGATGGTCCCCGGCCCCGGCAGTTTCGTGCCGAGCACGGCCGAGATCAGCCCGGCGGTCAGCACCCCCTGCGCGATGATATGGTGGAACAGATCCGTCGCGGCGTATTCGGCATCGAGATGCGCCGGGTTGATATCCCCCGAGATCACCGAGAACAACGCAATGTCATCCAGCGTGATCTCCCGCGTCATGCTGGCGCTGTCGCCAAGCGCAATGTCGTCGAAAATGCGGTTTTCCAGCAATTCGGTTGTAATATCCATAACGCCTCTCAGGTCTTCAGGGCTTTAACAAATTCAACGCGGCACGCCAGCTATCCGTTGAAAAACAGCCTCATACACCGGTATTGCCCGATTTCAACGCCGCCTCGCTGGGGCGTTCGGTCTCCGCCGGCGCCACTTGGTTGAACATGACGCTGAGCAACGCCGTATTAGCGCGCATCACGGCCTGGCCATAGACCATCTGCGCCTCCGCCAGGTTGCGCGCCACCTCGCTCATTTGCTCGAAGACCTTGGCGTTGGGCATAAATTTCTGCGCCCCGTCAAACAGATTCTGCGGCAGCAGGAAGGCTTCGAAAGGGTTCGTGGATTTCTCGGGCATGCTCGCTCTCCTCGGGCTACACCTCACAACGGAGGCCGGTCCCCCTTCTCGCACGGAATCCCCCCTGGATGATTGACCTGAATCAACATTAACAAAACGCAATGCCGGCCGAAGAACCTTTTCTTAAACATTCCATACCTAATCCTGCTGGCATGAACGGTTCCCGGCCCTCCTCCTGGCTGCTGCCCGCCGCGCTGGCGCTTTTCTCGCTGGCGGCCACCGCCGGGCAGGAGGTACGCCAGCTGGCGGCACAGGCCGCCCGGTTCGATGTGGGCGGCATCCAAGCCGCCCCCGCGCGTACCCCGCGCGCGCGGCAACTCGTGGAATCATGATCCCGCCATGCGGCTGACAAGGCGCGGCACGTTGGGCGGGGCCATGCTGGCCCTGGCCGTCTCCCCGGCGCGCGCGCAAAGCGCCATCGGCGGCCCTTTCAGCCTCACCAACGGCGCGGGCCAGAGCGTCACCAACCAGGATTTCCCCGGCAAATTCCTGCTTATATTCTTCGGCTACACGCATTGCCCGGACGAATGCCCGGCGGCAATGTACCATATCGCCCTGGCGCTGGCCAAAATGGGCGTGGCGGCGCAACGCCTGCAATGCCTGTTCATTACCATAGACCCCGCGCGTGACACCCCGGCGCTCGCCAGCCGCTACGCCTGCCTGTTCTCGCCCGACATCATCGGCCTGTCCGGCACAGCGGCGCAGGTTGCCCAAGCCATGCGAGCGTATCACGTATATGCCGCCCCCGCCGGCCCGCAAGGCGGCGAAATCACGCATAGCGACTTCATCTACTTCATGGCGCCCAGTGGCAGCTTCATCAGCGCCTTCCCCGGCAACCTCGCCGCCGGCACGCTGGCCGCGCGAATAACATCCGCGATAGGCGGCGCATAAGCATCCCCTTTATGACCGCCGCCACCCCGTGCTAGGCACCCTTGCCATGTTCAAAACCATTGATCCCGCCAGCGACCTCGCCATTGCCCGCGCAACCCCCCTGCAACCCATCGAGGCCGTCGCCGCGGCGTTGAACATCCCGCCCGAGGCGCTCTACCGCTACGGCCCTTACAAGGCCAAAGTGCCGCTGGATTTCGCAACCAGCGCCATGGCCGCGCCGCGCGGCAAGCTCGTGCTGGTCACCGCCATCAGCCCCACCCCGGCCGGCGAGGGCAAAACCACGACCAGCATCGGCCTGGGCGACGCGCTGCGCCGCCAGGGCGCCAAAGTGGCCATCTGCCTGCGCGAGCCAAGCCTGGGGCCATGCTTTGGCGCCAAGGGCGGGGCCACCGGCGGCGGGCGGGCGCAGGTTGGGCCGATGAGCGAGATCAACCTGCATTTCACCGGCGACCTGCACGCCATCTCCGCCGCGCATAACCTGCTGGCCGCGATGATCGACAATCACATCTACTGGGGCAATGCGCTCAACCTCGATACAAGGCGCATCACCTGGCCGCGCACGGTGGACCTGAACGACCGCGCCCTGCGCGACATCGTCAGCGGGCTTGGCGGCCCCGGCAACGGCGCACCCCGCCAAACCGGTTATGACATCACCGCCGCCAGCGAGGTGATGGCCATCCTCTGCCTCGCGGAATCGCTGGCGGATCTGGAGCAGCGCCTGGGCGATATCGTGATCGGCCGCGACATGAACAAGCGCCTGGTGCGCGCGCGCGAACTCAACGCCACCGGCGCGATGACGGCGCTGCTGCGCGACGCGCTGGCCCCCAACCTGGCGCAAACGCTCGAAGGCACCCCGGCCTTCATTCACGGCGGCCCCTTCGCCAACATCGCGCAGGGCTGCAACTCGGTCATCGCCACCAAAACCGCCCTCGGCCTGGCTGATTTCGTCATCACCGAAGCCGGCTTCGGCGCCGATCTGGGGGGCGAGAAATTCCTCGACATCAAATGCCGCAAGGCCGGGCTCACCCCCGCCGCCTGCGTCGTGGTCGCCACCGTGCGCGCGCTGAAGATGCACGGCGGCGTGGCCCTGCATGAGCTGGGCACGGAGCATGTGGAGGCGGTGCGCGCCGGCTGCGCCAATCTGCTCCGCCACGCCGGCAACATGCGCCAATACGGCCTACCGGTGGTGGTGGCCATCAACCGCTTCATCGCCGACACCCCGGCCGAACTCGCGGCGGTGGAAGCCGCCTGCGCGGGGGCCGGCATCAGGGTAGTTGCCTGCAACCATTGGGCCGCGGGCGGCGCAGGTGCCCTGGAGCTGGCCAGCGCGGTGCGCGCGCTTAGCGATACCCCCTCCAGCATCCAACTCCTCTACCCTGACGATCTGCCGCTCGCGGAAAAAATCCGCTCCGTCGCCACACAAATTTACGGCGCCACGGACGTCACCTTTGGACCCGCCGCCGCCAAGCAACTCCGCGAATTCACCAATGCCGGATTCGCCGCCCTGCCCGTCTGCATGGCCAAAACCCAATACAGCTTTTCGGCTGATCCAACCCTGCGCGGCGCCCCGGACCACTTCAGCCTTAACATCCGCGAGGTCCGCCTCGCCGCCGGTGCCGGGTTCATCGTCGCCCTCTGCGGCAACATCCTCACCATGCCGGGCCTGCCCCGCCACCCGGCGGCCGAGCATATCTTCCTCGACGCCAATGGCGAGATCGGCGGACTGTCCTGAACCAGCCGCCGTTTAATCTTCCGCCCGCGCGCATCCCGCCGCCGGGTTTTTTCCTTCAACCGAGCGGCTTTTGGTAAAAACTTCTTTTTTTGAAACAAGGTTTTACCTATCGCGGCGTGCGGACTAAACTGCCGCTCTGTGTCTTACCCCGTCTAACCGGAGCCGCCGCCGTAATGACCACGCCCACCCCCTCGCCCACCAGCCAGCTCACGCATCTGCAACGGTTGGAGTCTGAATCAATTCACATCATGCGCGAGGTTGTGGCGGAGGCTGAAAAGCCGGTGATGCTCTATTCCGTCGGCAAGGACTCCGCGGTGATGCTGCATCTGGCCCGCAAGGCGTTCTACCCCAGCCCGCCGCCCTTTCCTCTGCTGCATGTGGATACGACCTGGAAATTCAAGGCGATGTACGAGCTGCGCGACCGCATGGCGCGCGAAAGCGGCATGGAGCTGCTGGTGTATCAAAACCCCGAGGCCGCCGCGCGCGGCATCAACCCGTTTGACCATGGCGGCCTGCACACGGATATGTGGAAAACAGAAGGGCTGAAGCAGGCGCTGGATAAATACGGATTCGACGCGGCCTTCGGCGGCGCCCGGCGCGATGAGGAGAAATCGCGCGCGAAGGAACGCATCTTCTCGTTCCGCTCCGCCAACCACCGGTGGGACCCCAAAAACCAGCGTCCCGAGCTGTGGAATTTATACAACGCCCGCAAAGCCAAGGGCGAGAGCATCCGCGTGTTCCCCATCTCCAACTGGACCGAGCTGGACATCTGGCAATACATCCATCTCGAAAACATCCCGATTGTACCTCTGTATTTTGCGGCCAAACGGCCGGTGGTGCAGCGTGACGGTTTGACCATCATGGTTGATGACGAGCGCTTCCGCCTGCGCCCCGGCGAGGTGCCGGAGATGAAATCCGTGCGCTTCCGCACACTCGGCTGTTACCCGCTCACCGGCGCCGTGGAGTCGGAGGCAACCACGCTGCCGCAGGTGATCCAGGAGATGCTGCTGACCACGACATCCGAACGCCAGGGCCGTGCGATCGACCATGACCAGGCCGCCAGCATGGAGAAGAAAAAGCAGGAGGGATATTTCTGATGTCCGTTACCACCACACAAACATCCTCCTATCAGACCGACGCGCTGATCGCCGCTGATATCGACGCTTATCTGTTGCAACATCAGCACAAATCACTACTGCGCTTCATCACCTGCGGCTCGGTGGATGACGGCAAATCGACGCTGATCGGGCGGCTGCTGTATGATTCGAAGATGATCTTCGAGGATCAGCTCGCGGCGCTGGAGGCGGATTCCAAACGAGTCGGCACGCAAGGGCAGAATATAGACTTCGCATTGCTGGTCGACGGCCTCGCCGCCGAGCGCGAGCAGGGCATCACCATCGATGTCGCCTACCGCTTCTTCGCCACCGAAAAACGCAAGTTCATCGTGGCCGACACACCCGGCCACGAGCAATACACCCGCAACATGGTCACCGGCGCCTCCACGGCCGACCTCGCGGTTATCCTCATCGACGCGCGCAAAGGCGTGCTAACTCAAACGCGCCGGCATTCCTACCTCGCACATCTCATCGGCATCCGCCACATCGTCCTGGCTGTGAACAAAATGGACCTGATCGGCTATGATCAGGAAAAATATAACGCCATCGTCGCCGATTATACCAAATTCGCCGCATCCATCGGCATCAACGCTTTCACCCCGCTGCCGATCTCCGGTTTCATGGGCGATAACATCACCAGCAGATCCGCCAACACCCCATGGTATGGCGGCCCCACGCTGATGGAGCATTTGGAGACGGTCGAGCTGGACGTAACCGCCGACCAGCAAAAGCCGTTCCGCATGCCGGTGCAATGGGTCAACCGCCCGAATTTGGACTTCCGCGGCTTTTCCGGGCTGATTTCCAGCGGCACCGTGCGCCCTGGCGATCCCATCCGCGTGCTGCCCTCGGGCAAAACCTCCACCATCGCCCGCATCGTCACCATCGGCGGCGATCTGGAACAGGCGGTGGCCGGACAATCAGTGACCTTGTGCTTCGCCGATGAGATCGACTGCTCACGCGGTGATGTCATCTGCATCGCCGATGCCCCGGCGGAGGTGGCTGACCAGTTCGAGACCGTAATCGTCTGGATGGCCGACGACTCGCTTATCCCCGGCCGGCCCTACTGGCTGAAGCTCGGCACGCAGACGGTCACCGCCACAGTGCAGGCGCCGAAATACCAGGTAAACATCAACACCATGGAGCATATGGCGGCAAAAACGCTGGAGCTGAACGCCATCGGCGTGGCCAATCTCGCCACCGACCGGCCGATCCCCTTCGAGCCCTATGCAACCAGCCACACGCTGGGCGGCTTCATCCTCATTGATAAAATCACCAACGCCACGGTGGCGGCCGGGATGCTGCACTTCGCCCTGCGCCGCTCGCAGAATGTCCACTGGCAGGCGCTCGATGTCTCGCGCGAGACGCATGCGGTCCTAAAGAACCAGAAGCCGGCGGTGCTGTGGTTCACGGGCCTCTCGGGTGCTGGCAAGTCCACCATCGCCAATCTGGTCGAGAAGAAGCTGGTCCGCATGAACCGCCACACCTTCCTGCTCGACGGCGACAACGTGCGCCACGGTCTCAACAAGGACCTGGGCTTTACCGATGCCGACCGTATCGAGAACATCCGCCGCGTGGGCGAGGTCGCCAAGCTGATGACCGATGCCGGGCTGATCGTGATCACCGCCTTCATCAGCCCCTTCCGCGCCGAGCGGCAGATGGTGCGCGAGATGATGGCGCCCGGCGAGTTCATCGAGATCCACATCGACACGCCATTGGCCGACGCCGAGGCGCGCGACGTGAAGGGGCTCTACAAAAAAGCCCGCAGCGGGGCACTTAAGAATTTTACCGGCATCGACTCTCCCTACGAGCCGCCGCACACGCCCGAGATACGAATTGACACAGCAAAGCTGACGCCCGGGCAGGCGGCGGATCTCATCATCGAAAGACTGATCCCATGAACGACACGGCACTCGCCCGGCACCTGGCCGCAACCGCGGGCAGCCTGCTGCTCACCCTGCAACACTCCGGCCTGTTCTCCGCCAAGGCGCTGGGCAAGGCGGGGGACCGTGTGGCCAACGCCTTCCTCATGGAAGCACTGGCGGCGCAACGGCCCGATGACGCGGTGCTCTGCGAGGAAGAGAAGGACAACGCCGCCCGCCTCTCGGCCAGCCGGGTCTGGATCATAGACCCGCTGGACGGCACGCGCGAATATGGCGAAGCCCGCTCCGATTGGGCGGTGCATGTCGCCCTGGCGGTGGATGGCGCGCCTGCAACCGGCGCGGTGGCGCTGCCCGCCCTGGGGCTGACCCTGACCTCAGAGCCCGGCCACATCATCCCCCCTGCCGGCGCAAAGCCGCGCATGCTGGTCAGCCGCACCCGCCCCGCCGCCGAGGCCCTGGCGGTGGCGCAGGCGCTGGGGGCCGAGCTGGTGCCCATGGGCTCGGCCGGCGCCAAGGCCATGGCCGTTTTGCGCGGCGAGGCCGATATCTATCTGCATTCCGGTGGGCAGTATGAATGGGACAACTGCGCCCCCGCCGCCGTGGCACTCGCCGCCGGGCTGCATGCCTCGCGCATCGATGGCACCGCCCTCACCTACAACAACGCCGATCCATACCTACCGGACCTGCTAATCTGCCGCAAGGAAGACGCCGGGCGAATTCTTGCGCTGCTATAAAACCGGCCTCCGCATTGCGGGAATGCGGATTGTGCCTATCTCTGGCGCATAATTTCATGCTTCTTCCCGATGATGCCCAAGCCTGACGAATTACTCTTTGCGCTGAAAACCTTCGCCGGCGCGATGACGGCGCTATGGATTTCGTTGTGGCTGGGGCTTGAGAATCCCTATTGGGCGATGGCGACCGCCTTCATCGTGGCGCAACCACTCACCGGGGCCATGCGTTCCAAGGCCGTATACCGTTTCATCGGCACGCTGGTCGGCGCCACCGCCGCCGTGGCCATCATCCCCAATCTGGTCAACGCGCCGCTGCTGGCCAGCCTGGCGATGGCGCTCTGGGTCGGCTTTTGCCTCTACCTCTCCCTGCTGGACCGCACACCGCGCGCCTATATGTTCATGCTGGCGGGCTACACGGCCGGGATCATCGGCTTTCCCAGCGTCGCCGCCCCCGGGCTCATCTTCCAAACGGCGCTCACCCGCGTCGAGGAAATCTACATCGGCATCGCCTGCACCACGGTGGCCGGCACGGTCTTCTTTCCGCGCGGGCTGGGGCCTGTGCTGGCCCGGCGCGTCGCCGGCTGGGTGCGTCCGGGCATTGAGTGGGCAACGGCGGCGCTGGAGGGCCGTTGCGACGCCCCGGAGGTGCACGCCGCGCGGCGCAAGCTCGCCATGGAGGCAACCGACGTGGCGATGATGACGACACAGCTCGCCTACGATACCTCGAACCTGCAATCGGCCGTGCCCTACATCACCCAGCTGCGGATCTACATGCTGAGCATGATGCCGGTGCTCAGCTCCATCGGCGACCGCGTGGCCCAGCTGCGCCGCCACGGCGGCATCACCCCTGCGTTGCAAAAAACGCTAGACGCCACCGCCGCCTGGATACAGATCAGCGGGCCGGAAGATGCCGGTTCCCTGCACGGCCAGATCCGCGCGCTGGAGGATAGCGATCTCTCCTGGACCGGGCTGCTGCGCGCCAGCCTCGCCATGCGGTTGAGCGAGCTGGTGAGCATCATCAATCATGAGCGCGCCATCCGCCGCCATGTCTTCGATGGCGATGTGGCGCCGCAGAGTGCCGTGATGAAAGCTGAATTCATCGCCGTGGCGGCGCAGCTGCGCGACCACGGGCTGGCGCTCTTATCCGCCCTCTCCACCGCGCTGGCGATTTTGCTGGTCTGCGCGGTCTGGATCGTCACCGCTTGGTCCGCCGGCGCCGGCGCCGCCGTGATGGTCGCCGTCGCTGGCTCCTTCTTCGCCGCGCAGGACGACCCCGCCCCCGCCATCGCCCTGATGAGCCGCAGCGCGTTCATCGCGACACTCGGCTCAGGCTTCTACACCTTCTTGGTGCTGCCGCGCATGGAGACCTTCGCCGAGCTGGCGCTGGTGCTGCTGCCCGCAGGGCTCATCATCGGCATCCTCGTCTCCCGCCCGGCCACCTTTGGCACCGGCATGCAGCTGGGCGCCATCGGCGCCACCAATCTGGCGCTGGAGAACACCTATTCCGGCAATTTCGCCACCTACCTCAACAACACC
>NZ_JAQTZC010000048.1 GCF_028687955.1 Acidocella sp.
GAGCGAGCGGCGCATTTTGGCGTGACGATCAACGCGGTCTGGGTTGCACTGAAGAAAATGGCCATCACTAAAGATCACATGTCGTCCTCAAGGTTCAACTCCCGGCGCCAAAGTTTCAGGCGCGCGGGAAAATCCACGGCATCCAGCGCGGTGCTCAAAGCGGGTATGGCTTGTGGTGGCTGGTCGCCAATGAGAGCCGCGTGCACTAAGCTATCATCCACCCGTGGCCAGGGGGCGGTTTCCAATTCCAGATATGTGCGCGCATAAAGTCTCGCCAGCGGCTCCACATCCGGCTTGTCCACCAGCGCCGCGATTTCCGCCAGCGGTTTTTGCCCTTGGTGCGGCGTCACCAGGCGCTTGGCAATGAGGTGCTGCAGAAACCGCCTCTGCATCACGGCGGGTGGCAGGTTCTTCACGTGCAGCAGCATCAGTCGGCCAAGCGAGTCTTCGGTTGCGAACCGCGCCGCATCAGCCACGCCAAAATTATGGCCCAGATAGCCAATATCTGGGAGTACGTCGCTCCGCACGATGGCTTTTCCCGCGTGAGTGCCGTGAGCCAGCGATGCCACCGAGACATCGAAGGCCCATGCCGTCGAAGACTCGCTGTTTTCCAGCGCCAGGCCGCCATTGGCATAGACCCAGGTGCCACAATGCAGTGGCAGATCGTAACGCTGCAAGATTGGTTTGACTAGTTGGTTGGAGAAAAACGCTCCATCGCGTCCGACGAGAAATTCATCCGCGTCCAGAACCGTCGTGTAGCGGCAGTTGCGGGCGATCAGATCGTAGAAATCACGGTTCGCATGAATCCAATGAGCGTCATCATAATACTGCCGGTAGGGCAAAACGAGCACCCGCTGCGCATGTATCGCGAGCTTTTGGCGATAGACCGGGTCTACAGACCCGCAATCCAGGATGATGATATTCTCAAAACCCACGATGGAAGCGTGGTGCGCAACCCATGCGTCGATAAGATAGGCTTCGTCCTTGGCTTTAAGGATGATTTTCAGCAGCGTGTCCTTGCCAGGCGCCCATTCCAAGCCTTGCCGCCGCCCGGTTTCCAGCCAGTGCCGATAGGCATCCGTTTCATTGGAGAAATTGATACCCGCGGCTGCGGCGTAGACCCCTGGCGAGAAGGCTGATGTACGGTGGCGCAGCGAATATTTCAACAGATCTATTTCGCGCAGCGTATGCGTTTCCAACAGGGCGAAATAAGTATCGCACAGATAGGTTTCAGTCATGCCATGCCGTCCTCTGAGAGATAGCCGCCCCGCCCCATTATTATTGCTTCCCTACCTGAATTTCGCGGAGGTCAGAGCAGCGTAAAAACCCATCACAAAATAAACCTTGCTTCCGCCAAGGCTAAGGCCAATAGCGGCGTAAAACGATATAAAGGACGATGACATTCCATTTTTGCAGACCATAGGACTTCAGCAGAGGAGTGTCACCTTCTCCAATGCCCCTTGCTGATCATGATTGAAGATTCCTGTATAGGCCAAAACCTGCCTGCTGGCTGTTTGTTTCAAAACGCAAAATTTATTCCGATTTTGATACAAACCCGCACAAATTGGGGTGCAAGTAAAAAATTAAGCTGCATTAACAGTCTATTATACCGCAATCCGCGCAAACGCTCCACGTGGAGCCCCCGCTCAGTCAGCCGCCGCGTCTTCGTCCTCATCCTCAGGCTTGGCGGGCAGGGCATAGCTTCCGGTCAGCCAGCGCCCCAGGTCCACCTGCGCGCAGCGTTCTGAACAAAATGGTTTATGCGCCGGGGTGCCCGGCTTTTCACAAATCGGGCAGAGCGTCTTCATCGCAACACCTCATGCAATCCTGGCCGCACTCGGCGGCGCATAATCTCGGCAAAGCCCAAATGAGAAAAACCTAAAAATTCCGGCATCAAAAAATCCCGCCCCAGCGCCGCGCTCAGTGGTGGCGCCAGTTTCAGCCGCGCGGCGGGTTTCATCCCGGCAAAATCAATCAGAATCCCGCCCGATAAATTACGCAGCACGATCTGCCTGCAAATTTCAGGGATAATCGCGGTATTCAACGCCAGTTGCGAAACCTCAGAGCCAGCCCCGGCGTCAATATCAATCAGCACCGCCGCCGGTGCGGTGGTAATGTGCATCACCGCCCCCAGCGGCAGTGGCGCACAAGGCGCTGCCAATCCCGCCACCTCGTCTTCCAGCACGGCATCAAACGCCTTGGCGTCATAGCGCAGCCGCGCCGCCAGCCGGGGCCGCAACTGCGCCATCAACGCGTAATCATCCACCAGAATCTCACCCGCCGCTCTTGCCGCTAGTTCCAGCAACGGCCCCTCGCCCCGGCGCAGCAACCCTGGCCTCTCCCCCGGTTCCTCATTGGCCACCGCCAGCCGCGGGCCTTTGCCGCCCTGCGCGCTGCGGCTCACCCGCACCGCCACATAGCTGCCAACCGTAAGTCCTTTGCCGCCCGCGCTATCGGGCAAAAACCCAGCAACGCCGCCAATTTCCACAAACCGCCCCGCCATCGCCGGCAGCACCGCCTCCACCCGCCCGGTGTAGACATCACCCACGCCATCCGGCTTGCCTAAATTCCAGATCCAGAATTCGCTTAAAACATCGCCCTCCAGCCGCGCCACCCGCACCACATCGCCCCGGCGCGAAGCCCGGATCATGGCCGGTATCCCAGCCCTCGCAGGAGCGAGGCGGTCTCATGCAGCGGCAGCCCGACCACGGCGGAATACGAGCCGGAGACAAAATCCACGAACGCCGCCGCCCGGCCCTGGATGGCATAGCCCCCCGCCTTGCCGCGCCACTCCCCGCTGTCCAGATAATCACGCAACTGCCCCGCATCCAGCCGGGCAAAGCCCACCACGGAGCCCGCCACACGGCTGGCCACCCGGCCATCTGGCGCGCGCACCGCCACACCGGTGTAAACCCGGTGCCGCCGGCCGGAGAGGAGTGTCAGGCATTTTTCCGCCTGTTCCAGGCTTTCCGCCTTGGGCAGAATTCGCGCCCCGGCGGCCACCACTGTATCGGCGGCGATCACATATCCCCAGCCCGGCACCAGCTTGGCCAGGGCAAGGCGCAGCGCGCAGGCACGGGGCGGCTCCCCCGCCAGCGGCGTCTCATCAATATCAGGAGCAATAATCTGGTCCGGCTCTACCCCAATCTGGCGAAGCAGTTCGAGCCGTCTGGGGCTGGCCGAAGCCAGAATCACTTGAAGCGGAATGTGATCCGGCCCTTGGTCAGGTCATAAGGGGTCATCTCGACATTCACCCGGTCCCCGGCCAGCACCCGGATGCGGTTCTTGCGCATCTTGCCGCTGGTATGGGCCAGAATCACATGGTCGTTGTCGAGCTTGACGCGAAACATCGCGTTGGGAAGCAGTTCAGTGACCATGCCGCTGAACTCGATCATATCTTCTTTAGACAAACACACCTCGTGCAAATTTCTGGAACGCTGCGGGTGAAATGGGCTTAACTTTCTCTCCGGTCAAGTTTTCCCAAGCCGGATGGCCACGGAGGCGGCATGAGCGCCCAGATTCTCGGCCCCCGCCAGCGCCACGGCGGCGGGGCCGATGGCCTCCAGCGCGCCGGGCGTCAGCTTCACCCAGGTGGTGCGCTTCATGAAATCATAGACCGAGAGCCCGGAGGAAAAACGTGCCGTGCCGGAGGTCGGCAGCACATGGTTGGGCCCGGCCACATAGTCGCCAATGGCTTCCGGGCAGTCCTGACCCAGGAAAATCGCCCCGGCATGGCGGATTTTGGCGAATATCCGCTCCGGCCCGGCCAGCATCAGTTGCAGATGTTCCGGCGCGATGCGGTTGGCCAGCCCCACGGCCTCGTCCCAGTCCTGCACCAGGATCACCGCGCCATGGCGGCGGATGCTCTCGCCTGCGATCGCCGCGCGCGGCAAGGTCTCCAGGGCTGTTTTCACGGCGTCCAGCACGCTGGCGGCCAGCGCGCCGCTGGTGGTGATGAGGATTGCCTGCGCGTCCTCATCATGTTCGGCCTGGGCCAGCAGGTCGAGCGCCAGATGCGCCGGGTTGGCGCTGTCATCGGCCAGAATCAAAACTTCCGAGGGGCCGGCGATGGAGTCGATGCCAACCTGGCCGAAAACCTGGCGCTTGGCCTCCGCGACATAGGCGTTGCCGGGGCCGGTTATGCGGTCAACCTTGGCGATGCTTTGCGTGCCGTAGGCCATCGCCGCCACCGCCTGCGCGCCGCCGATGCGGTAGATCTCGCTCACCCCCGCCATTTTCGCGGCCGCCAGCACCAGCGGGTTGAGCACGCCGTCAGGTGCGGGAACACAGCAGGCGATGCGGCCCACGCCGGCCACTTTCGCCGGGATGGCGTTCATCAGCACCGAAGACGGATAGGAGGCCTTGCCCCCCGGCACATAGATGCCCACGGCATCCAGCGCGCCCCAGCGCATGCCCAGCGTGGCGCCGGTCTCATCGGTGAATTCGATGTCCCGCGGCAGTTGCGCGCGGTGGAACCGCTCGATCCGCGCGGCGGCCAGGGCCAGGGCATCGTGCAGCTCATGCGGGATTTCAGCCGTGGCCATGGCGATTTCGTCAGCGTTGATGCGCAACGCCCCGGCGCTCAGCGCCACCCGGTCGAATTTATTGGTGTACTCCACCACCGCCGCATCGCCGCGCACGCGCACCGCGGCGATGATCTCGCGTACCTGCCCGGCCACATGCGGCTCGCCCGAGGAACGCGCCAGCAGGGCGTCGAACTGGGCGGCGAAATGTGGCTGAGCGGTGGAGAGGAATTTCATGCGGCGAGGGCCTTGCGGAAACCTTCAATCCAGAAATTGACCTCATCGGGCCGGGTTTTCAAGGCAATCCGGTTGACGATCAGGCGCGAGGAGACGTGCGCGATCACATCGGTTTCCACCAGCCCGTTGGCCTTGAGGGTGCTGCCGGTTTGTACCAGGTCCACGATGAGGCGCGAGAGTCCAAGCCCGGGGGCGAGTTCCATGGAGCCGTTCAGCTCCACGATTTCGGCCTGGATCCCCCTGGCGGCAAAGTGTTTTTTCGCCAAATTGGGGTATTTGCTGGCGACCCGGATGCGCGAGAGCGAGGCGAAATTGGTATGCACATCATCCTTGGGTTCGGCGACCGAGATGCGGCAATGGCCGATGCCCAGGTCGAGCGGGGCGTAGATTTCCTGATAGTCGAATTCCATCAGTACATCGCCGCCGCAGATGCCGATCTGGGCGCCGCCGAAGGCGACGAAGGTGGCGACATCGAAGGAGCGCACGCGAATGACGTCCAGCTCTGGGTGATTGGTGGGAAAACGCAGCCGCCGGCTCGATTCATCGGCATAATCAGCGGCCGGGGCAATGCCGGCGCGGGCGAGGAGGGGGCCGGCCTCATCGAGGATGCGGCCTTTGGGAAGGGCAAGGACAATCGACATGGCCGGGGGATTACCACCGGGGCGAGGGTGAAGCTAGAGTGCGATGACTTCAGATTGGCCCGCTTTGCGGGGCGGTGGCCCGGGCTTTCGCACGGCGGAGCCACCTTCCGGTGATCGGGCGCGGCGCTGATCATGCCGCGCGGATCATGACGATGGCCCGTGGCGGAATTTGATATAGGGCCGTAATCCTCCGTGATATGGTTGACGCAGATCAAGGCTGAATAAATTTGGTTTTGGTATGCACTTGATTTCAGGCGGAAGGGTTACGGATGTGCAACCTACGGTGGTTTCGCGGCGATCGGAATCGAATAATAATGCAGGCCGGACCGAGGCCGATTCAAATTATGGGTTTTTGAAATGAACAATGAAGACATGCCGGTATTTGGCCATAAACATGTTGATGAGGCGCCACTGGCCCAGGTGGATGGTGCGTCCGTGATAAAGCCGGCGGCGGCTTCGCCGGGGCTGGTACCGTTGCGGCCATCCCCGCAACACGCGGCACCGGTTCCTAATTATGCTTATGATATCAGCCACGCCCAGACGGGCGCCGCCGTGGAGGCGGAGCATGGTTTGCGTGAGGACGTTGCGAAAGTGCGCGCGATCTGCCTGACAAAAATAGATGCGCAGGCGGTTGCATCCTTGCCGCCTGACCGTTTATGGGCCGAGGTCGAGCGGCTCGTTTCGCAATTGGCGAGTGAATACCACGTACAAATGAATATCAGCGAGCAGCGCCAGCTGGCGACCGATCTGGTGGACGATATGATCGGCCTGGGGCCGCTGGAACCTTTGCTGCTGGATGACAGCATTACGGATATCGTGGTGAACGGGCCTGATAAAACCTTTATCGAACGTGGCGGCAAGCTGATGCAGGCGGCCGTGCATTTTCGTGACTGGGAGCATCTGACCAATATTTGTCAGCGGATCGCGGCATCGGTCGGCCGCCATGTGGATGAGGGCAGCCCAATGGTGGATGCACGGCTCAAGGATGGTTCGCGCGTGAATGTGGTGCTGCCGCCGCTGACATTGGACGGACCTGCGATTTCGATTCGCAAGTTCAGCAAAAAGACCATGGATTTCCAAAAGCTGATTGGGTTTGGCTCGCTGACACCCTCGATTGCGAAGATTTTGGAGATTTGTGCCCGGTGCCGGTTGAATGTCATCGTCTCGGGCGGGACAGGCTCTGGCAAAACCACCTTGATGAACGCTTTGAGCCAGTACATCGACCCGAGTGAGCGCATTGTTACCGTGGAGGATGTGGCGGAACTGCAATTGCAGCAGCCGGATATCGTGCGGATGGAGACCCGGCCGGCGAGTCTCGAGGGCAAGGGGGAGGTGGATACCCGCGACCTGGTGCGCAACGCGTTGCGGATGCGCCCTGACCGTATCATCGTCGGTGAGGTGCGCGGCAGTGAAGCGTTCGACATGTTGCAGGCGATGAACACGGGGCATGCCGGTTCACTTTCGACCATTCATGCCAACAGCACCCGTGACGCGCTCTCGCGGATCGAGAACATGGTGCAGATGTCCAATATGGGTTTGTCGTCAAAATCCATTCGCACCGAGATGGTGGCGGCGATCAACGTCATCGTGCAGCTGGACCGCCAGCGCGATGGGGTACGGCGGGTGACCGAGGTGACGGATGTTGCCGGGCTTGAAGAAGATGTTGTGTTGCTCAGGGATATTTTTAAACTGAAAATACTGGGCGAAGCGCATGATGGGCGGTTGATCGCACGGTATCATATAGATCGCAGTCAGCCGTCGTTCTACGAGAAACTGACATATTTCGGCCTCGAGGGCGCCTGGATGGAGGCGATGGAGGAGGCCGCGCACGACCCGGCCATGACGGCCGAGCCGTTATGATGCCTGATTTTCAGCCGATCCGCTCGATACGCGCGCCGCAGGCGGCGAGTTTTTGCTCCACCGATTCATAGCCGCGGTCGAGGTGATAGACGCGCGAGATGGTGGTTTCACCCTCGGCGGCCAGGGCGGCGAGGACCAGGGAGAAGGAGGCGCGCAGGTCAGTCGCCATGACGGGGGCGCCGGTGAGCTTTTTCACGCCGCGGATGATGGCCGAGGAGCCATGCGCATTGATCCTGGCTCCCATGCGGTTAAGTTCTGGGACGTGCATGAAGCGGTTTTCGAAGATGGTCTCGGTGATCATCGAGGCGCCCTCGGCCACGGCCATGAGGGCCATGAACTGGGCCTGCATGTCGGTCGGGAAGCCGGGGAATGGCTCGGTGACGACATCCACGCCGTGCAGGCCGTTGGCGCGTTCCACCCAGAAGCCGTTTGGCTCTTCGGTGATGACCACGCCGGCCTCGCGCAGGCTGGAGAGCACGGCGCCAAGGTCGGCGGCGCGCGCACCTTCGAGGAAGATTTTGCCGCCGGTGATGGCGGCGGCGCAGGCGTAGGTGCCGGTCTCGATACGGTCCGGCAGGATGGCGTGCTGCGCGCCGTGGAGGGATTTGACGCCGTGGATGGTTAATGTGCCGGTGCCGATGCCCTCAATGCGCGCGCCCATGGCGGTGAGGCAGGCGCAGAGGTCGATGATCTCGGGCTCGCGGGCGGCGTTTTGCAGGGTGGTGGTGCCATCGGCCAGGGCGGCGGCCATGAGGAGGTTCTCGGTGGCGCCGACGGAGACGAAGGGGAAGACGATCTGCGCGTCGTGCAGCCCGGCGGGGGCGGTGGCCTCGATGTAGCCGGCGTCCAGCTTGATGACCGCGCCCATGGCCTCCAGCCCCTTCAAATGCAGGTCCACCGGGCGGGTGCCGATGGCGCAGCCGCCGGGGAGCGAGACACGGGCCTCGCGCCGGCGCGCCAGCAGGGGGCCGAGCACGAGGATGGAGGCGCGCATTTTACGCACGATATCATACGGGGCGAGGGTGTTAGTGATGCGCCCGCCCAGCGAGAGGGTGCGTCCGGAGGGTTCCACCGCGATGCCATGCTGGGCCAGCAGCTCGGCCATGGTGGCGAGATCAGCCAGTTTGGCGACGTTGGAGAGGATGAGGCGTTCGTCGGTCAGCAGGCCGCAGGTCATGAGCGGCAGGGCGGCGTTTTTGGCGCCGGAGATGGCGATGGTGCCGCGCAGGGGCACGCCGCCGGTGATGCGAATGGAGTCCATGATATGTTATCCTAATGCGAGGCGGGGGTTACATGCGCGGCAGCGAAACGCCGCGCTGGCCCATGTATTTGCCGGATTTATCGGCATAGGAGGTCTCGCAGGGGCTGGCGCCCTGGAGGAAGAGGAACTGGCAGATGCCCTCGCCCGCGTAAATTTTGGCCGGGAGCGGGGTGGTGTTGGAGATCTCGATGGTCACCTGGCCTTCCCATTCGGGCTCCAGGGGGGTGACGTTCACGATGATGCCGCAGCGCGCATAGGTGGATTTACCCAGGCAGATGACCAGAATATCGCGCGGGATGCGGAAATATTCGACCGTATGGGTGAGCGCGAAGCTGTTGGGCGGGATGATGCAGACCGGGCCGGTGCGGTCAACGAAGCTATTGGGGTTGAAATTTTTAGGGTCGACCACGGCCGAATCGACATTGGTGAAAATTTTAAAATGGTCTGAACAGCGGGCGTCATAGCCATAGGAGGAGAGGCCATAGGAGACCACGCCATCGCGCTTTTGCTCCTCAACGAAGGGGGAGATCATGTTATTCTCAAGGGCTTGGGTGCGAATCCAGTGGTCGGGCATTACGGGCATTTGGTGGGCTCCTCTGCCGTTTGGGCAGGTTTGGCGGCCTCGGCGCGGGCTTGCGCCTTGCGCCGGTGCAGGTTGGCGCGCAGGGCCTCGGCCTCGCGCGCGGCCTTGGCGCGGGCCCGCGCGGCGGCGGCAAGCTCGGCCTTGGTTGGGTTTTTCGGCTCTGACATGGACTTCTTGAAGCCGTGAGGGGAGAAACCGTCAAGGCCCCTGTTGCGTCAGGGCCAATGCGGCGATATAGGGCGGCACCGCGTATGCTGTCATAGCTCAGGGGTAGAGCACTTCATTGGTAATGAAGAGGTCCTGGGTTCAATTCCCAGTGACAGCACCAGCGGGGTTGAAACCGGGGGACGGTTGGTTTAGTCCCTCGGCTGTGTGCCCAAGTAGCTCAGTTGGTAGAGCATGCGACTGAAAATCGCAGTGTCACTGGTTCGATTCCGGTCTTGGGCACCATTTTCCCGTTCATGCGGAATTTCCCTTTAAATTGAAGAAAATTTTTTGTTCCGTGAGGGAATGCTCTGGCCTTTATGATAGGCGAAGGCTAGTTGTTTGACGACGCGCCTGGTCTTTGTCGTGTGGGCCCCGAGCGTTTTGAGATTTTAAAAAGCACCGGTTTGGGTGGCGACGCCTAGCCAGGACTGTGAAACAGGAAAGAAGCTAGAAACATGTCGAAAGCATTTATTGCTGAAGTTATTCAGAATTCTGCTGAAATTACCGGGGTTGCGGCGAACCGTACCGCTGCAGAACTGATCGATGCGATTGTTAAGGAAATGAAGAAGAACGGCAAGTTCACGCTGCCGAGCTTCGGGACGTTCACCGTGCGCAAGACCAAGGCGCGCAAGGGCGTGAATCCGCGCACCGGCGAAGAGATCAAGGTTAAAGCAGGCAAAACCGTGCGCTTCAAGGCTTCGCCGAGCCTGAAGAAGATGGTCTGAAGTAAATAAAAATTAGTAATTAGAAAAGCGGCACGCGCGAAGCGGGCCGCTTTTTTTATGTGCTGCGGCGGGTTGAATGCGACGCATTTTCATTTTGGCAAGGTGATACTTGCAATGAATGCGAGGGGTGGTTACGTTTTGTTACGGGGCGGGCAAGATACCAGCTTGCGCTGGCATGATGGGGCGGATTAAATGTCGATATCCGTGACTGTGCCTGCATTTTCCTGAATGAAGGCGAAGCGCAACTCGGGGCGCTTGCCCATCAGGCTCTCCACCATGTTCGCGGTTTCGGCGCGTGATTCCGCCGGCGTGGTGATGCGCAGCAGGGTACGTTTTGTGGGGTCCATTGTGGTTTCCTTCAGCACCTGCGGGGGCATTTCGCCCAGACCCTTGAAGCGGCTGACCTCCAGTTTGGCGCCGGGCTTGAAGGTTTTTATGAGTTTTTCGCGGGCGTCGTCGTCCATCGCGTAGATGCTCCGCGCCCCTTGCACGATACGATAGAGCGGCGGTTGGGCGAGGTAGACATGGCCGTGGCGGATAAGTTCAGGCAATTCACGGTAGAAGAAGGTCATCAACAGGGAGGCGATGTGGGCGCCGTCGACGTCGGCGTCGGTCATGATGATGATGCGCTCGTAGCGCAGGTTGGCGCGGTTGAAGTTCTGGCCGGCGCCGCAGCCCAGGGCTTCGATAAGGTCTTTGAGTTCCTGGTTCTGCCGCAATTTTTCAGTAGAGGCGGAAGCGACGTTCAGGATTTTGCCTTTGAGCGGCAGGATCGCCTGGGTGTTGCGGTTGCGGGCCTGTTTGGCTGAGCCGCCGGCGGAATCGCCCTCGACCAGGAAGATTTCCGTGCCCTCGGCGTTTTCCGTGCTGCAGTCAGCCAGTTTTCCGGGCAGGCGCAGCCGGCGCGTGGCGGTTTTGCGTGGGGTGTCCTTTAGCTCCTTGCGGCGGAGGCGTTCTTCGGCGCGGTCAATGATGAAGGAGAGCAGGTTGTCGGCATTGGTGGGGTCGCCTGCGAGAAAGTGATCGAAACGGTCGCGTAGCGAGATTTCGGTGAGGCGGGCGGCCTCGGGGTTGGTGAGCTTTTCCTTGGTCTGGCCCTGGAATTGAGGTTCGCGGATGAACAGCGAGAGCTTGGCGCGCAGGGCGCCGGTGATGTCGTCCGCGATGATGGCGGCGCCGCGCTTGTTGTTGCGTTGCTCGGTCCAGGCGCGCAGGCCCTTGAGCAAGGCGGCGCGGAAGCCGGATTCGTGGGTGCCGCCGAGTGGGGTGGGGACGGTGTTGCAATAGGTGTCGAGCGAGGAGTCGCCGCGCTCGATCCAGGCGCAGGCCCATTCCAGCTTGCCTTGATCCGAGCCGTCAGCGCCCGCGGGGAATTTGGCTTCGCCGGACCAGATTTCGGGCAGGATCTGGGGGGTGGCCCCGAGGTCGGCGGCGAGGGAATCACGCAGGCCGCCGGGGAAGTGCAGCTCGGCGCTGGCCGGGGTTTCGGAATCGGCCTTCAGCAGGCTGGGGTCGCAGGACCATTTGATGCGCACGCCGCGGAAGAGATAGGCTTTGGAGCGGCAGAGCTTGTAGAGCCTGGCGGGGGAGAATTGCTTGCCGTCGAAAATTTCAGTGTCAGGGATGAAGCGGATGGTGGTGCCGCGGCGGTTCTGGATGGGGCCGACCTCGATGAGTTTGGTGACCGGGATGCCTTTGGCGAACTCCTGGCGGTAGAGTTTTTTATCGCGCGCGACCTCGGCGGTGAAGGCGCTGGATAGGGCGTTGACGACCGAGGAGCCGACGCCATGCAGGCCGCCGGAGGTGGCGTAGGCCTTGCCGGAGAATTTGCCGCCCGAGTGCAGGGTGGTGAGGATGACCTCGAGCGCGGATTTGTTTTTGAACTTCGGGTGCGGGTCAACCGGGATGCCGCGGCCGTTGTCGCGTACGGTGAGGGTGTTGGCGGGCTCCAGGGACATTTCGATGATGCTGGCGTGGCCGGCGACGGCTTCGTCCATGGCGTTGTCGAGGATTTCGGCGGCGAGGTGGTGCAATGCCGCATCGTCCGTGCCGCCGATATACATGCCTGGGCGCCGGCGCACCGGCTCCAGGCCTTCAAGAACCTCAATGTCCTTGGCGCCGTAGCTGTCTTGACTGGGGCTGTTTTCGAATAAGTCGCTCAAGGTGTTCCGACTCCGGTGATGGTCAACGCTTCAGTTGCCATGGACCGGAGGCGAGGCCAAGGGGCGGGGGTGCAAAGGCTATTCGCCGGCGGTGTGGATGTCGTGTGTGTGGATGCCGCCGCCGGTGCCCTTCATTTCAAGCCATTCGGAATGGGCCAGGGTGTTGCGGGTGTCGTAATAGCCCGAGCGCCAGTGGTCCTTCATGGAGAGGCGGCTGAACTCATAGTCCTTGGCGCCGCCTTCATAGGCCTTCTGCTGGTAGATGAGTTGCATGATGTTGATTTCGGGCAGGCGCTCGAGTTCGATCTTCATGGCGGTCTGGGCGTCGGTCAGGCGCTCGAAGGGGAGCAGGGCGAGGGCGTCGCGCAGGGCCTGCTTGAGCTGGTGGGTTTGGAGAAAATGGTCCGTGGTGGTGCGGGTGCGCGAGGAATATTGGATGTCCTTCTGGCGGGAGAGGACGTCTGGCATGTCGCGCGGGATGTCGCCCCTGGCGGAGAAGAGATCCACCTGGAAGACCAGCAGGTTCATGCTGCCGCAATTGTCGAGCAGGTGTTGCAGCGGGGTGTTGGAGACCAGCCCGCCATCCCAGTAGTGATGTTTGCCGATGCGCACCATGGGCAGGGCCGGGGGCAGGGCGCCGCTGGCCATGATGTGCTCGGGGCCGATTTCGGTTTGGGTATTATCAAAATAAAGGAAATTGGCGGTGGCGACGTTGACCGCGCCGACGGCGAAGCGGGGCGTGCGGCTGTTGATGAGATCGAAATCGACCAGGTTTTCCAGGGTTTTGTGCAGGGGCGAGGTGTCATAAAGGGCGGTGGCGGCGCGCGCGCCACGCGGGGCGAGCCAGGCGTTAACGGCGGCGGGCTTGAAAAAGCCGGGCTGGCCAAAGGCCATGCCGTGCAGCGCGGAGAGGATGTTGCGCAGTTTGCGCGGATCGTCGCCTTCGGGCCAGAAGGTGAAGGGGTCGCGGGCGGTGATGTCCAGCCAGAATTTTTCCAGCTTTTCCAGCCGGTTATCAGGCTTGTTGCCAGCGATGATGGCGGCGTTGATGGAGCCGATGGAGACGCCTGCGATCCAGTCCGGCTCGAAATTTGCCTCATGCAGGGCCTGGTAGACGCCGGCCTGATAGGCGCCGAGCGCGCCGCCCCCTTGCAGGACGAGGCCTATGCCGTCGCACCCCGCGGGGCGGGGGAGCGGGGCGATGGGGGCGAGCGGCTTGCGCAACGGAGTGCGCGGGTCTGTCAGCATGTCCATGAGCAATGATCCTTGGTCCGGCAGGCGGGTTGTAGCAGCATATTGGGCCGGGGGCCTAAATAGAATGTGACATAAACGTCACATGAAACTGATGCGGGGGACACATACATAAGAGGGCCACAGGAGAAAGCCAAATGACGCGCGATGAGATACTCGGTGCTGCCTCGATGCCGCTTGCCTCTCCCAGTTATCCGAAGGGGCCGTTCCGGTTCATCAACCGTGAATATTTGCTGATTCATTATGAAACGGACCCCGCGGCGGTGCGGGCCATGCTGCCCGAGCCGTTGGAGCCGGATGGGAACCATGTGTTCTTCGAATGGATGAAAATGCCCGATTCGTCAGGGTTTGGCGATTACGAGGAGAGCGGCTGCGGCATCGCGGCGACGTATAATGGTGTTAAATGCAACTATAGCTGCATGATGTTCCTCGACGATGAGGCGCCGACCACGGCTGGCCGGGAGATTTGGGGGTTTCCCAAGAAATTCGGTATTCCACGGCTGAAGACGATTCATGAGACGCTGACCGGTACGCTCTATTATGACGAGGAGCGGGTGGCGCTGGGGACCATGGTGTATAAGCAGGCGCCGATGGACCTGGCGCAGACGAAGGCGGGGATGGGTAAATTGAACGTGAATTTGAAGTTTATTCCCGATGTGGATGGCCGGCCGAAAATTGCGCAGCTTGTTGGGTATCATTTGCAGGACATTGACCTGAAATTTGCTTTTACGGGGGATGCGCGGCTGCATCTGGTGCCGCATGTGAATTGCCGCCTGGCGGATTTGCCGGTACGGAAAATTATGTATGGGCAGCATTTGCTGGCCGATTTGACGCTGCCCTATGGCACGGTGCTGCATGATTATCTCGACGAGCCGAAATAAGGAGAGTTGGTGATGGCGTTAAAAGGTAAAGTGGCTTTGGTGACAGGTTCGACCAGCGGCATTGGGCTGGGCATTGCGCGCGCATTGGCGGCAGCGGGGGCGGATGTCATGCTCAACGGGTTTGGTGATGCGGCGGCCATTGAGGCGCTGCGGGCCGGGCTGGCGGCGGAGTTCTCGGTGCGGGTGCTGTATGATGGCGCGGATCTGAGCAAGCCGGACCAGGTGGCGGGGATTGTGGCCAAGACCGAGGCGCAGCTGGGGCGGCTGGATATTCTGGTGAACAATGCGGGGATCCAGTTTGTGGCGCCGGTGGAGGAGTTTCCGGAAGCGAAATGGGAGGCGATCATCGCGATCAACCTCTCGGCGGTGTTCTATGGCATGAAATATGCCATTCCGGGGATGAAGGCGCGCAAATGGGGGCGGATTATTAATATTGCCTCGGCGCATGGGCTGGTGGCGAGCCCGAACAAGGTGGCCTATGTGGCGGCCAAGCATGGCGTTGTGGGCGCGACGAAGGTGGCGGCCATTGAAGTGGCGAATGACGGGATTACGGTGAACGCAATCTGCCCGGGCTGGGTGCTGACGCCCCTGGTGCAGAAGCAGCTGGAAGACCGGGCCAAGGAGAACGGCACCGATGTGGAGACCGAGAAGAAGAAGCTGTTGGAGGAAAAGCAGCCGATGCTGAAGTTCTCGACGCCGGAGCATCTGGGCGCGATGGTGGTGTTTTTGGCATCCGACGCTGCGGAGACGATCACCGGGACGCCGCTTTCCATGGATGGCGGCTGGGTTGCGCAGTAGCCGCTTGAACGGACAGGAGTGGACGCATTTTGAATCATGAAACCGAGGCCGGGCGGTTTGCGGCGATGCTGCAACGCTCGGCCGCGCTGAAGCTGGAGCTGGCGGCCAATGCGGCGCCGGTGCTTGATGTTGTGGGGGCTTGTGAACGCGCGATCCGCGGTGGGGGCAAGCTGATATTCTGTGGCAACGGCGGCTCGGCGGCGGATGCGCAGCATCTGGCGACGGAGCTGGTGATACGGCTGCGCGGGGCGGTGCCGCGCGAGAGCTGGCCTGCGATGACGCTGGCGCTGGATACCTCCGCGGTGACGGCGGCGGTGAACGATTTTGGCGTGGAGGAGATGTTTGCCCGCCCGCTGCGCGGACTGGGCCGGGCGGGGGATGTGCTGTTTGGCATCACCACATCTGGGCGCTCGGTGAATGTGCTGCACGCTTTGCGGGCGGCGCGCGAGATGGGGATTGTGACGGTCGGGTTTCTGGGCGGGGATGGCGGGCCGGCGCTGGCGCTGTGTGATTTCGCGGTGGTGGTGCCCGATTCGGAGACGGCGCGGATACAGGAATGCCACATCACGCTGGGGCATGCCGTGCTGACATTGCTGGAAGACCGGTTGGTGGGCTGATGCGGGTATTGGTAACAGGGGCGGCCGGGTTTGTCGGCTATTATGTGGCGCAGGCGTTGCTGGCCCGGGGCATCGAGGTGGTGGGGGTTGATGACCTCAACCCATACTACGATGTGCGGCTGAAACAGGCGCGCCTGGCCAGGCTGGGGGCGGGGTTCACCTTCCATAAATTGGACATTGCCGACCATGAAGCGGTGATGCGCTTGGGCGATGGGGTGGAGGTGATTGTGCATGTAGCGGCGCAGGCGGGGGTGCGTTACTCGCTGGAGCAGCCGTTTGCGTATGCGGCCTCGAATTTGACCGGGCATCTCTCGGTGCTGGAGCTGGCGCGGCATACGCCGGGTGTGAAGCATCTGATTTATGCAAGTTCGTCGTCGGTTTATGGAACGGGCTCAGCGTTGCCCTATGCGGAGGATGCGCGGGCTGACCAGCCCTCCTCATTGTATGCGGCGACTAAGCGGGCGGATGAGCTGATGAGCAAATCCTATACCCATTTGTTCGGGCTGAAGCAGACGGGGTTGCGGTTTTTTACCGTGTATGGACCCTGGGGGCGGCCGGATATGGCGTATTTTGGCTTCGCGGAGGCGATTTGCGCGGGGCGGCCGGTGACTTTGTACGACGAAGGGCGGTTGAAGCGCGATTTTACCTATATCGACGACATCGTGGCCGGAATCATGGGGGTATTTGACCATCCGCCAGAGGATGCGGCACCGCATAGGTTGTTTAATATCGGCAATAACCGCGCGGAGTATGTGACGGATCTGGTGCGGCTGCTGGAAGAGGGGCTGGGGCGGAAAGCTGTGACGGTGAATTTGCCGAAGCCGGAGGCGGACCCGGTGGAGACCTGCGCTGATGTGTCGGCTTTGGGGGCGTTGTGCGGCTATGCGCCAACGACGCCGCTGGAAGTGGGGATACCGAAATTTGTGGCGTGGTATTTGCGCTGGCGGGAGATGCGCGCGGCCGCCTGAATGGCGAATCGCGCAACAGATGGGGCGGGGGCGAGGCAAACTGAGGCCTGCCCCCGTTTTTTTGGTCTGCGTGGTGGCGGGGCTTTGAGAGCCGCCAAGACGGCGGGCAGGGGCTGAGAGGGGGGCGAAAGTTTTTTTTATGTATATAAAACAATGAATTAAAAGAAAAAATGCGGATTTTGATGGTTTTAGTTTGCGGTCAGGGTTGACGGGTCTGATCTCTTTCCATAGAAGCTGCCTCCACCGAGCACGGTTTCGGAATTGACTTCGACTTCGTGCCTGGCTAATCTGATACGCTTCGCGACGGGGACTTTGGCCCGTCGTTTTGTTCTTTGGGTTATGTTATTTGACAATTGAATAGGCTGGGAAGGGATACGTTGGTGGCGTTTCTGGGCTTCGTTTTAGGGCGGGGTTTAGGTTTTCATTAGGTTTAGGCTTGGTGAAGATTGGTGATGGCTGATTTGGTT
>NZ_JAQTZC010000049.1 GCF_028687955.1 Acidocella sp.
TTAGGAGGGGAGCCACCATGAATCTCAGGCAGGAAATCTCTGATCTAACCGTTTTCCGGGCCATGCTGGCGGCCTGGATTTTTTTCTATTTCATTGATGTTGATATAAATTTTTCGGCATGGCTGGGGCCGTTCGCGGGGCTCGTCCGGCACGGTTATCTGGGGGTTGATGGCTTTTTCATGCTTTCCGGCCTGATCCTGGCGCGGGTGCATCCTGAGCTTAGCCGCGCGGGCGTTCACCCGCAGTTGCAATGGGAAAAATTTGGCGATCCCCAGCCCTTTCATCCGCGTGCATGGCGCTTCTGGGCCACGCGGCTTGGCCGCATCTATCCGCTGCATCTCGTCACCATCATCCTTTTTGCCGTGCTCTTCGGAGTGGGGGCCGCCGCGGGCCTGGCCCCCCATGATGCTGCCTCATTCAGCCTGCCGGCGTTTTTGGAAAATGTCTTTCTCTTGCAGGGATGGGGCTTTTCCAGCCCTGGCGCCTGGGAGTATCCATCCTGGCTGATCAGCGCGGAATGGGCCGGTTATCTGCTGTTCCCGCTGTTGTGGTATATTGTCAGCTATCTTGATCATATCGTCTCGATTGCATTTATTCTCTGCTGCCTCACCGCGCTGGGGCTGATTGATGTTGAATACCAGCACACGCTCAACCTTGCCGCCGGTGCGGGGTTGCTGCGCTTCTTCCCGGAGTTTCTGGCAGGCATCGCCGCGGCGCGAATCGTCCCGAACTACGCCGATTTTCTGCCGACCCGGGCTTTGGCGGTTCTGGCTGCGGCGCTTGTCCTCATATTTTCCTTGCTTGGCTCCGATGTCCTCACCGTTGCGGCGCTCTGGCTGCTGTTATTCAGCCTCACCATGCAGGCGGATGCCGAGCGCCCGCCGCTGCTCGCTCATCCCGGCTGGTTGCGCTGGGGTGGCCGGCTTTCTTATGCGTTGTACATCAGCTTTGCCCTGGCTCAGCTGCTGCTTGCACTGTTCTTCAGACATCAAGGCTGGACCCCGGCCAGTCACAGCCTTCTCTACGCCGCGGGCATGCTGGGGGTTACTTTTGCCGTTGCGGTTGTCCTGCATACCACGGTCGAGGTTCCCTGCCGCCGTGCGGCTGGCCGCTGGTTCAATGCCCCCGCCTCGCCTTTACAGCCAATCCGCTCTAAGTAGCACTCGCTCACACCATAAGGCTCTTCATGCGTCTCTCTCAAAGCTTGATCCCCACACTGAAAGAAACCCCTGCGGACGCGCAGATCGCCTCGCACCGGCTCATGCTGCGTGCCGGTCTGGTCCGCCAGATGGCTTCCGGCATTTACGCCTGGCTGCCTGCAGGGCTGCGGGTGCTCAACAAAATCTCCGCGATCGTGCGTGAGGAGCAGGCTGCCGCCGGTGCCCAGGAACTTCTGATGCCAACCATCCAGAGCGCCGATCTCTGGCGCGAGAGCGGGCGCTACGAAGCCTATGGCAAGGAAATGCTGCGCATTACCGACCGGCATGAGCGTGACCTCCTCTACGGCCCGACTAATGAGGAAATGATCACCGCGATCATGCGCGAGAGCGTGAAAAGCTATCGCGAACTGCCGCAAAATCTCTACCATATACAGTGGAAATTCCGCGACGAGGTTCGGCCCCGCTTTGGCGTGCTGCGCGGCCGTGAATTCCTGATGAAGGACGGCTACGGCTTCGACCTGGATTACGCGGGTGCGCTGCTCACCTATAAAAAAATGATGCTGGCCTATATGCGCACTTTCCAGCGCATCGGCATCACCGCCATCCCCATGCGTGCCGATACCGGCCAGATCGGCGGCGACCTCTCGCACGAATTCCACATCCTCGCCCCCACCGGTGAAAGCGGCGTGTTCTATGATGCCGCGTTTGAAGCCGGTGACCCCTCGGCCGCGGCCAGCGTGGAAGCCTTCTACGAACAGATGACCACCATCTACGCCGCGACGGATGAAAAACACGATCTCGCAGCCTGGGAGAAAATCCCAGCCGAACGCAAGCGCGAGGGCAGGGGGATTGAGGTCGGCCAGATTTTCTACTTCGGTAAAAAATATTCCGAATCCATGAATTTCACCGTTACCGGCCAGGACGGCACAAAAATCTTCCCCGAGATGGGCAGCTACGGTATCGGCGTCTCGCGTCTCGCCGGCGCGATTATCGAGGCCTGTCATGACGAAGCCGGCATCATCTGGCCGGACGCCATCGCCCCCTTCCGCGCTGCCATCCTCAACCTGCGCCAGGGCGACGCCGCCACCGATAAAATCTGCGGCGATCTCCACGAGAAACTTGGGCAGGATTGCCTCTACGATGACCGTGAGGAACGCGCCGGCGCCAAATTCGCCGAGGCCGACCTCATGGGCCACCCCTGGCAGATCATCGCCGGCCCGCGCGGCGCGGCGAATGGTCAGGTCGAGCTCAAGCGCCGCGCCACCGGTGAGCGCTTCGAGCTATCGGTTGCCGATGCCTTGGCGAAAGTTCTGTCCTGATGTTCAACGCCTTCGAGCGAAAAGTCGCGGCCCGCTACCTGCGCGCGCGCCGTGGTGAGCGGTTCGTCTCCGTCATCGCGATTTTCTCGCTCGTGGGCATCGCCCTCGGGGTTGCCACGCTCATCATCGTCATGAGCGTGATGAACGGCTTCCGTCAGGAGCTGCTCTCCCAGATTCTCGGCCTGAACGGTGATATCGGCGTCTACAGCGCAGGCCCGCCGCTTACCGGATATGATGACATATCAGCCAAAATCCGTGCCATCCCGGGCGTCACCGCGGCGTTTCCCGTGGTCCAGGGTGAGGTTCTGTTTTCCGGCCCGCGGGGCGGCACCGCAGGCGGAATCGCGCGCGGCATCACGCCTGAGGGCCTCGCGGCCCTGCCCACCGTCGCCAGCCACATCATCGCGGGCAGCCTCTCAGACCTCACGGGCGATGGCACAATCGCCATCGGCGGCGGGCTTGCCAACCAGTTCGGCATTACCGTTGGCCAGAGCATCACCCTCATCATGCCGCAGGGTAGGGCCACCATCATCGGCACCATCCCCAGCATCCAGAGCTTCCGTGTCGTCGCGATCTTCCAGACCGGCATGCAGCAATACGATTCCAGCTTCGTCTTCCTGCCGCTGGGCGCCGCGCAAACCTTGTTCCAGCACCCCGGCGCCGCCACGCAAATTCAGGTCTTCGTGCAAGACCCGGACCACGACAGCGCAATCAAACAGGCCATCGTCAACGCGCTACCCAAATTGCCGCTCAATATCCAGGACTGGCGCCAGAACAACGATTCCTTCCTCGCCGCTGTTACGGTTGAGGGGAATGTGATGTTCCTCATCCTCACCCTCATCATCATTGTTGCGGCGTTCAACGTCATCTCCTCGCTCATCATGATGGTGAAGGATAAAGCCCGCGACATCGCCATCCTGCGCACCATGGGCGCAACCTCGGGCGCCATATTGCGCATATTTCTCATGTGCGGCGCTTCGGTCGGCACTCTCGGCACTCTCATCGGCTTTGGCATCGGCGTGGTTTTTTGTGCCTATATCGAGCAGATCAAGGAGTTCGTCTCCAAAATCACCGGCACACCGCTGTTTGATCCCACAGTCTATTACCTGGAATCCCTGCCCGCGAAGCTGGACTGGCACCAGGTCACGGAAGTCATCCTGATGTCGTTTGCCCTTTCCATCCTCGCCACCATCTACCCGAGCTGGCGCGCCGCGCGGATCGACCCGATCGAGGCGCTGCGCAGTGAGTGATTTTCTGCTCCACCTTCAGGCTATCGGCCGCACCTACAAAACGGGGGCTGAATCACTCACCGTGCTCGATGGCGCCGAGCTGTTCCTCAATCGCGGCGAAATCGTTGCGCTCGTGGCGCCTTCCGGCGCAGGTAAATCAACCCTGCTGCATCTGGCGGGGTTATTGGAGAAGCCTGACGGCGGCGCGGTGATCATCGGCGGCCAGGATTGCGGCAAACTCTCCGATGATGCGCGGACGAATATCCGCCTGCGCACCATCGGCATCGTCTATCAGTTTCATCATCTGCTGGCGGAATTCACCGCGCTGGAAAACATTTCCCTGCCGCAGATGATTGCGGGAAAAACGCAGGCGCAAGCTGACCTGCGCTCCATGGAGCTGCTGGGAAAATTCGGCCTTACCGCGCGCGCCCAGCATCTGCCGGGCAAGCTCTCGGGCGGTGAACAGCAACGCGTGGCCATTGCCCGCGCCCTTGCCAACAATCCCGTGCTCCTACTCGCGGACGAGCCCACGGGCAACCTTGATGTCCACACCGCTAACATTGTGTTTGAGGAACTGCTGCACATCGTCCGCTCGGAAAATGTCGCCGCCCTGATTGCGACCCATAATCCAGAGTTGGCCCAGCGCATGGACCGTCAGCTAACCCTGCACGAAGGAAAACTCGTTTAAGCCAGCGTCCGGCAGCGCTCCAGCGCGGCGATCAACGCCGTCCGCACCCCTGGCTCCAGGGCCGAATGCCCGGCATCGGGCACTATGGTCAGTCGGGCGCGCGGCCATGCCGCCGTCAGTTCAAACGCCGATTGCGCCGGGCAGATCATATCATAGCGCCCCTGCACAATCTCGCCGGGAATATCACGCAGTTTCTCCATATGGCTGAGCAGTCCGCCAGCGGGCAGAAACAGATCATTCACGAAATAATGCGCCTCGATCCGCGCCAGCCCAAGCGCTGAGCGGTCCTGCGCGAAGGCAGACACAGCTTCAAAACTTGGCAGCAGCGTCGAGCATGAGCCCTCATAAACGCTCCAGCTTTGCGCTGCCGGTCCATGAACCAGCGGGTCGGGATTGGTCAGCCGCCGCAAATAGCTGGCGAGCAAATCCGCCCGTTCATTCTCAGGAAGAAATCGTGAAAACGCCGCATGCGCCTCGGGAAAAACGCGCGCCAAGCCATGCAGGAACCATTCCACCTCCACCGCCCGGCCAAGAAAAATGCCGCGCAGCACCGCGCCGGTCACAGCCTCGGGGTGCGCCTGCGCGTAAGCCAGCGCTAGCGTCGAGCCCCAGGAGCCGCCAAACAGCAGCCAACGCTCCACGCCTAAAAATTTCCGCAATATCTCGATGTCTTCCACCAGATGCGGCGTGGTGTTCGCCACCAGGCTGCCCAGCGGCGTGGATCGCCCGGCTCCGCGCTGGTCGAAAATAATCGCCCGCCACACATTCGGATCAAAAAACCGCCGGTGCACCGTTCCCGCGCCCGCACCAGGTCCGCCGTGCAGAAACAGCACCGGCTTGCCGAGCGGATTGCCGACCTGCTCCCAATACATCACATGCCCGTCGGAGAGGGGCAGATACCCGCTCTGGTAGGGCGCTACTTCCGGGAACAGATCACCGCGCGGCATTGCGTGCTATGCCAAGGCGCCGCGCAGCACAGCCGCCACCCGGGCAGCCTGCGAGTCGCTCAAATCCGGGTGGATCGGCAGCGCCAGAATTCGCCGTCCCAGCCCCTCGGCCACCGGCAGCGGCGCGCCATCGTGGCAGGACGCATAGGCCGGCTGCTGGTGCAGCGCGCGCGGGTAATACACCGCATGCCCGATCCCCGCAGCCTGCAACGCGGCTTTGGCCTTTTCGCGCTCCGCCTCGTCGCGCAGCAACACCGAATACACCGCCCAGGCGCTCACGCTCTGCGCCACCCGCGATGGAATTTTGAGGACATCGGCCAGCGCCTTGTCATAAATTCCGGCGATTTCCTCGCGCCGCGCAATCTCGCCCTCGAACACCTCTAGCTTGGCCAGCAACACCGCTGCCTGCATCGTATCCAGCCGTCCGTTCATGCCGATGCGCATTACCTCATAGCGCGTGGTGCCCTCTCCATGCGTGCGCAGCGAGCGGAAAAGCGCCGCGCGCTCAGCGGACTCCGTAAACAGCGCGCCGCCATCGCCATAAGCGCCAAGCGGCTTGGAGGGAAAAAAGCTGGTCGCCGTGGCATCCGCGGCCTTGCCCAGCCGCTCGCCTTTCAACGCCGCGCCAAAGCTCTGCGCGCAATCATCGAGCGTATACAGCCCTTCGCGCGCGGCAATGGCGCGGATTCCATCCCAATCCGCCGGCTGCCCGAACAGATCCACGCCGACCACGGCCCGTGGCCGCAACGCGCAGCCACGTTTCACATCCGCAATCCGTGCCTCCAGCCCGGCCAGATCAATCTGGAACGTATGCGGATCAACATCCACGAACACCGGCGTGGCCCCCAGCAGCAGCGGCACCTCGGCGGTGGCGGTGTAGGTGAAGGCGGGCAGAAACACCGCGTCGCCTCGCCCGATTCCCTCGGCCATCATCGCAATCTGTAACGCATCGGTGCCCGAGCTCACCGTCACGCAATGCGCCGCGCCGCAAAACACCGCCAGCCGGGCCTCCAGCTCGCCTACCTCCGGACCGAGAATATATTGCCCATGCGCCAGCACGGCATCCAGCCTGGCGCGCAGGCCGTGGCCAATGCGCGCCTGCTGCGCTTTCAGGTCAAGAAACGCGATAGGGGAAAGCTTCTCTGTGTTCATAATATCAATCCTAGCTCGCCGGACTCAAAACGGCGAGACCTCCCGCCGGGACAAATTCCGGCACCATCCGCGCCAGTGCCGCCAGGGCCGCGGCTTCGTCGGCCGTCATGCAGGCGGCTTCAATATCGCGTATCGCGGCGGCCACGAGCCGCACATCGCTCACGCGCGGGCTTGCCATCAGCAACCCCTCATGGCCCGTGGGCTCTGCCCGTTCACCGCCATGGAACAGCTCCTCGAATAATTTCTCCCCCGGCCGCAGCCCGGTGTAGCGGATCGCCACATCCACATCCGGCCGCAGCCCGGCAAGCCGGATCATTTGCCGGGCCAGATCCACGATTTTCACGGGCGCCCCCATATCCAGCACAAAAATCCCGCCATCGGGGATCACTGTCTCATCACGGCCCACCACTGAGGCCTGAAGCACAAGCTCGACGGCTTCGCGCACGGTCATGAAGTAGCGCTGCATTTCAGGGTGAGTCACCGTCAGCGGTCCGCCCAGGGCAAGCTGCCGGCGAAACAGCGGCACCACCGAGCCGGTGGAGCCCAACACGTTGCCGAACCGCACGGTCACGCAGCGCATTGCCTGTCCGCCGCCGCGCCGCGCCTGCACGTTCAACCCTTGGCAATACATTTCCGCCAGCCGCTTGCTGGCCCCCATCACCGAGCTTGGGTTCACCGCCTTGTCGGTGGAGATCAGCACCATCAGCGCCGCGCCGCTGGCGGCGGCGGCATCAGCCACAGCGCGCGTGCCGAGCACATTGGTCTGCACCCCTTCCAGCGGGTTTGCCTCCACAATCGGCACATGTTTCAGCGCGGCGGCGTGGAACACCAGCTCGGGGCGGAATTTCTGGCATAACGCCATCATCCGCGCCGCATCCCGCACATCGCCGATAACCGCGCGCCGCGCCAGCTCCGGGGCCAGCTCCGCCAGTTCCAGATCAATCTGCCAAAGCGCATACTCGC
The DNA here is from genome assembly GCF_028687955.1 of Acidocella sp. Lineage (GTDB taxonomy): Bacteria > Pseudomonadota > Alphaproteobacteria > Acetobacterales > Acetobacteraceae > Acidocella. Next base: position 7,459 of record NZ_JAQTZC010000049.1, read on the forward strand.
CATTGTCCAGCAGCAGAATCTCCGCCGGCGCAAAGCCCGCCACTTGGCGCGCGAGTTCCGCGCCGATGCTGCCCCCAGCACCTGTCACCAGCACACGCCGGCCCGCGATCAGCCGCGCCATCCCGGAACGGTCAGGCCGCACCTGCTGGCGGTTCAGCAGATCCTCAATCGCGATCGGCTGCAATTCCAGTTTTTGCTCAGCCGGGGCCAGCCGGGTCAGGCTGGGGGCGCGCAACACCCTGATGCCGCTGCGCGCCGCAACCGCCAGCAAGCTTGTCAGCCTGTCACCCATCAAGCCGCCTGATGTGATAATCAGCAGATCAGGTTTTTGTTCCAGCTTGGCGAGCCCTGTTTCCGCTTTGTCCACGGTGCCGAAAACATCCAGCCCATGCAGCCGTTGCCCCATGTGTTTGGCCGAGAGCGCCAATACCCCCACCACCCGGTAGGGAGAAGCGGCCGCCTGATGATGCGCCGCCAAAAACAGCTCCGCGCTTGCGGCGTCGCCCACCAGAACAGCCCTCTGCGCCGCTAACCGGCGGTCAGAACTGCGGATGCGCGCCAAGCGGTACAGGAATTTCGGTGAAATCAGAAACACCACCAGGCACAAAGCCAGAATAACCGGAAATGCAGGTGAGGGCAGGGGGATACCCGTGCCGATAAGCAGCAGCACCAGCATCACCGCCGTAACCGCTCCGGCGGCGCCGATCATGGCCAGATCCCGGAAAGAGATAAACCGCCAATGCAGCCGGGGGAGGCCAAGCGGCGCCCCGATCAGCCAGATCGCCACCGCGCCGCCCAGAGGCAACACAGGCGGCTGCGGTATGGGGGCAGCGGGGTTGGCCAGCCAGAAGCTTAACCCTACCGCGATCGCCGCGAGCGCACCGTCCAGCAGTATGTTCACCGCCATCCGGGCCTGGAGTCGCGAAAGGTTGATCTCACTCATGGTTGCAGCCTTATACCCGGGGAAGCTGCGGTTTATCCATAAGCAGGATCAACCGCCCCGGTTTGAAACACACCGGGCGCGCGGCGCTAGCCGAGCCAGAAAGTCCCTTCAACCTCAACCGCCGCGTCCAGCGGCAGCGACGCCACGCCGACGGTCGAGCGCGCATGCCGCCCCAGATCGCCAAAAGCAGCCACCGCCAAATCCGATGCGCCATTCATCACAACAGCGTGCTGCGAGAATTCCGGCGTCGCGGCGATGAAACCGCCAAGCCGGACCACCTTGGCAATGCTGGCCAGCCCGCTGGGCAGCGCCGCTTCCAGCTGCGCCAGCACATTGATCAGGCACAACCGCGCCGCGTGCTGCCCCTCCTCGATCGAGACATTCAGTCCGAGTTTCCCCGTTACCGCCACCTTGCCGTCAATGGCGGGCAACTGCCCGCTCACGGTTACCAGATTGCCGGCAATGCTTACCGGCACATAAGTCGCCACCGGGGGCATCGGCCTTGGCAGCGTGATTCCAAGTTCGGCCAGCCGTTCGATCACATTCATGCGTTGCTCACCAGTTTCAGGTTTTTGCGCCGTTCGCGCGGGGCGGGGGCGGGGAGATCAAGCGGCAGCAGTGGCGCGCGGTCGGCCGCGCCATCGCCCACGGTATCGCTGGTTTCTGGCACCGCCGGGGCCAGATTCGTCTGTCCCAGATAGTTCACCGCCAGATTGCGGAACACGTAATCGATCATCGAGGTCGCCTGCGGCACTGCCGGATCGCCCTCCACCGCCCCGGCCGGGCCAAAGCGCGTGAAGGTGAACGCCTCGACGTAATCCTCCAGGTTCACCCCATGTTGCAGCCCTAGGCTCACCGCGATCGCAAAGGCATCCATCAGGCCGCGGAAGGCTGAGCCCTCCTTATGCAGCGCAATGAAAATCTCGCCCAACCGGCCATTGCCGTATTCGCCGGTGGAGATGAATAATTTATGCCCGCCGACGCTGGCTTTTTGCGTGTAGCCGCTGCGGCGCGCGGGTAGGGCCTCGCGGTTGGACTGCCGGCGCGCGGGCATGGGCGCCACCGGACGCGCGGGCATCCCCGCCACCAGAGGCGCTAGCGCATCATGCATCGCGGCATGCGCCGCCGGGCGCACGGGAGGGAGCAAGGCTTCACCACTCAACATCTTGGCCAAAGCCGCCTCGGCATTCAGACCCAGCACTGTCAGCCGCGCGTTAGCCCAAAGGCTCAGCCGCCCCTCATCGTCCACCGGCGAGATCGCCGGGGCGAAATTACGCGCCTCAGCCCCGAGCAGGGCTTCAATTTCCGGCGTCGCGGAAAAACCAAGCAATGCCTCGTGGCGGCGTGAGCCAGCGGCCAGTGCCTCCTGTTGCGCCGCCGCGGCCGCTTCCTTCAATCCCGGCACTCCGCAATGGGCCGGCAAAGCGGCGGCTGTCACCGGATATCCCGGCGCCGCGCCGCGTGCCAGCAATCTGGCCGAGGCGATGTCCGCTTGCGCCCCCATGAACGCTGTAAGCGTGAAAGCCGTGTCCCGCGCCGGTGTGGAGTCATAATCCACGCCGAGTCTTGCCAGGAACAGGTTGAGATCCGTGAAGCCGATATTGAGCCTGTGCGCCGAGGGGGTGCTCAGCGTCAGCGCCGTCACCGCGCGCTGCACCATCGCGCCCAGCCGGGCAATGTCAAAAACCCCCGCTTCATCAACAAATGCATTCAGGTTGAACACAAAGCCCGGCTGCACGGAGGTTTTATTCTGCCAAACCTCGGCGCTTGGGCTTCCCAGCCGCGCGGCCAGCAGCTCATGCAGCTGCGCGCCCAGCTCCGGCGCAATTGCGGTGGTTTGTGCCCGGGCTGCGATTGGTGCAATCCAGGCCTGCGCGGCGAGCGCAATGTCCAGCGCGCCCCGCTCCGGCAGTATCCCCGCCAGCGCATCGGCCGCCCCGGCGCCCCAGGCGGCGGGAATTTTAACATCAACCGCCAGAGAATCCGGGTCCGCGCGTCCGGCGAATACCGCCTGTTTTATGCCATGCCAGGATTTGTCAGTTCTATAAGTGCCCATGCCCTCATCCTATGCTGGCCTGTGCGCCAGTTAAAGTGCATATAGTGGTAAATTTTGTTCCAAACCACAAAATACTGTGGATAGTCTGCGCGCAACTTGAAGATGGACCACAGCGCCCGCTTCACTTATATCAGGCGGCATGAGCACTTCCCAATCCGCATCCGCTGCCAAAGTCTCAATCAGCCTGCTCGGCGGTCTGCGCCGCCTAATCTCAAGCCCGGGCCTCGTGCTCTACACGCTTCGCCACGGCCGCCTCGCCGGGCGCGACGAGCAGGGCAATTTGTATTTTGAGCGTCCGGCCCACGGCATCGCCCGCAAGGGTCGCCGCTGGGTGGTTTATGCCGGTCCCGCTGATCCCTCGGCCGTCGCCCCGCGCTGGCACGCTTGGCTGCATCGCCTCACGGACCAGCCGCTGGCCGAGACCGGCGCAAAGCCCTGGGTTAAACCGCACCAGCCCAACCTCACGGGCACGGCGGAAAGCTACCGTCCCGCCGGACATGATTATAAGGGCGGCCAGCGTGCCGCAGCCTCGGCCGATTACGAATCCTGGACGCCGGGGCAAGGATGATGGCCCGTAGACTTCCGGAGCTTTTTACTGGCTTTGCGGTCATCGTCGTTGCGGCGGTGTTCTTGGTTTACGCTCTCACCGAATCTGGAACCGTCACCACGAGCGGCTACCCGCTGCAGGCGCAATTCTCAAGCATCGGCAGCCTCACCGTCGGCGCCGATGTTAAAATTGGCGGCGTTGTCATCGGCCATGTCGCCGATGAACGGCTGGACCCCAACACTTACGCCGCCATTGTCCGGCTGGTGATTGATAACGGCATCAAGGTGCCTGAGGACAGCAGCGCCAGCATCTCCTCCGATGGTTTGCTGGGCGGCAACTATGTGTCCGTTTCGCCGGGTGGTTCAAACACCATGCTCGCCGCCGGTCAGTCTTTTTCCGTGACCCAGTCGGCGATCAACATCGAGGATCTGCTCGGCAAGTTCATATTCTCCATGGGCGGTACACCGGGTAAGACATCCGCTCCCGCTCAGGGTAGCGGCGCGAGCGCGCCGGCTAACCCGGCGGCGCTTTCTCCGGCAGCGGCAAAATAATGCGGCTTCGCGCCGCCATGGCTGTTCTCGCCTTACTGGCAGGCGGCGCCGCCTGGGGGCAGACGGGTGACACCGTGGCTGTTCCGCCGCCGCCGCCGATTGTTTCGGCCCCTCTTCCTGCGCCGGCTTCGGCCGCCGCGCCTGCGCCGGTTGCACCTCCTCCCGGCTTCGTGCAGGCACAACCCCCTGCTTCGCCAGGGTCCCCGGCGCCGGCCTCTGGCTCCGCCGCCGCAGACTCCAATATGGCTGACACAGCCCCCGTTATTTCCAGCGGTTGGACGCCCGGCAAGACGGCCCTGCTTGGTGTGCTCGACAAGGTTGATGGCAGCACGGCCCAGGTATCCATCCTGGTTGGCGGGCAGGCGAATATCGGGGATCTTCAGGTCTCCGTGCAGTCCTGCCTCATTCGCCCCGCCGGGCAATTGCCGGATGCAGCCATATTCCTGACGGTCGAGCCTTTGGCCAATATATCCGGGCCGCCGTTGTTCCGCGGCTGGATGGTCCGTTCCACGCCCGGCGCAACCGTCGTTGGCGACGCGGGAGAAACCTTTCGCGTCATTGGATGCTCGTAGCACCCGGTTCTGAACTTCGAGGCGGCGAAACATTTTTTTTGGAGGCGCTGGCTCTTTCATTTCCGGGGCTTGGTTGACTCTTCTCCTTGCGCGGCACGATGCAGCGGGACTCATCGGCAGAGCAGCTCGATTACCATTTGTTTATTTTTGCGCTGCAAAATTGTGCTAAAAATACAACATAGTCAGAATGTTAAGGATTGAAGCGAATTCGCTCTGTTGAATCACCCTGGGTGCGACTAAATGAGCGAGGTTCGTTTTATAATTTTTGGAGTTTAGCCATGAAGCTGCGCTTAGCCCTTGCCGCCGCCACCTGCCTTGCATTGCCGATCATGGCACATGCACAGCCGGTCACCGGCCCATATGTCAGCCTGGGTGCTGGCACCAGCATTCTCAACCCGGTCCCCGCGAGCAGCGCAACCGGCTCCGGCAAAATCCTGTCACGTCCTTCCTATGCTGGCGATCTTGCCGTCGGTTACGGCTTTGGCAACGGCTTCCGCGTGGAGCTGAATGGTAACTACTACCGCAACACCGCGCATAAAATCGGCGGCGGTGAGCGCGTTACCGGCGGTTTGGACACCTACGGCCCCATGGTCAACGCGCTGTATGACATGAATGTCGGCCTGCCGATCTTCCCTTATGTCGGCGCTGGCGTCGGCTATCAGTGGCAGAAGCTCGACTCTTCGTTGAGGACTGCGGGCAGCGCCCCGGTTAGCGGCACCAAGGGCAGCTTCGCCTATAACATCATCGCCGGTGCTGCCTATCCGCTGCCGATGGTCCCCGGCCTCTCCCTCACCGCTGAATACAAGTTCACCCAGCAGGTTGAGAGCCGCAACTACAATCAAGCCGGCACCCGCTTCAAGCTTGGTCAGGAATCCAGCCACACCTTCCTGGTTGGCCTGCGCTACCAGCTGTTCAACGCCCCGGCGCCCGCGCCGGCGGTGGCCCCGGTTGCAGCTCCGGTCGCTGCAGCCCCGGCACCTGCTCCAGCCCGCACCTATCTGGTGTTTTTTGACTGGGATAAGGCCAGCCTGACCCCGCGTGCGACTCAGATCATCGCGCAGGCGGCATCCGACAGCAAAACCCAGGCCACCACGACGATTGACGTAAACGGCTACACCGACACCTCCGGCACCCCGGTTTATAACCAGGGCCTCTCCGTGCGCCGCGCCAAAGCGGTTGCCGCGCAGCTGGTGGCGGACGGCGTTCCCGCCTCCGAGATCACCGCCCAGGGCTTTGGCGACACCAATCTGCTGGTGCCCACCGGGCCGGGCGTGCGCGAGCCGCAGAATCGCCGCGTGGAAATCATCCTCAAATAATCAGGATTTTTTCTAAGACATCGAGCCCCGGCGGGAAACTGCCGGGGTTTTTTGTTGGCAATTTATTGATGAAAACACTCATACCAGCCCGCTAATACCAGCCCGCCAAGAGCTTGACTCTCTGGGTTTGGTGGCGGGCTGGTATAAGCTCTTGATTTTGCGCGCGGCCGCCCCACCAGCCCCGCGCGCATACCAGTCAGCCTTAAGGCTGACTGGTATCACAACGCGGATTTTGCGCCGCTTTGGCTTCCGTCAGGTGCTGATCGTCAATGGCCTGCTCACCGCGGCCTCAATGGCCGCGTGCACGTTGTTAACACCACACACGCCGCACTTGCTCATCGTTCCGGTGCTTTTTATCAGCGGCGCTTTCCGCTCCATGCAATTCACCAGCCTCTCGGCACTGCAATTTGCGGATGTGCCGCCTGAATACATGACCGGCGCAAGCACCCTCGCCAGTATGGTGTCGCAGCTGATGATGGGGATGAGCGCGGCATTCGCCGCCTTCGCCCTCAACATCAGCGCGCAAATTGTCAGCGGCCACCAGGCGCGCAAATAGCCGCGCCGTTCAGCTGCATTTTGACCAGCCGCACTGGTGGCAGTTCAGGCAGCCGCCATCCTTTGTAACCCCGGGCTGGCTGCATTGCGGGCAGATCATGCCCAGCGCGCCGGCAGGCGCTGCCAGACTGGCGGCATGGGGCTGATGCCCACCATCTCCGCCGGGAACCAGAAAGCCGGTCTCGATCATATGCTGCTCGATGATCCCGCCGATCGCGGCGATCAGTGAGGGTACATAGCGCCCGCCGCTCCACTGCCCGCCGCGCGGGTCGAATATGTTCTTCAATTCCTCGGCCACGAACGCCACTTCCCCGCCCCGGCGGAACACCGCCGAGATCATGCGGGTCAGCGCCACCACCCAGCTGAAATGCTCCATGTTCGCAGACGAGATGAACACTTCGAACGGCCGCCGCCGCCCGTCTTCCTCGATGTCGTTAACGGTGATGTACATCGCATGCTCATTGTCGAGCCAGCGCAGCTTGTAGGTGCTGCCGGTAAGCTTGCCCGGCCGGGGAATCGGCGAGTGATTCGGCACAACCGGAATTGCCGCCGCCGCCGCCACTGCCTGCGCCTCGCTGGCAGGCTCTGGCGCAACCGAGAGGATGGAGCCGGTAATGGCGTTGGGCCGGTAGGTGGTGCATCCCTTGCAGCCCTGGCGGTAGGCCTCGCGATACACCTCCTGGAACGCCTCGAAGGTGATATCCGCCGGAACGTTCACGGTTTTAGAGATCGCGCTGTCAACATGGCGCTGTAGCGCGGCCTGCATGCGGATATGCTCAATCGGCGTCAGCGTCTGCGCGGTCACGAAGTAATCGGGAAGTTTCGCATCGGCGCCGAACTGGGCGCGATAAAGCCGCACCGCATAATCCTCAACCAGCTCTTCGCGTTTTGAGCCATCAGGCTCGGTCACCTTGCGCACGAAACTATGCGCGAACACCGGCTCCACGCCGGAGGAGACATTATCGGCCAGTAACGAGATCGTGCCGGTCGGCGCGATGGAGGTGAGCAACGCATTGCGGATGCCGTGTTCGCTAATCAATGCCCGTACCTCGGCATCAAGTTCGCGCACGGTCTCGCCCGCCAGATACGCCGCCCGCTCATAGAGTTGGAACGGCGCTTTCTCGGCCGCGAGCCGGGCGGAGGCAATATAGGCGGCGCGGTTCACCTCATGCGCCCAACGCGCGGCCGCCGCGGCCGCCTCGGGCGTGCCATAGCGCAAGCCCACCATCATCAGCGCGTCGGCAAGCCCGGTCAGCCCCAGGCCGATGCGCCGCTTGGCCATGGCCTCCTGGTGCTGCGCCTCGAGCGGAAAGCCTGAGGCGTCGATGGTGTTGTCCATCATCCGCACCGCCACGGCGACGAGCCCGGCCAGCTCCTCCTTGTCGAGATGCGCCGCCGGCGTGAACGGCGCTCGCACCAGCGCCGCCAGATTGATAGAGCCCAGCAGGCAGGCGCCATAAGGCGGCAGCGGCTGCTCGGCGCAGGGGTTGGTGGAGTGGATCGTCTCGCAATAATACAGGTTGTTGCGCTGGTTTATGCGGTCGATGAACAGCACGCCCGGCTCGGCGTAGTCATAGGTCGCGCGCATCACGCTCTCCCACAGCGCGCGCGCCCGCAGGGTGCGGTAGGTGGTGCCGCCAAACACCAGCGGCCAGTCCGCATCGGCCTCCACAGCGGCCATGAAGGCGTCGGTGATCAGCACCGACAGGTTGAAGTTGCGCAACCGCCCCGGCTCGCGCTTGGCGGCGATGAACGCCTCGATATCGGGATGGTCGCAGCGCAACGTCGCCATCATCGCGCCGCGCCGCGCCCCGGCTGACATGATGGTGCGGCACATCGCATCCCACACATCCATGAACGAGAGCGGGCCGGACGCATCGGCGCTGACGCCCTTCACCACCGCGCCCCTGGGCCGCAGCGTGGAGAAGTCGTAGCCGATGCCCCCGCCCTGCTGCATGGTCAGCGCGGCCTCGCGCAGATGCGCGAAAATGGCGCCGAGATCATCCTCGATATCGCCCATGACAAAGCAGTTGAACAACGTCACCCGGCGCCCGGTACCAGCGCCTGCGATGATGCGGCCCGCGGGTAGAAACTTGAAATCCTCCAGCGCTGTATAAAACCGCCCCTCCCATAACGCCGGCTCCGCCTCCACGGCGGCAAGCGCCCGGGCGATGCGGCGCCAGCTATCCTCGATGCTGAGGTCCACCGGCGTTCCGTCCTCGCGTTTAAGCTGATACTTATCCGCCCATATCTGGCGCGAAATCGGGGAAATCCGCTCAAGCGCGGGGGGCTGCGTCTGCGAGTGTCCGGCAACCATGTCCATCACATTATCCTGTTTTCATCCAAGCCGCTGTTCACCAACCACCACGCGCCCTCGCACCGCCTAGCCAGCCCGGCGCAAGCGCTGCACCACGGCTCCATAATGCGACTCTACAAACCTGCGGTCAGCTATTTTTTTAAGCCCGGACGGCATCGAACACAACACAACATATAGTTGTTTATTTTTTATAAAACACAAAATATAAGCTTTCGCCGAAGCTCTGGCCATTGAAAAGCGGGAGAAGCTGGCATGCCCGCTTCTCCCGCCGGTGGGTACGGAACCAACTGAATTGAAGACCTGCGCCAACCCAGTTTGGCCAAACCTGCCCGCCGAAAATACGCTTGATCAGGGCATTGTTGCATAGGTCGTGTCAGGGTTGGTGGTCGTCATGGTAGCGGCGTTTATTTGACCCTCAAGGACACCGGCATACCGAGGCCGGCCATCCGGTTCAGGACGTTGCAGGCGATTCTGGCTTCGGTCGATCATCGCTTTGCGCTCAGAAGCCCGGCCTTGCCGAGCGCACCGGACAAAAAATCATTCTCAAGCGTGAGCTCTCCGACCTCCGCGTGCAGGGATTTCAAATCCACCGCGGGCGCCGCTTC
>NZ_JAQTZC010000050.1:0-9172 GCF_028687955.1 Acidocella sp.
GCTGAGCGAACCTCAAACGATCGCGCTCCGTGTTTGCCGCGTGCGGTTCAAGCCTCGATGTACAGCATGCCGCCGGCCTCGCTAATGGGGTAGGTTCTAAGGTCTCTGCTGCATGGTGTTGTCACCACCTCACCGGTGGTGACGTTGAAGCTGCCAAAATGCCAGCTGCATTCTATGATGCGACCGCTCAGAACGCCCTCTTCAGTGAGCGAGGCGCCTCCATGCGTGCATAAATCATCTGTCGCGTAGAATTGTCCCTCGACGTTATAAATCGCGATCGCCCGGCCATCTGGCAGCACCAGTTTTCGCATCTCACCAGGCCCCAGCGCGGAGCTTTTGAATGCAACAAATTTCGTCCTGGATGGTTTGCCGGCCATGCGCGGTGCCTCAGCCGGGGTGGATGAGGGCGCTGAAGGCCGCCCCGGCGCGGCTGGGCGTGCGCTGCTGGTGGCGCAGTAGATGAAACGCGCGCTCGGGCAGAGGGAAGTTCACCTGCCGCAGCAGCCCGGCTTCCAGGCTGGGGGCCGCGACGGAGGCGGAGAGCGCGGTGGCGCCCAGCCCGGCCTCCACCGCGCCGCGCACCGCCTCGTTGGAGGGCAGTTCAAGCGCGACGCGAAAATCAGCGATGTTCAACCCAAACCCCGCCACCGCATGCTCAAATTCCAAACGCGTGCCCGAGCCCTGCTCGCGCAGCACCCATTCGCTCTGGGTGAGCTGCGCGGGGGCCAGTTTTTCCGTGCCTGCCCAGGGGTGTTCCGGCCCTGTGACCAGAATCATGCTGTCGCGCGCCACTTGCAGGTTCAGCAGCACGGGAAACTCCACCGGCCCCTCAACCAGGCCAAGCTCGGCGGTGCCCTCCAGCACCGCCTGCGCCACCTGCATGGAATTGCCCACGGTCAGCGCGATTTCAATGCCCGGATAGGCGCGCCGGAACGAAACCAGATGCCGGGGCAGCCAGTAGCTGGCGATCGTGTGACTGGCCTGTAGGCTCAGCCGTCCGCGTGTGGTTCCGGCGAGGTCCTCCAGCAGCGCCTGCGCCGCCTCCGCCTGCGTGAGCACGGCCCGCGCGGCGCCCAGAAACTGTTCCCCCGCCTCAGTCAACGCGATGCCGCGCCCCACCCGGTGAAACAATTTGGTACCGTGCCTTGTCTCCAACGCCGCGATGGCGGCACTCACAGCTGATTGTCCAAGCCCCAGCGCGGCGGCGGCCTTGGTCATATGCGCGCGCTGCGCGACCGCGATAAAAATACGGAGTTGCTCAAGGGTCATGGTCACTCAATTCTTGAAACAGGCTTACCGGCGGGTAATGAAATTAACCAATTTATTTGAACGAAACAACAAAAACATTCGATTTTAGTAAATATATACTGCGCCGTATACTGAGGCCGAAATCAAAGGGATTTTCCATGTCGTTCACGTTGTCCAAGCCTTTTTCGTACCATGCGCATCCGCGCGAGATCATCCGGCAGTTTACGCCGAACTGGTTCACCGTGACCATGGGAACCGGCGTGGTGGCGCTGGCGCTCAACCTGTTCCCGCTGCAACTGCCATTCCTGCATCAGATCGCGGTAGGGCTTTGGCTAGTCAACATTCCGTTGTTCGTGCTTTGTACGGCGCTGTACTTGGCCCGCTGGATCTTTTTCACGCGCGATGCCATGCCGATTTTCACCCATTCGGTGATGCCGATGTTCCTGGGCGCCATCCCCATGGGGCTGGCGACGATCATCAACGGGTTTCTCGCCTTCGGCATTGCGTTGATCGGGGAGCGGGCGGTTGGCATCGCGCTCACGCTCTGGTGGATCGACGCGGCGCTGGCCATCGGGTTTGGCCTGCTCGTGCCGTTCCTCATGTTTACCCGCCAGACGCATAGTTTTGACTCGATGACGGCGATCTGGCTGCTGCCGATTGTGCCCGCGGAGGTGACCGCCGCCAGCGGCGGGCTGCTGCTGGCGCATCTGGCCACCCCCGCGGCCGCCGCGAATATGCTGTTTTTCTGTTATGCGCTCTGGGCATTTTCTGTGCCGCTGGCTTGCGGCGTGCTGGTGGTGCTGTTCCTGCGGCTGGTGCTGCACAAGTTGCCCAAGCGCGATATGGCGGTTTCTAGCTGGCTTGCCCTGGGGCCGCTTGGCACCGGCGCGCTGAGCCTGCTGGTGCTGGGGCATGATGCGCCGGGTGTTCTGGCCGGGCTTGGCATGGCCGATATCGGCGCCGTCGCGCATGGCATCGGCGTCATCGGCGGGCTGGTGTTTTGGGGCTATGGCGCTTGGTGGCTGTTCATGGCCGCGGGCATCACGCTCACCTATCTGGGCGAGGGGTTGCCCTTTAACATGGGCTGGTGGGGGTTCACCTTTCCGCTCGGCGTGTTCACCTTGGCCACGCTTAACCTGGGCGTGCAGACGGGGATGGCGTTTTTCACCATATTCGGCGCCATACTCGTCGTTGCACTGGCCGGATTTTGGTTGATGGTCTCGGTACGGACGCTGGCCGGAGGCTATCGAGGCTATTTGTTCATCTCGCCTTGCCTGGCCAGCCGCAACGCGCTTTCGCCCGAGACGGGGCTGAACAGCTGACCGCAATCAGCCGCCTGGCAAAATAGGCACAGAACCTTCGGCTATGTGCTGAAGGTTCTGTGCTTGCGTGTGATCAGAAACCTTCCAGCACGATCTTGCCACGAACCGAACCAGCTTCGATCGCACCATGAGCGCGCCTGAGGTTGGCCGCGTTGATCGTGCCGTAATTCTCCGTCATCGTGGTTTTTAGCGTGGCGCTGTCAACCAGATGCGCGATAGCCTCCAGCGTGAGGTGCTGCGCCGTGATCTGGGGCGGCTTCAGAATACCGCGCGCGAACATATACTCCGTATGCAGCGTGCCGGATTTTTTGAGCAGCGTTGAGATGTCAATCGCCGTGGCATCGGATTCGATGATCCCGATGGCACCTTCCGGGGCGAGCAGCTCGGTGAGTTTCTTGAAATGCTGGCGTTGATGCGTGACGCAGAAAATATGCTCAGGCGCGTTCAGGCTGAACTGCGAGAACTGAGTCGCCAGATCATGCTGGTGGTTGAGCACATGATGCGCGCCCAGCGCGCGGCACCAGTCCGCGGTCTCAGGGCGTGAGGCGGTAGCCACAACCGTGAAGCTGGTGAGTTGCGCGGCCAGCTGAATCGCCATGGAGCCGACGCCGCCAGCCCCGCCGACGATGAGCAGCGTGCCGCTGGTGCCCTGTGCGCGCGGGAGCCGGAAACGGTCGAACAGCATTTCCCAGGCGGTCAGGCTTGTCAGCGGGAGTGCCGCCGCCTGCGCAAAGCTGAGCGATTTCGGCTTGTGGCCGGCAATGCGGTCATCGACCAGATGATACTCCGCATTCGTGCCCGGCCGCGTGGGAACCCCGGCGTAATAGACTTCATCCCCCACGGCGAAATGCTGCACGTCAGGGCCGATCTCACGCACGATCCCGGCCGCATCGAACCCCAGCACGCGCGGCTCTCCCAAAGGCTCGCCAGAGAGGCGCAGCTTGGTGTCCACCGGATTGACCGAGACCGCCTTCACCTCGACCAAGAGGTCATGATGCCGGGGTACAGGCACGGGGAGGTCGAAATCTTCCAGAGAATCAGAGGCGGAAATGGGCCGGGAATGGGTAAATGCGACAGCTTTCACGAAGCGTGGCCTTTCTCGATTGGTGCGTAAGCTTAATCTATCCGCCGATCCTCAACAGCGCGGGGCCGTGCGTGCCCAGCCATGCGCTGGCGGCAATACGGTGCGCGGTCAGCTGTTCAGTCAACGTCCAGAACTGCCGCCCGTGATTCATGTGGCGCAGATGCGCGACCTCATGCCCGACGACGTAATCCTGCACAAAGGCGGGTGCGCAGATCAGCCGCCAGCAAAAGGCCAGCGTGCCATCTGGCGCGCAGGAGCCCCAGCGGGTGCGCGTGTCTTTCACCCGCACGCATCTGGGGGTGACCCCCGCTAGCCTCGCCTTCTCGGCGGCCAGCGCGGTCAGCCTCTGGCGCGCCAGGCGGCGCAGGCAATCAGCCACGCGGCGGCTTAAAAATTCCGCATCCCCGGTAACCAGGATTTCCCGCCCCTCGATCCAGGCGCCGCCATGTCCGGCGGCGACGGGGCGGATGACATGTTCCACCCCATCCACCGGCACCACCGCGCCGGGGACAAAGGGCAGGGCGCGCGGCAGGGCGGCCAGTTTTTCCGCCACCCAGGCCTCATGCGTCTGCAATAAGGCGAGGCCGGCGCGGCGCGAGGCGCGCGGCGGCAGGGTGATGACAATGCCGCCCTGCGCCGGGTCTATCCGCAGGGAGATTTTGGCCGCGCGCGCCGAGCGCCGGAACGCCACCTGAGCCAGCGCGCCCTGCACTGGAACCATCTCGGTGGTGAGTTCCGGGGCCTTCATCGCCGGACCCTGGGGAGTTTGCCTGGCCATTCGACGATATGGTGCTCCAGCGGCCCGGCGTCACGCTCGCTCAACACCCGCCCGGCCACGCCCGCGCCCGCCTCGGCTACACTTTCCGCCCGGCCGGTGATGAGCGGATGCCAGGGCGGCAGATCCTTGCCCTCGCCCAGCCGGCGGTAGGCGCAGCTGGGGGGCAGCCAATCAACAGTTTTAAGTTTCCGGGGAGTCAGCTGCACGCAATCGGGGATTTTGGTCCGCCGGTTGGCGTAGTCCGAGCAGCGGGAGGTCTTCAGGTCTAGCAGGCGGCAGGCGACATTGGTGAAGCTTATCTCATCGGTGTCCTCATCGCGCAATTTATGCAGGCAGCAGCGCCCGCAACCGTCGCAGAGGGATTCCCACTCCGCCTTGCTCATCTCCGCTAATGTTTTGGTGCGCCAGAAGGTCATGCGCGCATCTTACCGCGTGGCGGGGCAATTGGCACCGGCTATTTGTATAAGGCTTTCGGCCAGCGGCGGTGCAGCCAGAGCCAGGCGCCGGGTTTCTCGCGGATCCAGCGCTCCAGGATGTGGTTCATTTCAGCCGTCAGGGCGGCCACGTCGGCGTCTTTGTTGCCGGTATCAGGGATTGCCATGGGGGCGTCGCAGATAACCTGAAGGCGCGCCGGGCCGATGCGCACCACATGCACCGGCAGCACCGGGCATTTGAACTTGATCGCAAAGCTGGCCATGGCCGAGGCGGTCATCGCGGGAATACCAAACAGCGGCACGGAAATGCCGTTGTCGAGCTTCTGGTCCACCAGCATGCCCAAACGCCCGCCGCGCGCCAGATGCGCATAAGCCTGCCGGGCGCCGGCGCCGCCCTTGGGAAACATGATGACCTGGCGCCCAAAATTGGCCTCGCGCAGACGCAGGATGATATCGTCCACCAGCTTGTTGCTGGCCGCGCGGTACATGAAGCCGATATCCACCCCGCGCGAGAACGCCGCGGGGGGAATGATCTCCCAGTTGCCGATATGCCCGGTGAAAAAAATCGCCGGGCCGCCCTTGGCCAGTGCCGGTGCGACATGCTCCTCCCAGCCGGTGACGATATAGCCGGGGCCGGATTCTGTTTGGTGCAGCTCGCCGATGCGGGTGAGTTCCGCCACCGTCTGGCCGAGGTTTTCCCAGGTCTCGCCGATGATCTTGCGGCGCTGCGCGGCGTCCAGCGCGGGCATCGCCATGCGCAGGTTCTTATCGGCGATTTTCGAGACCGGAATGAGCGGGCCGAGCGCGCGTGCCACGCTACCCGCGATTCGGGCTGAGGTGGCGGGTGCCAGGTTCCGCAACAGGCCGAGTACGGCGCGCACCAGCAGGGCCTCGGCGCGGTGCGCCAGTTTTATATCGTTCATTTCAACAGGGCCTCCAGCGCGTCGGGGTTTTCCCAGCGCAGCCGCACGCTCACCATCAGGCTTGCCGCGCGCAGCCGGGGCGGCAGTTTCACGTAATCTTTCGCGGTTGTCACCAGTGTTGCCCCAAGCTCCGATGCCTCATTCAGCAGCCGCGCCGAATCGAGGGCGGTGTAGACATGATGATCAGGGAAGGCGTGGGTGGCCGCAATATCCGCGCCCAGCGAGAGCACCGAGCGGAAGAATTTCTCCGGCCGGCCGATCCCGGCGTAGGGGATCACGCGGCGGCGGCCAAGGTTTTGCGCGCAATCGGGTATCAGCGCGGCACGCAGCACCGGCAGGCCGGGCGGCAACGCCGCCAGGGCCCCGGTTTCATCCGTGCCGATGAGCACCGCCGCCTGGCAGCGCGCGGCGGCGCGGGCCACCGGCTCGCGCAGGGGGCCCGCGGGCAGCAACATGCCGTTGCCAAAGCCGTAACCCCCGTCGATCACCAATACGGAGAGCGTTTTCATCAGCGAAGGGTTTTGCAGCCCGTCGTCCATCACCACCACGGCGGCGCCCTCGGCCAGCGCTAGTTTGGCCCCGGCGGCGCGGTCGCGCGATACGATCGTGGGAGCGGCGGCGGCAAGCAGCAACGCCTCGTCTCCCACGTCGGCGGCGGTATGGATGGAGGGATCTACCAGGACCGGCCCAGCCAGCCGCCCTCCGTAGCCGCGCGTGAGCACGAAGGCGGGGCCTTTCAGCCGGGCGAGGAAATCCAGCACCACCGTGGTTTTGCCCGCCCCGCCCGCCCCGGCATTGCCGACGCAGATGATCCTGATGCCTGGGTTGAATCCGGTTTTGGCGACTCGCCGGGCGGTGAGCATGGCGGTGAGCGCGCCAAGCGGGCTGAGAGCGTGGGCCAGAATGCCGCGTTTAGCCCAGAAGGCGGGCGTTTTCATGGCATGGCGGCCAGGATCAACCCGGCCAGCCGGGCCGGCAAGTTCTCCTCCATGCTAAGCGCCGCCTGCGCGGCGGCTCCGGCAGCCTGCGCGGCGGCGGGGTCGTCCAGCCAGTTCCGCGCGGCGGCGGCAAGGCCCAGGGCATCCGCCACCTCAACCAATGCGCCCGCATCGCGCAGCCGGGCGGCGGCCTCGATAAAATTTTCATTGTGCGGCCCGGTGATGACCGGGCGGGCCAGCAACGCGGGTTCGATGACGTTGTGCCCGCCAAAACCCGCCAGCGAATTGCCGATGAAGGCGAAGGGCGCGGCGCGGAAGAACAGCCCGAGTTCGCCCAGCGTGTCGGCTACATAAATTTTGCCCGGCCATGGGGCCTCGCGCAGGCTGCGGCGTGGCGCGGCGGCCAGGGCGGCCACTTCCGCGCCACGCTCGGGGTGGCGCGGGGCAATGATGGTGACCAAATCCGGATGGGCTTCCCGCAGCGCTTCATGCGCTTGCAGGATGACAATCTCCTCGCCGGGATGCGTGCTGGCGGCAAGCCACAGCGGGCCGGGGATCTCGAGGTGAAGCGCGGCCAAGGCGGCGGCATCCACTGGAAGTTTGGGGGCAAAGAACTTCAGATTGCCCCATTCCAGCACATTGCCCACACCAAGGACGCGCAGATTGGCGGCATCGCCCGGCGATTGCGCGTGAACGGCGCGAAACCCGCCGAGCAGGCGCATGGCCAGTGGCGGTAGCCACCGCCACCGGGCGGCCGAACGGGCGGAGATGCGTGCGTTGATGAGCAGGCGCGGGATGCCCCGGGCATCGCAGGCGGTGAGCATGCTTGGCCAGAGTTCACTCTCCACGAATACCGCCGCCTCCGGCCGCCAATGCTCTAGAAAGCGCGCCACCCAAACGGGATGATCCAGCGGCACGAACTGGTGGCGGGCAAAGCCGGGCAGGCGCCCGGCCGCCAGCCGGGCTGAGGTGAGGGTGCCGGTGGTGAGCAGAACCTGCGCGCGCCCGGCCAGCGCGTGGATCACCGGCAGGACTGACATAGTCTCCCCCACGCTGGCGGCGTGGAACCAGACGAGCCTGCCCTTGGGGCGGGGCAGGGAGGCAATGCCAAAACGCTCGTTCAGGCGCGCTTGGTCTTCCTTGCCCATGCTCACCCGGCGCGCAAGCATGCGCCGCAGCGCCGGAGCGGCGAGGCGCATGGCGGCGTTGTAGGCCGGCAGGATCACAGCAGCTCCGCCGCGCGGGCCATCACGGCGTTAAGCGCGCTGGCAATGGCGGGAACACCGGCCTGCCAGTCCTCGCGTGAGACGCTGACCGGCGCTCCGCAGACCAGGGCGCCACGGCCAAAGGGCAGGGGCAGGCGCATCTTGTCCCAGGAGTCCAGGGTTTTTGCGCGCGAGGTGACAGCGCCGCAGGGCAGGATTTGCACGCCGCTGAGACCGGCGAGCTGAGCGGCGCCTGGTGCCGCGGTACGGCGCGGGCCGCGCGGGCCGTCAGGCGTGAGGCCGACATGCATGCCATTGTCCAGGGCCTTGAGCAGCCCGCGCAACCCCGCAGCCCCCCCGCGCGAGGAGGAGCCAGAGACCAGGGCGATGCCCATATGCTGCACCGCCCGGCCGATGAGCTGGCCATCACGGTGCTGGCTGGCCAGCACCACGGCCGGGCGGCTCATGCCCAGGCGTTTGGCGCGCAGCCAAAAAATGGGCATCGCGGGCAGACATTCATGCCAGAATACCACAATAAGGGGTGTGTCTCCGGCCATCAGCCGCAGGTTTGCCTCACCCTCCACCCGCCAGCGCAGCGTGCGCGCGGCAAGGGTAAGGTAGCGCGCGGCGGCCCAGGCAATGAACGCCTGGGCAGGGGCGGATTGATAGAACTTCTTCACATTCGCGGCGGTAGCATTAAGCGGCGGCAACGCCAACCGGGGCGGCCTGGCGGGCTGCCCCAGGCGCTTTACAGATCCTCGATCTGGCGGGCCGTGCTGTCCAGCAGGTCGGCGATCCTGCGGATCGTGCCGCTGGCCCGGTCAGTGTTTTCCAGCTTCAGCCGCAGCGCGGTGCGGAGGTTTTCCATCGCCCTTATCACCGGCGGCGCCATCTCGCGCGGTTGCGCCGCCGCGATGCGCGCCAGCAGCGAGTCCACGGCCGGTTGCGCCTCGGTGAGGCTGGTTTTGCCCTCCGGGGTGATGGAGAACAGCTTCCGGCTGCCTTCGGCGGCGCTCGCCACCTGGCCAAGCTCGTCGAGCATCATCAGTGTCGGGTAGATCACCCCGGGGCTCGGCGCATAGGCGCCGCCGGAGAGATCCTCGATCGCCTTGATGATCTCATAGCCATGCCGGGGCTTCTCGTTGATGAGATGCAGCACCAGCAGGCGCAGGTCGCCATGTTCGAGCAACCGGGCCATCCGCCCGCCGCGCCCGTGCCGCGGGCCGTGCATCCCGCCGCC
>NZ_JAQTZC010000050.1:9272-16744 GCF_028687955.1 Acidocella sp.
AAGAGTAAAGTTGCCGCCTCCGCTAAGTTGGGGGAGCGTCCCGCTTGCGCGGGTCTTACGCCGCCGGTTGCACCAGGGATTTAAGCTGCCCGCAAGCCGCCAAAATATCCTGCCCGCGCGGGGTGCGGATGGGCGAGGCGTAGCCGGCGTCCATCACGATGCTGGCAAATTTCTTCAGCGCCACCGGGGTTGAGGATTCGTAAGTGCTGCCCGGCCAGGGGTTGAAGGGGATCAGATTCACCTTCGCGGGCAACCCGGCGATGAGATGGACCAGCGCCCTGGCGTCGGTCTCGGAATCGTTGATGCCCTTGAGCATGATATATTCAAAGGTGATGCGCCTTGCGTTGGAAGCGCCGGGGTAGCGCTTGCAGGCGGCGATGAGGTCCTTGATCGGGTATTTGCGGTTCAGCGGCACCAGCTCGTCGCGCAGATCGTCGCGTACGGCATGCAGTGAGACCGCGAGGTTGACGCCAAGCTCCGCCCCGGCCTTGTCCATCATGGGGATAACGCCGGAAGTGGAGAGGGTGATGCGCCGACGCGACAGGCCGATGCCTTCGCCATCCATCACGATCTTCATGGCCTTGGCGACGTTCTCGTAATTATACAGCGGCTCGCCCATGCCCATAAGCACGATGGTGGAGAGCAGGCGCGGGGTTTCGCCCTTGGGGCTCGGCCATTCCTTATAGGCATCGCGCGCGGCCATGAACTGGCCGACGATCTCCGCCGAGGAGAGGTTGCGCGCGAGCTTCTGCGTGCCGGTGTGGCAGAAGCGGCAGGAGAGGGTGCAGCCGACCTGGCTGGAGATGCACACCGCGCCACGGTCTTCCTGGCGGTCGGGGATGTAGACGGTCTCGACCTTCTCATTGTCGCGGAAATTAAAGAGGAATTTGCGCGTTTCGTCCTTGGAGAGCTGGTCCAGCGCCACATCCGGCCGGCTGACGATAAAATGCTTGGCGAATTTCTCCTGCAACGGCCGCGCGATGCTGCTCATGGCGGAAAAATCGCGCACGCCCTGATGATAAATCCAGTGCCAGAGCTGTTTGGCGCGGAAAGGGGCCTCGCCCGCCTCGGCGACAGCGGCGAGCAGCTCCTCACGCGAGAGACCCACAAGGTCGCGCCGGCCATCGGGCAGGGTGTTGCCGGGCGGGGCGAACAGCGCGGCCTTGGCGAGAATCCGTTCGGCGTCGCCGGGCAGCAGCAGATCGCTCACGGGCATGCCTTGATGATGGCGCCGTAAGCGTCGGAGAAGCCGGTGAGGGAGAAAACATCCGTCACCGGATGGCCGTGCGGGCCGGTGGAAACGGCTTGCGCGGTGGCACCGTTCCTGAAGGCGGCGACGGCTTCGCCCCCCGAGGTGGTGAAAGCGGTCCCGCCCTGGGTATAGAAATCAACCTTGGTGGCGCCAACGGTAAGGTTTACGGTGGGTTTGGGCGGGTAGGTGTACCCGGCGCTCAGCGTTACCTCGTCCCGGCTACCGGTCCGCTCGGTCACGGTGAGCATCACCGGCCCGCGCGATTTCCAGCTGGGTGTGGAGGTTTGCGCATCAGTGAAGGCATAGCAGACCTTGGCGCTGCCGGTGCCGTAGGCCGCGGCTGTCCAGTCGCCGAATTTGCCGCCGTTGCCGCCCAGCGCCACCGGGCCGTCAGCCGCGGCGGCGATTGCGGGGATGAAAAAGAGGAGTGCTGCGCCGAGGTGTTTCATGCGCCTGACATAGCGTATGCAACCCCCCCGTCACAAGCGTGGAAAATGGGCCATGCGGCACGGCGGCTACCCGCCGCCGGGCAGCGCCATGGTGGCCAGGCTGATGAGCGCGCCCAGAATAAAGCCGGCCAGCGTGCCGTTGACGCGGATGTATTGCAGGTCCTTGCCGACACGCAGCTCCAGCTTGCGGGTGATGGTCTCACCATCCCATGCGCCGACAACGCGGCCGATAAAAGCGGCCAGCTCGGTCTGCGCGGCGGGGAGCAGATTGAGCGCCAGTGTCTCCACGGCGGCGTTCACGCGCGCACGCGCGGTCTCGTCTTTACCCAGCACCTCGCCGAGGCCGGCCAGCGCCCCCTCGATCACGCTCACCGAGCGGCCGTGTGGAGCGGCGGCATCGGCCTCCAGCGCGCGGCGCAGCCTGGCCCACACATCCCAGGCCCAGGCTTGCACTGTTTCATGCGCCAGCACGCCCTGCATCGCGCGGCCAAGTTCGGCGGCGCGCGCGGGGTCGGTTTCCAGCCGGGTGATCTCAAAGCGGACCCATTCGTCGAAGGCGTCGCGCATCTCGGAACTGTCCGGGCTGACGCGCTCCAGCTCCGCGTTAACGGCGGTGAGCACCCGTTTGGCCACAGTGGCGCCAAGCGCCCAGCCGACGAGCCGGCCCCCCTGTTCACGCACCCGCTCCTTGATGGCGGCTTGCAAAACTTCTTCGCGCGCCACAAGTGTATCCTTCAACTGGTTGAGGATGAAGGAAAACACCTCCTGGTGCCGCCCTCCCTCCACCAGCCCGCCCAGCGCGCGCGCTACCACCACGCCCGCCGCCTTGCCGCCGATCAGCTTGGGCAGCAGCCGGGCGAGCAGGCGCCGCGCGCGGCCATCCTCGATGCTCGCCAGCAGCTTGGGCAGCATTCCGGCCAGAGCCTCGGCGGCGGGGCGGGTGGCGGTGGGGTCCGCGAGAAATTTGCGTAAAATCCCGGGTGAATCGAGGTTGCCGAGGAATTTGCGGATATCCCCCTCGGTGAACACATGGTTGGCGACGAAACGGCCCAGCGCGTTGCCCAGCCGCTCCTTCTGCGCCGGGATGATGGCGGTGTGAGGAATGGGCAGGCCGAGCGGACGGCGGAACAGCGCGGTGACGGCGAACCAGTCCGCCACGCCGCCAATAAACCCGGCCTTGGCGGCGTCGCGCAGCAAGGTGGTCCACGGGCCAGGCGGCAGCGCGTAGCTCGTGGCGGCAAGGGCGGCCATCAGTCCCAGTAGCGCGGAGGCAAACAGCTTATGGCGGTTCAGCGAGGCGCGCAGCGCGGCGTCCGGATCAGATGTCATGCGCGCAGCGTACAGGGTGGTGCCGATGCCGTGCAACATGCGCATTTTTATTGCTTTTCAAGGGCGTTTGAGAGCAGAATTACGATCGGAAATTATCCAGAGAGTCCCGCCGCAAAAACGGGACGGCTTCGAGGTTTCGAGGTATAAGTCAATGAATATAAAAGATTTAGAAACTGTAAATTTACCACCATCCCCCGGCCGGCGGCGCCGCTCTTCCCGGCGGGTTTCCAACCCGACATTCGCGGAGGCGCTGTTTGGTGTGGTCTGTGTCATCGGCGTGTTCGCCATGCTCGCGGTGCTCTACTCGTTCAGATGACCGGACTCCCTCCGGTGACTGGCTGACGTTTACAGAGGGCGCATTTGCCAGGCATGATGCCCTATGCCTTTTTTAACAGAGCCGGAGCCGCGGCGCGGCGTCCCGATTTTCGTGTTGCCGGGTATCCGGCGCGTCGTGGCCCGCAACCCAAGTGTGATGACCTATCAGGGGACCAACACCTATCTCATAGAGGCGGGCGATGGCTTGGTGGTGCTCGACCCCGGGCCGAGGGATGATGAGCATGTCCGCGATGTGATGGCCGCAGCGGGCAGCCGGCCGGTGAGCCATATCGTGCTCACGCATACCCATAGCGACCATTGGGGGGCAACCGCCGCGCTCGCACAGGCCACTGGGGCGCCGGTCGCGGCTTACAAAATCAGCGGGAAAGCGGAGCTCAAACCCGATATCGCGCTGGATCATTTCAGCACGGTTGCGGGGCTTATGGCGCTGCACACGCCCGGCCATGCGGCGGACCATCTCTGCTTTGAGCATTTCCTGCCCGATGGCACCAAAATCCTGTTCAGCGGCGACCATGTGATGTCCTGGTCGTCCTCCATCGTCAGCCCGCCGGATGGCGACATGCTGAGCTATTATCGCTCCCTGGAGTTGCTGCTGGCGCGCGATGATGTGTACTATCTAAGTGGCCATGGCCCCTTGCTGGCGGACCCGCGCGCCCTGGTGCGCGAACTGCTGGCGCACCGCCAGTACCGCGAGCGGACCATTCTGGCCGAGCTGAAGCAGCAGGATTGGGGGGTCGCGGCGCTCGCGGCCAAGCTCTATAACAAAACCGACCCGTATTTAAAAGTCGCGGCGCAGCGCAACGTGCTGGCCCACATGCTCAAGCTGAAGGCGGAGGGTTGCGTGGAGGAACACGAGCCCGACACCATCCATCATCCTGATGCCTTGCTCATCACCGCGCCGCCGGGCGTGCGCGAGGAAAGCAACGGCCAGATGATGACCCTGCGCGCGGACGCCTTGCGCCGGTTCGGCATGGTGGGCCTGCGGGGCTGATCAGGCCGCCACCTCCGCCAGAACCCCGCCGGAGAGGGCCAGATGCCGATGGCCTGGAGTAATGCCGCCATGGTGGCTGATGGCGACGATGGTGGTGGTGGGTAGTTTTTCGCGCAGCACCGCCTGAATTTTTCCAGCCGCGGCGCTGTCGAGCGCGGAGATGGCTTCATCGAGGAACAGCCAGTCCGGCTTGGCGAGCAGCGCGCGGGCGATGGCCAGGCGCTGCTGTTCGCCGCCGGAGAGGATAAGGCTCCAGTTCTCGCTCTCGCCCAGGCGGGCGGCAAGATGTTCCAGCCCTACATCCGCGAGTGCCGTGCGAACGGCGTCATCCGCCACATCCTGCTCCACCCCCGGATAGGTGACGGTGCGTTTCAGGCTGCCCAGCGGGAAATAGGGTTTTTGCGGCAGAAACAGCAGGCTGCCCTTGGGCGGGGTGATGCTGCCATGGCCAAACGGCCAGATGCCGGCGATGGCGCGAAACAGCGTGGACTTGCCGGCCCCGGAAGCGCCGGTCAGGATCACCGGTTCGCCCGCCCGCAGGGTGAGGCTGGCATGGTCCAACAGGCAGCGGCCGTCAGGCAAGGTGAGGGTGAGGTTGTTGAGCTTGAAGGCGGCGCCGGGAGCACCCACCTGTGGCCCGGCGGCGGCGGCGCTGCGCGCGGCCGCCACGGCTTCGCGGAAGCCGTAAAGACGCGAGACGGTGGCGCGCCATGTCACCAGGTTCGGGTAGGAGGTGACAAACCATGAGAGCGCCCCCTGCACCTGCCCGAACACCATGGGAATCTGGCTCAAGCCGCCAAGGCCGATGGCTTTGGCGAAATAGCGCGGCAGGATGACAACCAGCGGAAAGATATTGGCGATCTGCGTGAAGCCGATGGTGAAGAAGTTCAGCAGCTTGGTCCGGCGCATGATGGCCCAGAAATTATCCCGCACAGCCTGGAAGCGCTCGCCCAGCGTGGCCTGCTCGTCGGCCTCGCCGCGGTAGAGCGCGATGGCTTCCGGGTTTTCGCGCACGCGCACCAGGCTATAACGGAAATCGGCCTCCAGCCGCTGCTGGTTGAAGGCGAGCGGCACCAGCTTGCGGCCGATGAGCTGGGTGAACAACGTGCCAACAGCGGAGTACAATATGGCGACCCAGACCATGTAGCCGGGAATGGTGATGCCGAGGAGTTTGACCGAGCCGGAGATCACGTAAAGCACGAAGACAAAGCTGAACAGCGTCACCACATTGGTGATGAAATCCATACCCAGCGAGAGGCTGTTGGCCGTGAAATCACGCAGATCCTCCGAAATCCGCTGGTCCGGATTGTCAATGACGGTGCTGCGACTCTGGCTCAGGCTGATGTTGTAATACGCGCGCTCGGAGAGCCAGTTTTCGACGTAATGCGTCGTCAGCCATTGCCGCCATTTAATTTGCAGCATCTGGTTGAGGTAGAAGGCGTACACCGCGATGAGGATATACACCACCACCAGCTCGGCGAAGCCCGGCATGGGGTAGCGCGCGCCTTTGATGGTGAGCAGCGGGTAATACAGCAGGTCCACCACGGTCCTTTGGTCATAAACCTGGATGGCGTTGAAGAAATCGTTGTTCCAATAGGTCAGCACCACGTTCAGCCCTACAAGTAGCAGGTTGAGGCCGATCACCGCGCCCAGCAAGACAAACGCGGCCCAGCGTTCCTGCGAGCCGAAATACGGCTTTGCCAGGCTCCAGGCTTCACCCAGCCCGGTGAGAAAGTTGGTCATGGTGTGGCGCATGTTATTGTGCCTGCGTCAGGCGCAGGCGGATCACACCGCGCGCTTCCGCCGGAGGAACCGGCTTGCCCTTGCGCAGGAGTTCGATGATCCCGGCCTTCGCCAGGCGTTGCGCCGCGAGGCGGATGGGCGAGAGGCTGGCCCGCCATGCCGTGCCCGGCGGGTTGCCGGCCAGGGCGCGGGCGGCTTCGGTTGGTGAGATGGATTTTTGCGCGTCCTTGCCCGTCAGCAGGGAGAGAATCGCTTGTTCGGCGGGGTCTGAGCTCATGCCCTGGCTTATGCCCAAACTCAGGGTGAAGCGAAAGGCGCTTGCGGTTATTTAAGATGTTCGCGCGGGCTGGTGGCAAGCATCGCGGCGATCTCGGCGGCGGCAACGGGCTGGCTGAAATACGGTCCCTGACCTTCATCGCAGCCGATCTCGTTCAGCAACGCCAGCTGCGCCTCGTTCTCCACGCCGTCAGCCAGTACAGCGCAGCCCAGCGCGTGCCCCGCCTTTACCGCCGCCTGTACGATAGCGGCATCCGCAATGCCCTCGTCCAGATTGTGGATTAGCGAGCGATCCAGCCGCAGAGTGGCGATGGGCAGGCGCTTGAGCGCGCTCAGGCTGGCGTAGCCGGTGCCAAAATTATTGAGCGCCAGCCGTACACCCAGGC
The DNA here is from genome assembly GCF_028687955.1 of Acidocella sp. Taxonomy (GTDB): domain Bacteria; phylum Pseudomonadota; class Alphaproteobacteria; order Acetobacterales; family Acetobacteraceae; genus Acidocella. The sequence goes on from NZ_JAQTZC010000050.1 coordinate 16,035, forward strand.
CCTGCAACGCCCTCAGCGCAAACACAGTGTCGTCGTTATCGTCGATCAACATGGCCTCGGTCAGTTCCAGCTCTAGCCGTTGCGCGGGCAGGCCCGATGCGCTGAGCGACTCCAGAAGCTGGCGGATCAGCCTGCCGCCCTGCATGTGGCGCTGGGAGAGGGTGAGCGCCACTGAAAGATCACCCGGCCAGCTTGCCGCCTGCATGCAGGCCTGTTGCAGCATCCAGCCGCCGACATCGTTGATGATCTCCGAGTGTTCGGCGATGGGCATGAAATGCGCGGCGGCTATAAGCCCGCGGCGGCTGTGCTGTAGGCGGATGATTGTTTCCGCACCGCGTATGTAGCCCGTCCGCAACGAGACCAGGGGCTGGTATTGCAGCACAAACCCGCCGGAGAGCAGTGCCTGGCGTAGCCGCTGGGTTATGCGCCGGCGTTCGGTGATCTCGCGCCGTGCGGTGCGCTGGCGCAACTCACGTGCCGTGTGCGGGGCGGATTCCGCGGCCAATAAGGCCTCAGCGGATGATTTTGATGCGTGCGGCATGGCAGATGGTGCAGGTCATGCCGGGAAACTGGGGCGAGAAAGTTAAGACCTCGAAAATGTTATTTTTATAAATTTAGGCAAGGTTTCGCGGGTGGCTCCGACAAGGCCGTGGTCCGGGCCCTACACGGCGGGCAGGTTGGCGCGTTCCATTTGTGGCAGCAGCGCCCCC
>NZ_JAQTZC010000112.1:0-1787 GCF_028687955.1 Acidocella sp.
GGCCCCAGGCGCCTGCTCCATAAAATCCGCCGCCGCCGCCCCGCGCGAGAGCGCCTCCAGCCCATAGGCCCCGGTGCCCGCGAACACATCCAGCACCCGCGCGCGCCGCAAAAATTCCGCCCCGGCCCAGGGCGCATGCAGCAAAATATCAAACACCGCCTGCCTGGCCCGCGCCCCGGTCGGCCGCGTCTCCAGCCCCTCGGGCGCCACCAGCTTGCGCCCGCGCCACGCCCCCGCGAGTATCCGAGGCCCCAGGCTCATTTACCCAGCCCAGGCACCTGTTCGCGCAGAATCTTCCCGTTCACTTCCTCAACCTCGCCCTTGGCCAGCAGCCCGAGCTGAAACGGCCCATAGGCCACGCGTATCAACCGTGTCACCGGCAACAGCAGCGCGTCCATCACGCGCCTGATCTCCCGGTTCTTGCCCTCACGCAGCGAGACACTGAGCCATGTATTCGCCCGCTGCACCGAATCCACCGACGCCTCGATCGGCCCGAACTTCACCCCATCCACCACCATGCCCTCGGCCAGGCGCGTCAGCTTCTTCGGGTCCACCCCGCCATGCACGCGCACGCGGTAACGGCGCAGCCAGCCGGTTGAAGGCAGCTCCAGCTGGCGGGCCAGCGCGCCGTCATTGGTCAGCAGCAACAGCCCCTCGGAGGTCAGGTCCAGCCGCCCCACGCTGATCACGCGCGGCAAATCCTTCGGCAGATGCTCAAACACCGTCGGCCGGCCTTCCGGGTCCTTATGCGTGGTCACCAGCCCGTCGGGCTTGTGGTAGCGCCACAGCCGGGTGCGCTCGGGCTGCGCCACGGCCTTGCCGTCCACCACCACAATATCCGTAGGCCCCACGAACACCGCCGGATGCTCCACCGGCGCGTTGTTCATCCGCACCCGCCCCGCCGCGATCATCGCCTCCGCATCGCGCCGGCTCGCCACCCCCGCGCGTGACAAAAACTTGGCGATCCGCTCGCCGCGCTGTTCCTCAACCATTGGCCGCCGCCATCATCGCCGCAAAAATCGCCGTATCCCCTTTGTCGATCAAATATTCCGGATGCCACTGCACCCCGATACAAAATTTCAGCCCCGGCACCTCGATGCCCTCAATCACCCCATCCGGCGCCACCGCGTTCACAACCGACCGCCCGGCAGACCGCACCGCCTGATGGTGCGAGGTGTTCACCAGCATCCGCGGCCCCACGATATCATGCAATCGCGTCCCCCGCTGAATCTCCACCTCATGCCCCGGCTGATAATGCGAGGTTTTCTGCTCATGTTCGAGCGCTCCCACCACCGCATCGGGAATATGCTGGATCAGGCTTCCCCCCAGCACCACCGCCAGCAGCTGCTCACCGCCGCAAATGCCCAATACCGGCATGTCCCGCCGCAACGCGCCCTGGAGCAACGCCAGCTCCGCCGTGGTGCGGTCCGCCTTCAATTCCACCGTGGCATGGCGCTCGGCCTCGCCATAAAGTGCTGGGTCCACATCAAACGCGCCACCGGTCACAATCAGCCCATCCAGCCGGCCGAGGTAATCCTCCGCCAGCCCCGCCTCATGCGGCAGCGCCACCGCCAGCCCGCCGGCCGCCGCCACCGCCTCGCAATAATTCTGCCGCAGCGCATACCAAGGGTATTTGGACCACCCGCCCGCGGGCTCGGCATCCAGGGTCAAACCAATCAAAGGCCGTTTTGTCATGCCCGCACCTAGACCCGCAGCCCCTACCAAGGCAACTAAACCTGTGCATCCGCACAAGGCAACTAGACCTGTGCATCCGCACAAGGCAACTA
>NZ_JAQTZC010000112.1:1887-3954 GCF_028687955.1 Acidocella sp.
ACCTGTGCATCCGCACAAGGCAACTAGACCTGTGCATCCGCACAAGGCAAGAAACCCCGCATGACCCCCATGGAACACGCCCTGGCCCAAGCCCGCGCCGCCGCCGCGAGAGATGAAATCCCGGTCGGCGCCGTGGTCACCGATGCTTCAGGCGCCATCATCGCCGCCGCCCACAACCAAACCGAGGCCACGCAAAACCCCACCGCCCATGCCGAGTTCCTGGCCCTGCAAGCCGCCGCCGCCGCCAGGGGCGGAAAATACCTGGCGGACTGCACAATCACCGTCACCCTGGAGCCTTGCGTGTTCTGCGCGGGCACCATCGCCGCCTTTCGCTTGCGCCGGCTGGTGTTCGGCGCGTACGACCCAAAAACCGGCGCGATCGAGCATGGCCCGCGCGTGTTCACCCACGTCACCACACATCACAAACCCGAGATTATCGGCGGCGTGCGCGATTCCGATTGCTCCGCCCTGCTCGCCAGCTTCTTCGCCGGGTTGCGCAATGCCTGACCTCTCCTTCGAGACCCGCATCGGCGGCATCATCGCCGGGGTGGACGAGGTGGGCCGCGGCCCACTCGCCGGCCCCGTGCTGGCCGCCGCCGTTATTCTGCCCGCCACCCTGCCGCCCGGCCTCGCCGCCCTCATTGATGATTCCAAAAAACTCTCCGCCCCCCGCCGCGCCGCCGCGCTCACCGCCCTGCGGGCCTCGGGCGCGCTCATCGGCCTCGGCGCCGCCTCCGTGCGCGAAATCGAGACACTCAACATCCTGCACGCCTCCCTGCTCGCCATGCGCCGCGCCATCGCCGCCCTGCCGCAACCCCCCACCCACCTGCTGGTTGACGGCAACCGCGCCCCCGGCGGCGGCATCCCATGCACCACCATTATCGGCGGCGACGCCATCAGCCTCTCCATCGCCGCTGCCTCCATCGCCGCCAAAATCACCCGGGACCGCCTGATGGCCCGCCTCGACGCGCGCCACCCCGGCTACGGCTGGGCCAAAAACGCCGGCTACGCCGCCCCCATCCACCGCGAGGCCATTTTGCGTCTGGGCCCCACCGCGCACCACCGCATGGGTTTTGGCCCGCTTCTCTCCAATGTTTAACCTGTTGACGTGACCACGGCCCTACATTCAGTTTACAGCTTTACCGAATTTGAGGGTCTGCCTTGCCCGTGGAAATGCTGCGCGAACTCCCGCTTGACCAGATACTGCTCGGCGATGCCGGGCAGATGCTGCGCATGCTCCCCGATGCCTCGGTCAACTGCGTCTTCGCCGACCCTCCCTATAACCTGCAACTGCGCGGCGAGCTACGCCGCCCGGACGACAGCCTGGTCGACGGCGTTGACGACGACTGGGACAAATTCAATGATTTCGCCGCCTATGACGCTTTTACCCGCGACTGGCTGGGCCAGTGCCACCGCATTTTAAGCAAGGACGGCACGCTCTGGGTCATCGGCAGCTACCATAACATCTTCCGCATCGGCACCATTTTGCAGGATCTCGGCTTCTGGATCCTCAACGATGTGATCTGGCGCAAAACCAACCCGATGCCCAATTTCCGCGGCCGGCGCTTCACCAACGCGCATGAGACCATGATCTGGGCCGCCAAATCCAAAACCGCCCGCTATAAGTTCAACTATCAGGCGATGAAGTCGCTCAACGGCGATCTACAGATGCGCTCGGACTGGACCATGCCGCTCTGCACCGGGGGCGAGCGCCTGCGCAACGTGCATGGGTTAAAACTCCACCCCACGCAAAAGCCCGAGGCGCTGCTCCACCGCGTCATCATGTCCTCCACCAGCCCGGGAGACATCATCGTGGACCCCTTCCTCGGCACCGGCACCACCGCCACGGTAGCCAAGCGCCTGCACCGGCATTTCATCGGAATCGAACGCCACCCCGCCTATGTGGAAGCCGCCTGGGGCCGCCTGCGCGCCGAAAAACCCATGCCGCTCGCCTCCATCACAGCCCCGCCCACAGGGCGCGAGACGCCGCGCATCGCCTTTGGCAGTTTTGTTGAGCGCGGCATCATCAAACCCGGCACCCAGCTCACTGACAAACAACGTCGCATC
>NZ_JAQTZC010000051.1 GCF_028687955.1 Acidocella sp.
CTTGTGTTCCAGCACCATCCGCACCGCACGCTCGCGAACCTCAGGTGAAAATTTGTTGCTCGTTCTGTTCGTCATGACCCCATCCTCTCAAGAGTTGGAGCCTCCGGCAAACGCGGGGCGGTTCAGGGCATTGATCTCATCATCGGAAGGGGTGCGCTTGAGGGCCATGTGGTGAACCGGCTTGGTGAAATCTAAACGCGTCACCCTGGCATTTTTGCTTCTGGTATTTCAACTTCCGAATCGGAATCTTGACAAAGCCAGATTTGGTTTCTCAGCCCAAAGCTGTGCTCATTCCTATGCTGCTTCCTAATCTCAATCCTGGGTGCAATCCTAACCTCATCTCTATGCTCAATCCTGATCTCTAATTTCGTCGGTCAGGTGTGGTATCGGATTACGTTTCTACGACAGACCAAGGAATGCTAGCGCATGCGTGAGCGGTGGTAGGATGGGCATCACGCGATGATACTGGCCGCTACTGATGGCGTGGTGATGACCGCCAGCGATGATCCAATGCCCATGTAAAACAGGGGCCATTACTTGTCTCCAAACATTACCGATATTTCAATTTACGCAAGCAATCGTAACGCGGTAGTGCAGCTTGGCGTTGTCTCCATGTAACTGGGAGGCTTGTGATGATTGCCGGATCGGATGATGGCTACGAAGAGATCGTCACCCAGATTGGCGAGGCAGCCAGCCTTGCGGCCATGCAGAAGATTGCGGGAAATATTTGCAAATTCTATCATCTGGCGAATATGGCTTATCACGCGGTTTATATTCCCGGCGCGAAGATGTTCAATCCGATCCTGGTTTTGACTTACGATCCAGGCTGGGTCGCGCAGTATAAGGACAATGACTACTTCAAAATCGATCCGGTGGTTGTATCTGGCACGAAGAGTTTTTTGCCGTTGGATTGGGCGCAGCTCGATCAGGAAAATGCCGTGGCGCGGGGGTTTTTCGCGGAAGCTGACCGGTTTGATGTTGGCAGGCAAGGTATAACTCTGCCGGTGCGAGGGGCCGGGGGCGAACGCGCGTTGTTCACAATCACCGCCAATATGTCGATGAGAGAATGGGAGCAGCGCCGGGCAGGCTATATGAAAGAGTTCCAGATGATCGGGCATTATATGCATGATCGGATTGTCGAGCTCTCGGGATACCGGGATACCGCACCCAAGCCGGCGTTATCCCCGCGCGAGATGACGTGCCTGGAGTATGCGGCGCGCGGTGCGACCGTGAAGCAGATCGCGGCAAGTTTGCGCATTACCGACCGGGCCGTTCGTTTATATTTGTCATCCGGCTGCGCCAAGCTCGGTTGTGCCACGATCTCGCAGGCGATTGCCCAGACGGTGTCACGCGAAATGCTGCGCCCGTAAGCGGGTAGCCAGCGCATCTCGAAAGTTCAAGCCAATATAACGTTAATTATATATTTAACCGACTGAAGCAACGCCCTGTCATCTTATGTGGCAGGGCGTTTGCGTTATCCCGCGCGTGGGGTGCGGCCGAAATCCAGACAAAACTTGTAATTGATGCGCGATTGAAGAGGCCTGTCAAGATTCCGATTCGGAAGATTGCGGCCTGAATCATCCGGCTTGTAAACATGAATCCGCCGCGCTGAAGACGGTCAAATCTCTCCCGCAAGCGGCGCTGATATTTTGTTGGCCATGATGTTTCAAGAACCGAAGCGGAGCACAAATGATCATAACTTTGAGCCAGGATGACAGGATTGAGCATCCCGCCTTGTTCGACCAGATGTTTCAATCCCGCGCGGCGGTCTTTCATGACCGGCTGGGCTGGGATGTGGTGGTCAAAGACGGCCATGAGGTTGATCGCTACGATGAACAGGCTGATACGGTCTATCTCCTTGCGGTCGATGAGCATCAGCAAGTGCGGGGTTCCTTGCGGTTGTTGGCGACCACCGGGCCGACAATGCTGCAAAGCGAGTTCAGGCATTTTTTCGATGATGATGTGGACGTGTCAGCGCCCACGATCTGGGAATGCACGCGGTTTTGCGTGCCGCCGGTTCTGGGCAGGACCGAACAAGATATGGGCATTGTCTCTGCTGAATTGCTGATCGGCCTGTGTGAGCTTTGTATCGCGTCAGGCATCGAATTTGTTGTCGGTGTTTACGACACGCCGATGACGCGCATTTATGCACGGATCGGTTGGTGCCCGGAGGTTTTGGCGCGGGCACGGCCGGAGATTGGGAACATAACCGCCGGTATTTGGGAGGCGACGCCGGCGGTGCTGTCAACCATGCGTCAGCGCCTGGCCGCCCGGTTGCGCGGGCGGCCGGTTCTGGTGACGTAAATGGCCGCGCGGCGGGAAAGGTTGCCCGGATATCGGCTCGCGGGTGTACTGCTGTGTCTGAGCGCGATCAGCCCGGCGCCGGTTTTTGCTGCGAGCCTATCAGATGCGGATTTTGCAACGCTCGCGGCGCGTTGCGCGCCAGGGTTACCGGAGGGGGTTTTGCGCGGCGTTGCCCGTACGGAGAGCAATTTTTATCCCTGGATGCTGCACGATAACAGCACTCACTTCAGTGCCAGCCCGGCGAGCCTGGCCAACGCCGAGGCTCAGGCGACCGCATGGATCGCCGAGGGGCATTCCGTCGACATCGGCCTGATGCAGATCAACAGCGCCAATCTGCCCGCGCTGGGGATGACGATCGGCGCGGCGCTCGATCCTTGCACGTCATTGGCGGGCGGTGCGGCGGTGCTGCGGGCCGCTTATGGCGCTGGCCCGGTGGGCAGCGGGCAGCAGGCCGCCTTGCTCATGGCGCTGTCGATCTACAATACCGGCTCACCGCTCAAAGGGATCATGAACGGCTATGCGAGGCGCGTGATGCGCCATGCGAACGAGGCGGAATCTGGTCTTTCCGCGTCGCCGCTACCACCCGCCACCGCGCCGGACATGCCACCCGTGTGGGATGTTTCCGCCATGGGTCATTATGCGCAGGCCCATGGCGCGCCCTGGCTGGTGCCGCTGGGGCTGGATGCCACCAGGCAAAGCAATGCGGCGGCCGCCGAGGCCGGCTCTCCACTCCAAACGATGAGGTCGCCATGATCGACATGATTGCCCCGATGCTTCTTGCACAGGCGCAGAGTTTACGCCTGACTAGATTATGGCCTGTGGTCGCCCGATCGTGGTCCGTGGCGCTGCTGGCGGTTCTGCTGGGGCTTCCGGCGTTTGCCTACGCCCAGACCGTCTCGGGCGGGGCCAGTCCGCAGACCATGATCAATAATGTCTGCACCTTCATCCTGGGGCCGTTCGGCGAGACGATCGCCGTGCTCGGCATTATCGGCATCGGGTTTCTGTTCATGTTTGGCCGGGCGTCGCTGGGGGTGATTGCGGGCATCATCGGCGGTATCGTCATCATGTTCGGCGCTTCCTATCTCGGCCAGACCCTGACGGGGGGCGGCTGAGATGGAGCCCCTGGAAGTCGATACGCTCTACCTCGCGGCGACGAGGCCCGCCATGTTCATGGGCGTGCCGCTGAGTCTGGGGGCGATGCTGCTCATGCTGGCGGGGCTAATCGTCGTGATCTTCAAGAACCCGCTTTATCTGATGGTCATGGCGCCGCTCTGGCTGGGGGCGCGGGAGCTGGTGGCGCGCGATTATAACGCCGTTGGCGTCGTGCTGCTGTATTTGCGTACCGCAGGTCGGTCAGTTGACGTTAAGAGATGGGGCGGGGCCTCGGTGTCACCGGCACCGGTTCGTGACCATCGCAATGGACATGGGCGGGGGATGCGCGATGTGGGGGGATAGCGCCCGCGCGGAGCGCGCCGCCACGCAATATCTGCCCTATATCGGGCATATCGGGCCGCAAACCGTGCTGCTGGAAAGCGGGGCGCTGCTGGCGATGGGGCATGTTGAAGGCCAGGCGTTCGAGCTGGCCGATCATGCGCTGCGCAATGCAAGGCTGCGGCTGCTGAACACGACCTACCGCAACCTCGCCGATGACACTGTCACCCTCCATACGCATCTCATCCGCCATGCCGATCTGGACGCAGCACCCACCCGCCAGTTCCGCTCCGGCTTTGCCCACGCGCTGGACGCCGCATACCGCGACAAGGTGCTGGCGAGCCGGCTGCACCGGAATGATTATTTTATCAGCCTGGTGGTCTCACCGCGCAGCCCGCTTGGCACGGGCATGGCCAGAAAATGGGAGCGGCTCGGGCGTAAACCCCCGGAAGCGGCGGAGGGTCTGGCGCGAGAGTTAGAGGACCAATGGCTTGTTTTGGCCAATGGGCTGGAAGAGTTCAGAGTCCGGCGCCTCGGTGTGTATGAGCGGGATGAGATCGCCTTCTCGGAAATCGCCGAGGCGTTGCGCCTGATTATCACAGGCAGGCCGCTGCCGGTGCCGGTTGTTTCCGGGCATCTGGGTGATTCGATTTACACCGATCGCGTTATTTGCGGGCGGCGGGGCATAGAGATACGCGCGCCGGATAAGAGCTTTTTCGGGACGGTTTTCTCCTTCCGGGAATATCCGGCGAAGACCCGGCCGGGGATGCTGAACACGCTGCTCTCCGTGCCGTTCCCCATCGTGCTGGCGCAATCCTTCGCCTTCGTCACCCGCGCCCAGGCGCAGGACCGGCTGTCTTTGAAATCCGCCCAGATGCTGGGCGCGCAGGACAAGGCGGTCAGCCAGATCGCCGGGCTGGAGGAAGCAGCGGATGCCCTGGCGTCCAATGAATTCGTCATGGGCGCGCATCACCTCTCGCTGGCGGTCTATGGGGATTCGCTGGCGGCGGTGGAGGAGCACGCTGGCCGGGCGCGCGGACGGTTGGCCGATGCCGGGGCCGTGGTGGTCGAGGAGCGGCTGGGGCTGGAGGCGGCCTTCTGGTCGCAACTCCCGGGCAATCTCGAATGGCGCACGCGACCCGGGGCAATCAGTTCCCGCAATTTTGCGGGGCTATCCAGCTTTGATAATTTTCCCAGCGGTGAGGAAACCGGCCATTGGGGGGCGGCTATCGCGCGGTTCCGCACGGATGGTGGCACAGCCTATGACTACGTGCCGCATGTTGCTGACGTGGCGATGACAATCATCTTCGGCCCCATAGGTTCGGGCAAGACCGCGTTGCTGATGTTTCTGCTGGCGATGTTCGAGCAATCGATGGTGGAGGAGAATACCCCATCGGGCCGGGCTGGCTCGGTGGTGTTTTTCGATAAGGACCGGGGCGGGGAATTGCTGGTGCGCGCCACGGGCGGCACCTATCTCGAATTGCGCCGTGGTGAGGCGTCGGGGCTGGCGCCGCTGCGTGGGCTGAAGGACACCGAGGCGGATCGGGATTTTCTGCGGGGCTGGCTGATCGCTCTGGTGCAAAGCGACGGCAAAGGCGGGCTGAATCCGGAGGATGAGAAGCGCCTGGAGCGTGCCATCACCCGGCAGATGAGCATGCCGGAAGAGTTGCGTTCGCTGGCTGGTTTGCGGGAATTCCTCGGCCATGCCGACCCGATGGGGCTGGGTCCTCGCCTCGAGAAATGGTGCCGGGGTAATGCGCTGGGCTGGGCGTTCGATGGAGAGCGCGACGAGGTGCGCCTCGATGGCGCGATCACCGGCGTCGATATGACCCAGCTGCTCGAACATGACGAGGTCTGCGCGCCAGCAGGAGCGTATCTGCTCTATCAGGTGACACAAATTCTCGATGGGCGGCGCGTCGTGCTGAGTATCGATGAATTCCGCTTCTACCTTAAAAACCCGCAATTTGCCGCTGTGGTCGATAATCTGTTACTCACCGTGCGTAAAAGCAATGGCGCGGTGTTTCTCGCATTGCAGATGCCGGAACACATTCTGGAAAGCCCGCTGGGGCCGTCGATCGTGGCGCAGTGCCAGACGAAAATCATGTTCCCATCGCCGACGGCGGACCGGGCGGTTTATATTGAAGGCCTCAAATGCACCGAAGGGGAATATCGCGTGGTGCGCGAAGAGATGGCGGTCGGTAAGCGCCGCTTCCTGCTCAAGCGCGAGCAGGCCAGTGTTATTTGCGAATTCGATCTCGGCCAGATGCGCGATTATGTCGCTATACTTTCCGGCCGGGCGAATACCGTGCGCTTTGCAGAAAAACTGCGCCGCGAGCTAGGCGATGAGCCAGACAAATGGCTGCCGGAATTTTTAAGATCCTACCATGATGCCAAGGATTGAGAGGAGGATGATGTGAATCCGAATAGAATTGCATATGTGGTTGTGAGCGCCGGAGTGATGCTGAGCGTTGGCGTGGCGCCAAAGGCCGCCGCGCAAATGGCGGTGATCGACAGCGCCAATCTGGGCCAGAATATACAAACTGCGGCGCAATCAATCATCGCAGTGGAGCAGCTAAAGGCGCAATTGTCGCAGCTTGAGCAGACCTACCAGATGTTCACTAACCCCACCAATGTCTTGGGCATGGCGGCTGGAATGGAGAACCAGTCCATCGAAAACCCGATGCCCATGGCGAACGCGATGCCGGGGCTGATCGGAGGAACAACCGCGCCGTCCGGTGCGGCCGCAAGTTATTTTAACCAGAACCATGTTTATGGACCAACGGATGGCTCGGCCGCGAGTGCGCAGTTGAATGCTAATGGGAATGCTATCGCGAATATCGAAGGCATCGCATCGACGAATCTCACCGCGATTCAACAGCGTATGCAGGATTTACCGAATTTGGAATCGGATTTGAACGCTGCCACCTCTATCACCCAGGTTGATGCGATCAATGGCCGCATCGCGGCGGAATCGCAATTCGTGCAGGCGCAGCAGGCGCAGGCGCAAAACCTTCAGGTGCTGGCGAGCGAGCAAGCATCGTCGCAGCAACAGCAGCAGAAGGAGCAGTTCGTCGAGGATATGACCAATGCCTCTTCGGACTACAGCCAGGCAGCTGCCGCCGATAATACAGGACAATAGCCATGTTAAAATCCCAGATTATAATTGGTTTATTGATCATCATAGGTGGCTGCGGCGCACTTTATCTCGTTGTCGATAACAGCCATTCTGGTCGTTCAACTGGTTCTTCAAGCAGTGAAATAACCCCGGTGAACTTGCCGCCTGAAGTGCACTCGGCGGCGTGGTATGTTCGCCATCCGGATGTTCTGAAGCAGGATGAGCGGCGCTGTGCCGGAAATGCCGAAATGATGACGCCTGCCGGATGTCAGAACGTAGCCTCGGCGGATGCGCAGCTCGCGGGCGCGGATTATGCGAAGGCTGCAGCGGCATTCAATGCGTCATCGGGACAATCGAAATCAACACCAAAACCTCAATGAGGTGAGTGATGGCAAGCGCAAGCAATCTTGATCCGTTCTATGTGTTTGATCAAACGATCCAACAACCATTTACGAATGGAATGACGGCCACTGTGAATGCCGCGATGTCGGCGATACAGGGGCCGCTCACGGCAATTATAGTGTTGTGGATTTTATTGACGGGTATACTCGTGATGCGGGGAGATGTCGGCGTCAGGACCGGCATTTCGAGGATCATATCGGTCAGCCTGGTGGTTGGTATCTTGATGTCCGCAACACTCTATAATGAGTATATCGTATCATTCTTTTCAAGCGGTATTCCAAACTGGCTTTCATCGGCGTTTTTGGGTGTCACGGGCGCACAGCCCACGGCCCATCAATTTGATGCGATCTGGAATGAAGCCAATGAGCTATTTGTAACCGCAGAAAGGAACTTGAACTTCTACAATGTTCTGTATTCTGTGGAGCTTGGTCTTTTGCAGGATCTGATTGTTTTTCCAATCGGCATCACCTTTCTCATTTATGAGGCAACCAGGATCATGATCGATGTTATTGTCTCGATCGGTCCGTTTGTATTGGCCGGTTATCTATTTTCCGCGACCAGGGGGATAGCTGATCGGTTTATTGGCAAGCTGATCGGTCTGACAATTCTCACGCTGCTTATCGATATCGTGTTGAGCATTATCATCAATGGTGACGCGGCGTATTTCAATGTCAGCATGACCAATCTGAGTTTTGCGAATACGGCGGAAACGGTCACCATCTGCATCCAGTTTTTGGTTTTTTTGACTCTGGGCAGTTTAATCTGTGCCTTTTTACCGGCTGTGGCGAGTTATCTCGGCGGTGGTGTTGCCGTCAGCCCGTTGAGTATGGCGTCGTCGGCGATCCAGGCTGGGCGTGTGGTGCAAATGGTTCGCGGTGGCGGACGGCCAGTTCCAGGGAGAGCGTAGATGCACAATTTTATGATTATCTCAGCAAATAATCTAATTCATCTTCCCCTCGTGCTCATTTTGATTTGGATTGTCTATCGGAAATTTTTCTCGAAAAAGCCGCTTCCCGCGATATTGACGGTTCCTGGGCGGTTATTTCGATTTATGCTGATCATCATCACCTTTGGGCTTCTCGCTGGGTGTTCCAATCCTGATCCTCTCGCCGTGGCGTCCGGGCCGCTCTTTGCGCTGAATCCGGGGCATTGGCAGCCGACACCGCAGTATCTGGCCGCCCCTCCCAAGGTTGCGGACCGGTAGGGCGTGATGGATCAGAACTCCGGCACAATCCCGCTCGCGCCCGCCATGCTGGATAAGCATTACAGGGACGTGTTGTCCTTTCAGGAAGCGCGGGCGCGGTCGGCCCGGCTGCTCTCCAAAGGCGCGTTGGTGGCGTTCGGCCTTTCCATGCTCGCCAATCTGGGGCTGGCATGGGCGGTGGCTTCGATGCTGCCGCTCACCAAATTGGTGCCGGTGTATTTTCTCATCCGCCCGGATGGCACGATCGATAATTCAGTCGCGCTTTCAACCTTGCCGGCCTCCACCCATCAGGCAGTAATCCGCGCGGCCCTCTGGCAATATGTGCAGATGCGCGAAGGTTATTCCTATGATACCGCTCGCTACCGCTATGACATCGTCTCAGGCATGTCGGATGCCGCGACAAAAGCCGCCTATCAGGCGTGGTTCAATTATCCCAACCCGCAATCCCCGCAGGTGACCATCGGTAAGAATGGCGTGGTGACCGTGGAGCCGATCTCCGTAGCGCTGATCGGCCCTGGCGTAGCGCAAGTTCGCTACCAACGGATCTTTGAGGCGGGCATGAATACCGCTGTTACCACCACCTGGACCGCAACGGAGCAATTCGAGCAGGTCGATACCATGCCTGATGCCGAACGGCTGCATGACCCGGGCGGCATCATCATTACCAGCTATCAGGACGAGGAGGATACCGCGCCATGAAGCGGATTTTTGCGCTTGTGCTCGTGGTTGGTGTGGCAAGTATGGTGATGGCGCGCGGCGCCTATGCTGATCAGACGCCGAATGCGGGCCGCTATGACAGCCGCATGCGCTATGTCGCCTACAATCCGGGCCAGGTGGTGCATCTATCGACGATCATCGGCGCGACGATGGTGGTGAGCTTCGCGCCGGATGAGACGGTGACCTCGGTGGCGGAGACGGACAGTTTGCATCTGGCGGCGGTACCAAAGGGCAATTACCTGTTTCTCAAGCCCAGCGCCGCGCTCAAATTGCAGCCGATCATCGTGCTTACCCAGCGCAAGGATGGCGCGCTCCGGCGCTACGTATTCGAGATCGAGACCGTGGATGCCCCGAGCACGGCAGATGGGGCGGCGGGTGTGTTCTACTCGGTGCAGTTCACCTATCCGGCGGATGCGGCCAAAGCGGCGGCGGCGCGGGCGGCTGCCGATGCCAAAAAGGTCGCGGCGCTCAACCGGCTGGCCTTGGCGCGGGCGACGCAAACCGCCGCACAGTCGGCATTCCAGAATGAGCAGAGCAACCCTTACGCCGGGCCACGCAATTACAAATACGTTGCCAAAGGAGATCGCTCGCTGGCACCCTTGGCAGTGTGGGATAATGGCTATTCCACGCTGCTGCAATTCGCAGGCAACGCCCGCATCCCCTCGATCTTCGTGATTGACCCTGATGGGAAGGAGGCCACGGCTAGCTACGCAGTCAATGGCGATATCGTGCAGCTCGACCAGACCGCACGGGAATGGCGCCTGCGCGATGGCGGCACGGTGCTGGATATCTATAATCTCGGCTACCAGTCTGTGGGTGGTAATCCTGAGACCGGGACGACCAGCCCGGATGTGTCGCGGGTCGTTGTGCCGCCGGGTAGCAGCCTGCCGGGAGCCACGCCATGAGCGGGCAAGCGCCCAACGGGCCGGAGGCGGCGGGGAGCCGGAGCGATCAGGCGGCAGCCTCGCCGGTGGAGGATGGGCGTTCGCCGGTCGCAGGCACGCCGCGCCGGGAGCTGACCACCGGCACCAAGCTCGGCATTCTGGCGCTGGTGGCGGTTTTGGGGCTGGGCTTTATCTGGTTCAATGCGCTGTTCAGCCATAAGCGGGCGGACCAGCAAAAAATCATCCCAGCGGTATATACGAATGAAGGCGAGGTTTTTAACGGTCCACCGGACGCGGCCATGAAGCCCGCCGCGCCAAATTTACCTGCCCCCGCCGATACACAATCGGGATTTTTGGAGGCACCCGCGCAAGCCTCGCCGGCCTCGGCGCCAATCCTGGCCTTCTCCGGGTCATCGGTACCGCCTCCCATGCAGCCGGTCGCATCAACGGGCACCCAGCCAGGCGCCACGGCGGCGGTGCCGCCGATGCCGGATAATTCCCCTTTGGCGGCCCGGCTGAAGCCCACGGTTCTCGATGGTGAACAAGCCTCGGTGCTGCAAAATCCCGACATGGTGATCACCGAAGGCACGATGATCCCCTGCACCCTGCAAACCGCCATCGATAGCCAGTTGCCGGGGTTGGTGACCTGCGTAGTGCCGATCGATATTCGCGGTGCTACCGGCAACGTCGTGTTGCTCGACCGGGGCACAAAGATCGTCGGGCAGTTGGAGAGCGGCCTTCTGCAAGGGCAGAACCGGGTGTTCGTTGATTGGACCCGGGCCGAGACGCCGGATCATGTCATCGTCACGCTGGATTCCCCCGGCTCCGATGAGTTGGGCCGGGCGGGGCTACCGGGCGCGGTGAATAATCATTTCTGGGACCGGTTCGGCGGGGCGCTGATGCTCACCCTGGTGCAAGGCGGGTTGCAGGCCGGAACCCTGGCGGCGGCGGGGAATGGCAGCGGCAATTCGACGTCGCAGCAGGCGGCGTTGGGATTTGTGTATGCCGCGCAGAGCAATGGCCAATCGGTTGCCAACACGGCTTTGGCGAATTCCATCAACATTCCGCCGACGCTGACCAAGAACCAGGGCGATACCGTATCGTTGATCGTGGCGCATGATCTGGATTTTTCCAACGTGTACCGTCTGCGGCTCGATAATACCGGCGCGGAGACGGGCAATGGCGGGTGAGGCGGCGCGCTTACTGACATTTTTGATGCAACCGCTGGCGTCCTGGCTGGACGACCCCGCCACGGAAGAAATTTGCATTAACCGGCCGGGGGAGCTGTTTGTCCGACAGCGTGGCCGGTTCCGGGTGGAAGCCGTAGCACTCGATTATGCGGCCCTCGAGGATATCGCCACCCTGGCCGGGGCGCTGCGTAAGCAGGATGTCGGACCGCGCAGCCCGCTCTGCGCCACCGAATTGCCGGGCGGGGAGCGGCTGCAAATTTGCATGCCGCCGGCAGTGCCCTCAGGTACGCTGAGCATCACCATCCGCAAGCCGGGAGGCTCGGTGGCGCCGCTCGACTCTCTGGTGAGCCGCTACCGGGTGGCGGGCTGGAATAACTGGGCCAGCCGCAAGCAAGCGGCGCAGCGGGACTTTGCTCACCTGCTCGCCCTCTATGATGCAGGGGACATCAAAACCTTCCTGGAACGTGCCGTGCAGGCGCGGCTCACCATCCTGCTCTGCGGCGCCACCGGCTCGGGTAAGACGACGATGAGCAAAACGCTGATCAGCGCCATCCCGGCGCAGGAGCGGCTGATCACCATCGAGGACACGCTGGAGCTGGTCATCCCCCAGCCCAATCATGTCCGGTTGCTCTATGCCAAGGACAATATCGGCTTGGCGCGGGTGACGCCTGAGATGCTGTTGCAAGCCAGCCTGCGGATGAAGCCGGATCGGATCCTTCTGCAGGAGCTTCGTGATGACGCGGCCTGGACCTACATTAATGAAATCGTTTCTGGTCACCCCGGCTCGATTACCACCATCCATGGGCGTAATCCCGAGCAGGCGTTCAGGCGGTTGTTTGCCCTGGTGAAGGGTAGCCCGCAGGGCGGGAGGTGGGATGACAGGACGCTGATGGAGTTTTTATCCGCCGCCGTCGATCTGATCATTCCATTCCATAATGAGGGGGCGGTGTATGAGATTGGCGAGGTGTGGTTCGCCGCCGACGCGGCTCGCCGTGGCGAGAGTGCTGCGCATTTGTTGCGGGCGGCCTGAGTCATGAGCACCTCGATATCAGAGCAAACCGGGCAGCTCATCGTCAAAACCGGCTTCGGCATCATCCTGGCGCTGATCGCTTGGACCGTGGTGGCGTCCTTCGTGTTTTTGTTCGGGACCGGGCTGCTGCATGAGTTTCCACATCCGTTCTGGCAATGGTGGCTGTATGCGTTGAATTTTGACGGCAATCCGCGTGTGGCGCTCTGGCTTAAAATCGGTGCCGTGGGCGGCGCCGTGCCGCCGGGGTTGATGATCGCGGCGCTGATTTATCGTGGCCAGCGCGTGGTAGGGCCAAAGCTCCGGCGGCCGCTATTGGGCGGCATCGTCAAGTCTCCGCTGGCGGTAACGGATAATCATGGTCGCGCGGCCTGGATGAGCATGGCGGCGGCGCGGGAGCGGTTCCCGGGGCCGAACCCTGGCTTTGGTGGTATCGTCGTGGGCGAGGCTTATCGGGTCGATCAGGACAAGGCGGCGGCACGGCGCTTCGACCCGGAGGACGCCAAAAGCTGGGGGCAGGGCGGGCAGGCGCTGCTGCTGATTGATCCGTGCCGGGAGGGGCCAACGCACTCTCTGATGATCATCGGGAGCGGCGGCTACAAAACCACCACGGCGGTCTCGACGCTGCTGAACTGGACTGGCTCGGCGGTCGTTCTCGATCCCGCCGGTGAGCTTGCACCTATGCTGCGGGAGGCGCGCAAGGCGATGGGGCATATGGTGCATGAGCTCGATCCGCGTGCGGGGACTGGGTTCAATGTGCTGGACTGGATCGACACCACCTCCCCCCTGGCGGCGACGAATATCGATTCTGTGGTGGCGTGGGTTTGTGGCGATAATAAACCTGCGGCCAAAAAGGATGATTTTTTCGACAGCATGGCGCGCAACGTGGTGCGCTGCTTCCTCGCACATATTTTGTTCGATCAGACGGCGCCAGAAAAACTCAAAACCTTGCGGGCGGTGCGCAACGCGATCGCGATGCCGGTTGCGCAAGTCCGGGCCGTGCTGCGCGGGATATTTGAGACGAGCCCCAGCCTCTATGCGCGCCAGCTGGC
This sequence comes from Acidocella sp., assembly GCF_028687955.1. GTDB lineage: Bacteria > Pseudomonadota > Alphaproteobacteria > Acetobacterales > Acetobacteraceae > Acidocella. Next base: position 13,327 of record NZ_JAQTZC010000051.1, read on the forward strand.
GGGGCCGGTTTGCGGGCTGGTCGAGGAGACGTTCAGCGGGGTGATCGGCAGTGCGGCCGAACTGACCACCTGGCTCGCCAATCCGGCCTTTGCCAATCTGGTCTCCGGCAACAGCTTTAAGACCTCTGACCTGCTGGCTGGCAAGGCAACCATCTTTCTCAAAATGCCGTTGAAGGCGCTGGAGACAGAGCCTGGCATATCACGCACCATCATCGGCGCGTTGCTCAATGCCGTGTACGAGGCGGATGGCGCGATGCGGGGGCGGGTGTTGTTCCTGCTCGATGAGGCGGCGCGGCTTGGCTATATGAAAATTCTGGAAACCGCGCGTGATGCCGGGCGCAAATACGGCATCACCATTCAACTGCTCTACCAGTCGAGCGGGCAAATCGTCGAACAATGGGGCGAGCAGGGCAAGCGCTCCTGGTATGATGGCGTGTCTTATCGCTGCTACGCGGCGGTGCAGGATCTGGATACCGCCACCGAGTTGGAAAACTCGTTTGGCACCTACGGTGTAATGGCAAGCTCCGAGGGCATGAATACCGGCAAATCCGGCAAGGCCATGCAATCTTCTTCGCTCTCGCGCGGTTCGAATATTTCTTATCATGAAATCGGACGTCCGCTGATCCGTAGAGCGGAGTTGATGCACGATGTGCGGGATGACGAAATGTTTGTGCTGGCGCGCGGCATGGCGCCGCTGCGCTGCGGACGGGCGATTTATTTTAGGCGGCCGGAGATGCGGTCGCGCGTGGCGGAAAACCGCTTTCACAAGCCGTCGCGTCAGGCCGGCACCAACCAGCAATCAAACCGGGAAGGAGCATAACCCAATGTCTGAAATCGATGCCGATCTCGACCGTGCCGCCGCCGCGTACTGGCTGTCCGTGGCCAGTAAATCCACGCCGGAGAAGAATGCGGCCCTCTCCCGGGCAGCGAGCCTGTTGCGCGATGCGCGGGCGGAGGCGCGTATCCCCGACAGCGCACGCCAGCCAACACTCAATGATCTGGACGCGCCGCCAATGGATGTGGCGCATCGGCGGCGGCTGACGCCGTGACAATCGTTGGAGGTTCCGCGCCGGGTTGCTTCGGCATTCCTGCGCTCCTGTGATGGAACGTCAGAGCGACAAGGCGGAACATCGCAGGGGGCAGCCAGCGCCACCTTTATCCCTGGAGGTGATTGCCGCGCGGCTGGCGGCGTTAGATGCCGGGCAGGCGGCGATGAATGGCGCGCTGGGGCTGATGCTGGATACGATGCATGTGCAAACCACGCTGCTGCGCAAGCTCAACGAGTTCGCCGCCGATGATGCAGCACCTTCGCCGCTGCTCACAACCCTGCAGGGTCTCACCGCCGCGATCATGGAGCTGGATGCGTCGGTTGGCGATGTGGAACGGAAATTCGACGGGCTGGCGCAGGTTTTGCGCATGGCTTTTGGCGTGCCGCCCGGCGAAGCGCCGCCCGATCACAACGGGCCGGAATGGCCACAGTCTCCAGGCATGGATGGTGAGGGCGGCTGAATGCTGACCTATCGCACCGGGGCGGCGGGGGCGCCGGCAGCGGCGCGGTTCATGAGCGAGCATTTATTGCAGCAGACTTTGTCGCCCGAGATGGCGGCGATGGCCGAATATTATGAGCAGGGTGTGACCCCGCCAACGCTCGCCGATGCCGCCGCGTCGCGCTACGGCCGATTCATGGCCGGAGGCACTCCGTTGCCGGCGGAAATGCTGGATGGGCTGGTGCGGGTGGAATCAGAGCGCCTTGCCGAAAGCGGCGTTGCAATAGCCACGGGCGCGGATAATGGGCTGGATGAACTGATTTTGCGGGCTTTGGCGGCCTTTGCGGCGGCGGGGCTGGTGGGCCGTGAAGAAGCGCTGGGCTGTCTGGCTCGGCTGTCTGGGGCGGGACCAACCAGAGACGGGGGCGGTGAGGGGACAGACGACAAAGAGAGACACTTGGACGCTGCGATGGCCGAGGCCGCGTTTGCGCCAGATCGCAGCAGTGCGACTGCAGCGCCCCGGCGGGACATGAACCCGATGTTGGCGCGGCGGCTGGGGATTGAGCCGCATCGCGGGCTGAAACCTGATGAGGTGGCGTGCCTGCTGAACGGGCAGCGTGCGGATGGCGGCGTCATCGAGGGCCGGGTGCAGCGCGCCTCGAGCCTGCCGCTGGCGCAGATTTTTGGCTTGGATGCAGCACGGGTGCCAACGCCCGAAGAATTGGCGCGGATGCTGGCGGGGCGGAAGGTCAATGGCGAGGCGTTGCCCGCCGAGGAAGCCGAGCGGGCGGTGCGGCGTTTGCTGGCGGGATTGGGCATCAAAGACAAAACACTTACCACCGAACAGCGCGCGCATATTCTCAAAGGGCGTGATGCCGATGGCCGGGAGGTGAGTGCCCGCCAATACCGGACCATCTTTGAAGCCGCCAAAATGCGGATTGGCTATATCGATCTGACCTTCTCGGCCCCGAAATCGCTCTCCATTGCCTGGGCGTTTGCCCCCACCAAAGCCGAGCAGGCGATGCTGCATCAGGCGCATCGAGACGCGATCGATAATGTCATGGCCGTCATCGAGCAGGAGATTGGCCGCGCCTCAATCGGTGATGCGGCGAAGCGGGGTTATGAGGCCGGTTCTATCGGCTGGGTGTCCTTCGATCATTACGCGGCCCGGCCGACGGTTGAGATCGTGCGGGAGGATGAGCACGGGGAGCCGGTGACTGAGCTGCATACGCTGACCGGCACGCAAGGCCGTGCGCCGGGCGATATGCAGATGCACACCCATGTTGCCGTATTCAACATCGTGGAAACGCCGAGCGGGCGGGTGGGCAGCATCAATCTCGCACTGCTCGAGGGGCGCATTCATGAGTGGGGCGCGCTGTATCAGGCCTATCTTGCCAATCATCTGCGCGCCCATGGTGTAGTGGTGGAACTCGATGCCCGCACGGAGATGGCGAAACTCTCCGCCGTGCCGGAAACCGTGGTCGCGCAATTTAGCAAACGGACCATGGGTGGGACCGAAGCGGCGCGGGCCTATGCCAAATCGCAGGGACTGGACTGGGAGACCCTTACCCCAGCCCGGAAAA
>NZ_JAQTZC010000052.1 GCF_028687955.1 Acidocella sp.
TCGATATCTTCCAGCCGCAGCCGGAACACATCCGCGCGCACCCAGGCGTTCCAGGCCGAAAATGCGTGGCCAAGATGGAGATACCCGGTGGGGCTGGGGGCGAAGCGCGTGGTGATATTCATGGCCGCGCCGATATAAGCATCCCCCCGCCTGCATGTGACAAGTGGTTTACAAACGCTTTCCTGTCTTGCGGCTGCCCGCCGCATTTGTCATAAAGTTCCCATGACTCGTACTAACCACCATATTTGGCTGGGGTTCGCGGTTTCTCCCCAAAATCTTGTCCCGTTCTGGGACCGGTTCAGTAATGCCTGACGGCGGGGCAAATTTTCCCGCGCTCGTCTTAAATGCGGATTTCCGTCCGCTGTCCTATTTTCCGTTGTCGACCTGGAACTGGCAGGATGCCGTGAAAGCGGTGTTCCTGGACCGCGTTTCCGTGCTTTCCGAGTACGAGAAAGAGGTCCACAGCCCCAGCTTCACCATGCGTCTGCCCAGCGTCATCGCCCTGCGCGACTTCATCCCCTCCGCGCGCACCCCGGCCTTCACCCGTTTCAACGTGTTCCTGCGCGATACTTTCACCTGCCAGTATTGCGGCCACAAGCGCTGCGCCCCGGAGCTAACCTTCGACCATGTGATCCCCCGCGCCCATGGCGGGCGCACGAGCTGGGAAAATGTCGTCACCGCCTGCGGCCCGTGCAATCTGCGCAAGGGCAGCAAACTCCCGCGTGAATGTAACATGATCCCTCACCAAGAACCCCGCCGCCCCACCAGCTGGGAGTTGCAGGACCGGGGCAGGGGCTTCCCGCCCAATTTCCTGCACCAGAGCTGGCGCGATTTTCTCTACTGGGATTCCGAGCTGGAAAATTAACTCCTGCTGCATATCTTGCCCCGGCACCGTTTTCGTTGGATCAGATGAATGATGGTGAATTATTTACAGGGGTTGCATGTCTATCGTCATTGAACAAGCGGTGTTGGAAGAAGCTTTAGCCGGCGGGGTGTTCATCGGCCTTGCCGCCGCCGGGTTGCTGCTGGTCAACGGCCGCATCGCCGGCATCAGCGGCATCATGGCCGGCGCCACCGGGCCGCAGCCTAAAATCTGGCAATGGGCGTTTGTGCTTGGCCTGGTGGCGGCGGGCGCCGCCGCGGCTCTGCTGGGGCGCGCGCTGCCCCCGGCGCTTGGCCAGGAGCCTCTGCCCTTGCTGGCGGTTGCCGGCCTGCTGGCCGGTTTTGGCACCCGCCTGGGCAACGGCTGCACCAGCGGCCATGGGGTTTGCGGCATCGCCCGGCTCAACCCGCGCTCGCTGGTGGCCACTTGCGTGTTCATGCTCACCGCCGGGCTAACCGTATTTGTCACCCGCCACCTGCTGGGGCACGGCTGATGCGCCTCAATTCCGTAGTTTCCGCCTTTGCCTTTGGCCTCATCCTCGGCGCCGGGCTGGTTCTCTCCGGCATGGCCGACCCTGACCGCGTCAAAGCCTTCCTCGATGTCACCGGCGCCTGGAATCCTTCCCTGGCCCTGGTCATGGGCGGTGCCATCGCGGTTGCCGCCCCGGCCTTCTACTTTGCCAGGCGCCGCGGCAGCGCCATGCAGGGATGCGGCATCTCGCCAGCGGGCAGCGCGGTGGTGGACGGCAAACTGCTGCTCGGCGCCGCGATCTTCGGCCTCGGCTGGGGGCTTGCGGGCATCTGCCCCGGTCCCGGCCTTGTCCTGCTCGGCTACGGCGCGCGCGGCGCGCTCGTCTTTGCCGCCGCCATGGTCATCGGCACCCGCCTCGCCGGCTTTTTCGCCCCGCCCGAGGACGCATGAGCACCTTGTCATACCAGTCAGCCTTAAGGCTGACTGGTATGCGCGCGGGGCTGGTGGGGCGGCCGCGCGCAAAAATAAGAGCTTATACCAGCCCGCCACCAAACCCAGAGAGTCAAGTTCTTGGCGGGCTGGTATCATAGGCCAAGGGTAATGGTACTGCGCCATGAGCGGATTACAGCCGCATTGATGACGGCCCGCCGCGCCGTCTCTTGTCACCCTCGCTGTTCAGTTTAATGATGCGGCCATGACCCTCCCAACCCAATCGCGCGCCGTCATCATCGGCGGCGGCATCATTGGTTGTTCCACCGCTTATCACCTGGCCAAACTGGGCTGGGAAGTCACGCTGCTGGAGCGCGCCAAGCTCACCTCGGGCAGCACCTTCCATGCCGCCGGCCTGGTTGGCCAGCTTCGTTCCTCGGCCAGCATCACCCAGTTGCTCGGTGAATCGGTGAAGCTCTACCGCTCGCTGGAAGCCGAAACCGGCCTTGCCACCGGCTGGAAGATGAACGGCGGCCTGCGCCTCGCCTGCAACCAGGAGCGCTGGACCGAGGTGAAGCGCCAAGCCACCACAGCGCGCTCCTTCGGGCTGGAGATGCATTTGCTCACGCCCAAGGAAGCCCAGGACCTCTGGCCCCTGATGCAGATCGGCGATATCATCGGCGCCGCCTTTTTGCCGACTGATGGCCAGGCCAACCCGTCGGATATCACCCTCTCGCTGGCCAAGGGTGCGCGCATGAACGGCGCGAAAATCTTCGAGGACTCGCCGGTCACCTCCATCGAGGTCACGGGCGGGCGCGTCAGCGCCGTGCTCACCGCGCAGGGGCGCATCGCCACCGAGGCCGTCATCGTCTGCTGCGGCCAATGGAGCCGCACCCTCTGCGCCACCGTTGGCGTGAATGTGCCCCTGGTCTCGGTCGAGCATCAATATATGGTCACCGAAGCCATCCCCGGCACGCCTAAAAACCTGCCCACTTTGCGCGACCCGGACCGCCTGACCTATTACAAGGAGGAAGTCGGCGGCCTCGTCATGGGCGGCTATGAGCCCAACCCCATCCCCTGGGCCGTGCAGGGCATCCCGGAGAATTTCTCCTACCAGCTGCTCAATTCCAACTGGGAGCATTTCGAGCCGATCATGGAGCTGGCCATCGGCCGCGTCCCCGCACTTGCCACCGCCGGGGTCAAAACCCTCATCAACGGGCCGGAAAGCTTCACCCCTGACGGTAATTTCATCCTCGGCGAAGCCCCGGAACTTCCCGGCCTCTTCGTCGGCGCCGGGTTCAACGCCTTTGGCATCGCCTCGGGCGGGGGCGCTGGCAAAATGCTGGCCGAATGGGTGGCGGGCGGCGAACCCCCGGTTGATCTCTGGCCCGTTGATATCCGCCGCTTCGGCCCCCCGCACCGTGACACCGGCTGGGTGCGCACCCGCACGCTGGAAGCCTACGCCAAGCATTACACCATGGCCTGGCCATCGGAGGAATACAAATCCGCCCGCCCGCTGCGCCGCTCCCCGCTTTATGCGCGCCTTGAGCAATCCGGCGCCTGCTTTGGCGAAAAACTCGGCTGGGAGCGCCCCAACTGGTTCGCCGCCCCGGGCGAAACCCCTGCTGACATTTACACCTTCGAGAAACCAAACTGGTTTGCCGCCGTCGCGCGTGAACACGCGAACACGCGGCGCAACGTCACCCTGTTTGACGAAACCTCCTTCGCCAAATTCCTCTTCACCGGCCGTGATGCCGAGGCGGCTCTCTCCTGGATCTGCGCCAACGACATCTCAGCGCCCCCCGGCAGCCTCACCTACACGCAAATGTGCAACGCCCGCGGCGGCATCGAGGCCGATCTCACCATCGCCCGCCTGGAGGAGCGCAAATTCTACATCACCACCGGCACCGGCTTCGCCACGCATGATGCCGATTGGATCACCCGCAACATCCCCAAGGGGATGGACGCGCAGCTGCTCGATGTCACCTCCGCCTACGCCACCCTTGCGCTGATGGGGCCACACGCCCGCGCGGTCTTGCAGCAGATCACCACGGACGATCTCTCCAACGCCGCCTTTCCCTTCGGCACCGTGCGCACCATCTCCGCCGCCGGCGCGCGCGTCATGGCCTTGCGCATCACCTATGTCGGCGAGCTTGGCTGGGAGCTGCATATCCCCACCGAATTTGCCCTCACCGTCTATGACGCGCTGATGGCGGCGGGCGCTGCCTACGGCATCGCGCCGGGCGGCTATCGCGCCATCGAATCCCTGCGCCTGGAGAAATTCTACCGCGCCTGGGGCTCGGATATCGGCCCGGACCACACCCCGCTCGAAGCCGGGTTGCGCCCCTTCGTGAAACTGAAAAAACCCATCCCCTTCCTCGGCCGCGCGGCGCTGGAAGCCCAGGCGGCCACCCCGCTGAAGAAGCGGCTCGTGAGTTTCACCACAAACGACCCGAACGTGATTCTTCTCGGCCGCGAGACCATCTACCGCGACAATATCCGCGTCGGCTGGCTCACCGGCGGCGGCTATGGCCACACCACCGGCAAGCCCATCGGCTTTGGCTATGTCCGCAATCCTGAAGGTGTGAGCAACGAATTTCTCACCTCGGGCACTTACGAACTCGAAGCCGCCACGGTGCGCGTGCCCGCCACCTTGCACCTGGCCCCGCTCTACGACCCCAAAATGGAGAAAATCAAAGCCTGATCGCCCGCGCCGTTATCGCCACTCAACCCCGCGGCCTATTCATTGCTTTTTCAAATCAAACCCGCACAAATTGGGGTGCAAGTAAAAAATTAAGTATAACTAACAAGTTGTTATACAAAAAACCTCAGCCGCGCTCCACGTGGAGCATGGCTAAGCGCGCACCTCAACCCCCGTCAGCCCCGCCGCCAGCGCCGCCAGCACATCGCGCAATGCCAGCGCCACGCAGCCCGCCGTCGGCGCGAAATCCGCCGCCGCCACATGCAGAAAAATCGCCGAGCCGCGCCCAGGCACAACCGGCGCCAGATTCCACCCCAGCACGCCGATCACATCATAAACCCCGTCCGCGCGCCATAATGCCTCATGGCGGGCGGGGTAGGGCAGGCTCACCGGCCGGTTATACGCCGCATCGGCAACATCATCGCACCAGCCGTCAAACTTTCCAATCGGCTCAAGCGGCACGGCGCATACCGGCGGCCTTATCCGGTCAGCGCGATACATCACCCGCAACAATTCCAGCCGCCCCAGCGGCGTTGCGCCATCGCCCTCAACCTTGTGCCCGCTCACGCCCGCGCGCCCGCACACCGCGCGCAACCTCAGCTCGGCACCCTGCAACAAACCGTTCTGGTAGTAGAACTCAACCAAGATAATGTCCGAACCGCGCGGCCTTTGTTGCCAAATACGCATCATTCACGCCGTTGGGCGCGAATTCATGCGCCACGCGCGCCACCACCTCAATCCCGCAGGCTTCCAGCGAGGCCACCTTCTCCGGGTTATTCGTCAACAGCCGGATGCGCGTCATCCCCAGCGCGCGCAACATCGCCGCGGCAATCGAGAAATTGCGTTCATCCGCCTGCCAGCCCAGCGCCCGGTTGGCATCCAGCGTATCCAGTCCGCGGTCCTGCATCGTATAGGCCCGCAATTTGTTGATCAGCCCGATCCCCCGGCCCTCCTGCGCCAGATACAGCACCGCCCCGGCGCCTTCGGCCGCCATCCGGGCAATCGCCCCGCGCAGTTGCGGCCCGCAGTCGCAGCGCAAACTTCCCAGCAAATCACCGGTGAAACATTCTGAATGTACCCGCACCAGCGGCGCCTCCTGCGCCGCCGGATTGCCCACCAGGATGGCCATATGCTCAATTCCCTGGTCCAGCGCGCGAAAGGCGATCAGCCGCGCATCCCGCGCATCCTCAAGCGGCACCGCCACCTCCGCCACCTTGGTGAGCGAGGCCGCCAACTCCAGAGGATAGGCCAGCAGATCTTTCGCAGGCACGCTCAGCAGATCATGCCCAGCCGGTACGCTGGCCCAGCCGTGGCGCACCGGCGCCACCACCATCGCGGGCAGCAGGCGCGCCAGCTTGCCCAGCGCCAGCGCCGCAGCGGCGGCGGCCGGCGGGTCCACCATTTCAAAATGGGGCAGAATCTGTTCCATCGTGGGGTCTGCCACGCGCTTGAGAGTTTCAGAATCAATCAGCGGGCGAGTCAGTTTCAGGGCAATGGCGGGAGCTTGGGAGTCAACTTCCCGTTGCAGCACAGCGGCAGCCCGTGCGGGAGCCAGCAACAGCATGGCCCCTTCGCTGGAGAGCAGGTCGATTAGCCGCAGCCCTTCCGCCCCAACGGTTTCAGCCGGGGCGATGATCAAGGGCCGCGGCGCGGCCAGTACAACGGGCACACCACGCTTGGCTTCTGCAATCGCCCGGTGAACGGCGCGTGTGCGCGGGGTTCCCAGCGCATTTCCGGTAGGTTTTAAAGCGGTCTTCATAACCCATAAATAAGCTGCTCATGGTACTTCTGCCAGAGGTGCTGACACTGGCGCGAAACAACTCTATATTTAGAGTGTCAATGGAGAGAAATATGGCCAGCCAGTACTCGATTCTTGTCGTGGACGACGACACCGCCCTGAGAACGGTGCTGGTGGAGCAGCTTGCACAGGATGGCGAATTCGAACCTACCGAGGCGGACAGCCTGGCCCAGGCCGAGCAACAGCTCGCCGGAACGCATGCGCGTTTCGATCTGATTCTGCTTGATATCAGCCTGCCGGATGGCGATGGCCGGGATTATTGCAAAAAATTGCGCGCCAGAGGTATCAAAACACCGATCATCCTGCTCACCGGACATGTGGAGGAGAATGATGTCGTCAGCGGGCTGGACGCGGGGGCCAATGACTATGTCGCCAAACCGTTCCGGTTGAATGAGCTGCTGGCCCGCCTGCGTGCGCAGATGCGTGCTTTCGAGGGTTCGGAGGATGCGGTTTTCAACATTGGTTCATACACATTCCGCCCCGCGGCGAAGCAATTGACGGATATCGGGCGCAACAAAAAAGTACGGTTGACCGACAAGGAAAGCGCGATCCTGAAGTTCCTCTATCGCGCCGCTGGCAAGCCTGTATCGCGCCAGGTGCTGCTCAACGAGGTCTGGGGTTATAACGCCGCCGTCACCACGCACACATTGGAGACCCATATCTACCGGCTGCGCCAGAAGATTGAGCTGGACCCCGCGGTTTCCCGTCTGCTACTGACCGAGGGCGGGGGTTACCGGTTGAACGCTGACGGCAGCATCCCGGCCGCCTGAGGCGGGCCGCTTCAATCAGGCGCGGCGGCTCATCCTGCGTTGCCCGGCCGGTACCAGTTGCTCAGATTGTTGAGCAGGGTGAGCAGGTTGATCCGGTAGGTTTTCCGGTCAATTTCTATTGATGTTCTATTGATGCCGGTGCCGCGGCGCTGATGCGCCTGCCGGCCGGGAGTTTTTGAGACATGGCCGAACCCGGCGCTGATGCTGCCGCCGGGGTAATGAAAACCAGGGATGAAAGCGCAAGAATGAGCGAACCAATGACTGCAATTTTTGAAACGGGTTTGGACCGGAACCCGGCAAACTATGTGCCGCTCTCGCCGCTCAGTTTTCTGCGGCGGGCGGCGCGTGTGTTTCCCGGCAAATGCGCGCTTACGCACCATGACCGCCGTTACACCTATGCGCAACTCGCCATACGCATCCGCAAGGTTGCCAGTGCTATAAAGGCCGTTGGCGTGCGGCCAGGAGAATGTGTGGCCGTGCTGGCGCCCAATGGCCCCGCGGCGCTGGAGGCGCATTATGCGGTGCCGCTCGCGGGGGCGGTGCTGTGCATGGTCAATACGCTGCTGGATGCGGCCACTATTGCCTTCATCCTTGAACATGCGGCGGCAAAATTGTTTCTGGTGGACCGTGAATGGGCCCCCAAGGCGCGCGCCGCGCTGGATATGCTGGGCCGTGAGGTGGCGCTGGTGGAGATTGCGGATGAAGCGGCCCCCGCCGGGTTAACGCTGGGCGCGCCGGAATACGAGGACTGGATGGCCCCGCACGAGCCGGCCGCCTGGAGCGGACCCGAGGACGAGTGGAAGGCGATTGCGGTCAATTACACATCGGGCACGACAGGCAACCCGAAAGGCGTGGTGTACTCGCATCGCGGCGCGTATCTGGGGGCGCTTGGCGTGGCGTTGACCATTGGGCTGACGCCACAGAGCCGGTATTTGTGGACGCTGCCGATGTTCCATTGCTCCGGCTGGACGTTTACATGGGCCGTGACCGCGCTGGGGGCCACGCATGTATGCCTGCGCAAGGTGGAGGCCGGCGCGATTTTTGAACATATCGAGCGGCATGAGGTGACGCATATGTGCGGTGCGCCGATTGTGCTGGGCATGCTCATCAACGCGCCCGCCGGGCTGCGTAAACCCCTGGCGCGTGAGGTTCTGCTTGTCACCGGGGGCGCAGCGCCACCGAGCGCGATCATCGAGGGGATGGAGCGCCTGGGCTTTCGGGTGCAGCATGTTTACGGGCTGACCGAGGTTTATGGTCCCTCCGCCACCTGTGAAATTCAACCCGGCTGGCCGGCGCTGGATGTTGCCACGCGGGCTAGGCTGATGGCGCGCCAGGGGGTGCCGGGGATCACGCAGGAGGATCTCAGCATCCTTGACCCGCAGGGAGAGCCTGTGCCAGCCGATGGCCACACCTTAGGTGAGCTTGCGTTCCGGGGCAATGTGGTGATGAAGGGGTATTTGAAAAATACCAAGGCCACGGAAGAGGTTTTTCGTAATGGCTGGTTCCTGACCGGCGATCTTGGCGTGCTGCACCCAGATGGATATGTCGAGATAAAGGACCGCTCGAAAGATATTATCATCTCCGGCGGGGAGAACATCTCATCATTGGAGGTGGAAGACGTGCTCTACCGGCATCCGGCTGTGCGGGAAGCCGCTGTGGTGGCGGCGCCTGACGAAAAATGGGGTGAGGTGCCGATGGCGGTGGTCACGCTGAAGGACGGCGCCAGCGTGACGCCCGAAGAGCTGAGCGCCTATTGCCGCGAGCATCTGGCCGGGTTCAAAATTCCAAAGAAATATATGTTCGCCGAATTACCCAAGACATCCACCGGGAAAATCCAGAAACAAATTCTACGCAAGTTGGCGCAACAGCATCGTGCCTGAGGCGCCGTTTGAGTGGGGGAGGGGCGTGTTTTAGAGCCGGTTTCAGACATGAGACGGAATCGCATGGTGATTCCATCTCGTGTCATCCGGTTTAATGTGCCTCCTCTGGTTGCTTTTCGCCCGCCGGATCGTCGCCATCGGCCTCCGGCTTGGGCAGGGCGGGCAGGGCGGCTTCCGCCACGTCGAAGGCCAGCTTGCCGTCCTTCAGCGTCACCTTCACCGCGCCCCCCTTCACCAGCTTGCCGAACAGCAGCTCCTCGGCCAGCGGCTTCTTGATCAGCTCCTGGATAACGCGGGCCAGCGGCCTTGCGCCATACAGCGGCTCGTAGCCGCGCTCGGCCAAAAACTCCTTGGCGGCGGAGGACAGCTCGATGGTCACATTGCGGTCCGCAAGCTGCGCTTCCAGCTGCATCACGAACTTCTCCACCACGCGGCCGACGATCTCTGGTGTCAGTGGCGCAAAGGGAATCACCGCATCCAGCCGGTTGCGGAATTCCGGAGTGAACATGCGCTTGATCGCATCCTCATCCTCGCCCTGGCGGACGGCGCGGCCAAAGCCGATGCCGGCCTTGGCCATATCCGCCGCCCCTGCATTGGTGGTCATGATCAGGATGACGTTGCGGAAGTCGATCTTCTTGCCGTTATGGTCGGTCAGCTTCCCATGATCCATGATCTGCAACAAGATGTTGAACAGATCCGGGTGCGCCTTCTCGATCTCGTCGAGCAGCAGCACGCAGTGTGGATGCTGGTCGATGGCGTCGGTCAGCAGCCCGCCCTGGTCAAACCCGACATAGCCGGGCGGCGCGCCGATCAGCCGCGAGACCGAATGCCGCTCCATGTATTCCGACATATCGAACCGCGTGATCTCGATCCCCAAAGTCGCCGCCAGCTGGCGCGCCACCTCGGTCTTGCCCACGCCGGTCGGGCCGGAGAACAGGTAATTGCCAATCGGCTTCTCCGCGTCGCGCAACCCGGCGCGCGAGAGCTTGATCGCGGCGGAAAGCGCCTCGATGGCGGCATTTTGGCCAAACACCATGTTCTTCAGGTCGCGCTCCAGCGTGCGCAACACCTCCTTGTCGTCAGCCGAGACGGATTTTGCCGGAATCCGCGCGATTTTCGAGACCATGTCTTCGACGTCCTTCAGCGTCACGGTCTTGCGGCGCTTGTTCTCCGGCTGAAGCATCCGCGCCGCCCCGGCTTCGTCGATCACGTCGATCGCCTTGTCAGGCAACTTGCGGTCGTTGATGTACTTGGCCGAAAGCTCCACCGCGGCGCGAATCGCGTCATCGGTGTAGCGCACCTTGTGGTGCTTCTCATAAGTGGTCTTCAGCCCGCGCAGGATCTTCACCGCATCCTCGACCGAAGGCTCATTTACGTCGATTTTCTGGAAGCGCCGCACCAGGGCGCGGTCCTTCTCGAAGTAGTTGCGGAACTCCTTATAAGTGGTCGAGCCGATGCAGCGCAGCGTGCCCTGGGCCAGCGCGGGTTTGAGCAGGTTGGAGGCATCCATCGCCCCGCCGGAGGTCGCCCCGGCGCCGATCACCGTATGGATCTCGTCGATGAACAGAATCGCGCCTGGCGTGCTCTCCATCTCGGTGACCACGGCCTTCAGCCTCTCCTCAAAATCACCGCGGTAGCGTGTCCCGGCCAGCAGCGCCCCCATATCCAGCGCGTAGATTGTGCAGTTGAGCAGCACCTCGGGCACATCGCTATCGGTGATGCGCTTGGCCAGCCCCTCGGCGATGGCGGTCTTGCCCACGCCCGGGTCGCCCACATAAAGCGGGTTGTTCTTGGTGCGGCGGCAGAGAATTTGGATCGTGCGCTCAATCTCATGCTCGCGCCCGATCAGCGGGTCGATCTTCCCGGCCAGCGCCTTTTTGTTCAGGTTGACGCAATAGGTGGAAAGCGCGTCCTGCCCGCGTTTGGGCGGGGCTTTTTCCTCGCGCTCGGCCTCGGGCTGGTCCTGCGCGCCGGTGGGCGTGCGCGGGGCGGATTTTCCGGGCGATTTGGCGATGCCGTGCGAGATGAAGTTCACCGCGTCGAGGCGCGTCATGTCCTGCAACTGCAGGAAGTACACCGCATGGCTTTCGCGCTCCGAGAACAGCGCGACCAGTACATTCGCCCCGGTCACCTCATCGCGCCCCGAGGACTGCACATGAATGGCGGCGCGTTGCACCACGCGCTGAAACCCGGCGGTCGGCTTGGGGTCTCCGGCGCGCTCGGTCGCCAGCCCGGCCAAGTCCTTGTCCAGAAACCCGGTGAGGTCTTTCTTTATTTTTTCGATATCCACGCCGCAGGCCCGCAGCACCGTGAGCGCATCGGCATCTTCCACCAGCCCGAGCAGCAAATGCTCCAGGGTCGCGTATTCATGCTTGCGGTCAGCCGCGAGTGAGAGAGCGCGGTGCAATGTTTGTTCAAGATTGCGAGAGAGCATGGATCTAAACCGTTCCTTCACGCCGATCTCCGGCGCTCCTATTTCCAGGCGTCTGATATGCCCGCCCGGCCGGCATTTTTATGCTGTCCCCGGCACCCCGGCGCCGGTCCAGTCTCGATACACATAGTGATTGTGCGTCAGAATACAGGGTCATTCTTTCTCAATCGTGCATTGCAGCGGATGCTGGTTCTGGCGGGCCAGATCCATCACCTGCGTTACCTTGGTCTCGGCCACCTCATATGTATACACGCCGCACACGCCAACACCCCGGCGATGCACATGCAGCATGATCTGCGTCGCCTGGTCGCGCGACTTCTGGAAGAACCGCTCCAGCACATGCACGACGAACTCCATCGGCGTGTAGTCGTCATTGAGCATCAGCACCTTATACATCGTCGGCTTGCGGGTCTTGGGCCGCGGCTTCACCACCACGCCGGTATTCGGCCCCTCGCTACCTTTGCGCTTGTCGTTGTCGCTCATATCCGGCATCCTGAAACATCTACCCCGTTTTGCCTATGGCTGAATTTCACCCTGACGCGCCATGATCCCACTATGCATGACCCCACTATAACAGACATCAGCTTAAGTAAGCGCATATCGAATGCTTTGCAGGGTAGGAAAGAATGAAAATAGCGCGCGGGACGAAAAACCTGGCTTTGCGCGCTGCCCGCCGGTGATGAGCCACAATGAACCATCCCACGAACAAACCCTGAAAACAAAAAAAGACCGGCCCTATCCGGGGCCGGTCTTTTTCCAACGCGTGGCCAGAAGCCGCGCCAGGCCCGTAAACACTGGGAAAGCTTAGTTGGCCTTGCCGAAGGTCTCGACGGCGAGGGCGACGCGGGCGGTCAGCGGGGCGATCGTCTGCTCGGCGAGCTTCACGGTCGCATCGGTCAACTTGCTGCTCTCGGTGACAGCCTTCTCGATGGAAGCCTTCGCGAAACCGGTCTGCAGGTCAACCGCTTCCTTAACGGACTTAACGCCCATCAGAGTCTTGGTGAAGGCAACGGTCTCTTCGATCGAAGCCTTGCTCGAAGCAGCGAACTGCTTGGAGATGTCCTGGAAACCGGCGGCATAGATCTGGCCGGCTTTCATCGCGGCTTCCAGATTGCCTTGGTTGAACGCAAGAATTTCTTCACTCTTCTTCACGGCTTTTTCTACGCCTTCCTTCAGTTTGGCCTGCGATGTCTCAAGGCCCTTGGTGGCTTTTTCAATGCCTTCCTTCACGGCGGCAATGGTGTTGTCGAAGCCCTTGGTGGCGGCTTCAGCGGTCTGCTCGATGGTGGTGGCCGGCGCCACTTTGGTTTTCGTGCTGCTCATAATACGCAATCTCCAGTTAGGACTAAATTCAGAGGCTGCACGGCCCCAACCCGGCGAGCGTGTACGGCATTTACCGCAGTGCAGCAAAAGCGTTATAGAATACCGTTTCAGCCCCGTCAACAAGTTTTTGTGCGTCGCACAAAAACTGTCATTGCGCTGACATTTGATCTCGCCCGTGCCGAATTCGTCCTCCGCCTGGGGCGGGTCTCAACAGCCTGCATTAACCCATTGGCTTTTCGGTTCTTTCGCGGTTTTTTGGCGCGTTTCCGGCTGGACATCACACGCCGGAAGCGCCTACATTGGCCTGGTTTAATGTTGGGGTGCCGTTCATGCAGGCTTGGAAGGCTGTTTCCTTGAAGAAATCCCTGGTGGTTGCTGGGTTTTGTCTTGCTGTCTGCGCGGGCGCAGCCCCCGCCCGGGCGAGCACGGAACATTACGAGCGCCACATCTACCACCCGGCCTATGTCCGGGCGGCGGATGCCGCCACGGTCAACTTCGGCCCCACATCGCCAGGCGTGAGCAGCATCGTCATTGATGCCGCCTCCGGCCAGGTGCTCGCCGCTAACGGCGCCGATATTCCGCGTTACCCCGCCAGCCTGACCAAACTGATGACGCTCGATCTCGCTTTCCAGGCCCTGCACGATGGCCGCATGACCCTGGATACCCGGATCCCTGTTTCCTTTCATGCCGCCAGTGTCGAGCCGGTGAAGCTCGGCCTGCAGCCGGGCAGCACCATTTCCGTGCATAGCGCCATTTTGGCCATGACCACCATGTCCGCCAACGATGCGGCAACCGCCCTTGGCGAGTATCTCGGCGGCGGTTCCGAGGCGAGATGCGCCGCGTTGATGACCCAGCGCGCGCATGCGCTCGGCATGGCGCAGACCCAGTTCTATAACGCCTCCGGCCTGCCTAATCCGGGCCAGGTCACCACCGCGCGCGACCTTGCCATCCTCGCGCGCGACATTGTTACCAACTACCCCGAGGATCAGCCTTTCTTCGAGGTGCAGGAATTCAACTTCCGCGGCCACCCGGTCTACAGCAACAATCAGATGCTGAAATCCTATGCCGGCGCCACCGGCATGAAGACCGGCTACACCGATCTGGCGCGCCACAACCTCGTCACCAGCGCCAAGCGCGATGGCCGCGTGCTCATCGGCGTGGAGCTGCACGAGCCATCCTGGGGCGCCAGCTATCAGCAGATGACCGCCCTGCTCGATAACGGCTTCGGCGGCCATGTCCCCGTCACCGCCACGCAGATTGCCCGCGCCCAGCCCCGCCCCGCTCCGCAGCTGCGCCGCCTGGCCGCGGCGCCGCGCCCGCACACTCCGCTCAACCACCCGCGTGATGTTCATTTGGCCAGCCGGCTCCGCAAGCCGGCCACCGGCAGCTGGGTTGCCCAGCTTGGCCTGTTCTCGCGCATCAGCAAGGCCCGTTTCGAGGCGATTGCCGCGCGCGACATCAGCGGCGCCGGCTTTGCCCGCATCGCCCGGGTGGAACGGCACGGCAAAACCCTGTGGAACGCGCAGGTCGCCGGGCTGAGCCTCGCCGCCGCGCATCAAGCCTGCGACGTTATGGCCGCGCGCGGCAATTCCTGCCACATCATCGCCCCCCCGGAGGACCATCTGGCGATGGAAACCACCGCCACCAGGGATGGCACCTAAAGCCCCCCGAGGGCAGGATTTGAGCATTTTCCCAGCTGGCTCTATGTGAGCCTTCATGATCGTCACCGAATTTGTGAACCTGCTGGCCGTTGAAGCCGGAGCCAAGCCTCTGCAGGCCGCGATTATCGTAGGCGGCACCTTTATCCTGGAGGATGCGGCCACCCTGCTGGCCGCCATGCAGGTTGCCTCCGGCGCGCTGTCGCTGCCCCTGGCGCTGGCCTCCCTCTACACCGGCATCGTGCTGGGAGACCTCGGGCTTTACGGCCTGGGTTGGCTCTCCGCCACGCACCCCTGGGCCAAACGGCTCATCCCCAGCGCCCGGCGGGAGCTGGGGCGCGAATGGGTGCGCCCGCGCATTTTTTATGTGGTGCTGGTCAGCCGGTTTGTGCCCGGGCTGCGCCTGCCCACTTACACCACCCTGGGGTTTCTGCGCGCGCATCTGGGCAAGTTCACCCTGGCGGCCATCGGCGCCACTCTCATCTGGACCTCCGGGTTATTTTTCGTCAGCCTCAAGCTCGGGCTGGTGATGATGCGCTATCTTGGCGCTTGGCGCTGGGCGGGTCTCGGCGTATTCCTCATCGTGCTGGTGGTTGTCGGCCGCGTTGTCACGCGTCTTTATAATAATAAGGGGATAACGCCATGAGCGTAACATCGCTGCCCGTATCTCTGAATGCCCCCGCCGTGCACGCCGCCGCCCGGCGCAAAAGCCCGGTTTCGTTTTTTGAATTCTGGCCCGGCTGGCTGTTCTATGCCCCGGTCGCCGTCTTCTGGGTTCTCAAATCCCTCCGTTACGGCAGTCTCACCCTGCCCACCCTGGCCAACCCGCGCATCAATGCCGGTGGCATCTGCGGCGAATCCAAAAACGAGATCCTCGGCCTGGCCGGCCCCCTGGCGCGGCAATGGATCGCCCCTTACGCGCCGCTCACCACCTCCGGCCATAACGATGGCAACGACCTCACCCTGGCCCTGGCCGCCATGGCGCGCGCGGGTCTGGCCTTTCCCGTCGTCGCCAAGCCGGACATGAGCTGCAACGGCGTGGGCGTGCGCGTGATGAAGGACGAGGCCCAGCTTTCCGCCTATTTGGCCGCCTTCCCCCGCGCCACCGCCCTGCAATTGCAGGCGCTCATCACCTATGAGGGCGAAGCCGGGATCTTCTACATCCGCCACCCCGGCGAGGCGGCCGGGCGCATCACCTCCGTAACCCTCAAATTCCCCCCCGCCGTCACCGGCGACGGCAAATGCAACGTGCGCCAGCTCATCGCGGCTGATCAGCGCCTGAATGCGGTTTCCAACCTGCTGCTACCCCAGCTTGGCGCCAAGGCGGACCACATTCCGGCGGAGGGCGAGAGCGTGCGTCTGGTTTTTGTCGGCAATCACTGCCGCGGCTCCACCTTCAAGGACGGTCTGGACATCGTCACCCCCGCCCTGGCCGCGCGGATCGACGAAATCGTCAAGGATATGCACGAGGTCTATTTCTCCCGCCTGGACCTGCGCTACGAATCGCTGGAGGCCCTGCGCGAGGGGCGTAATTTCCAGATCATCGAATTCAATGGCAGCGGCTCGGAGGCCACCCATATCTGGGACCCTGAGATGACTCTGCGCGCCGCCTACGCCACGCAGTTCTTTCATTATGGCGAATCCTTCAAAATCGGCGCCGCCATCCGCGCGCGCGGCCTGCGCCC
>NZ_JAQTZC010000053.1 GCF_028687955.1 Acidocella sp.
GGATGGGACGCCGCTGTATACGTTCACCTCGGTGGTGGATGACGCGGATATGCGGATTACGCATATTATCCGGGGTGAGGACCATGTTTCCAACACCGCCGTGCAGATTGATTTGTTTCAGGCGGTGAGCAAGGGGCCGCTGCCGCGTTTCGCGCATCTGCCGCTGATCTCAGGCGGGGATGGGGAGAAGCTCTCCAAGCGGATCGGCAGTATCTCGCTGCGCAGCCTGCGGGCGGATGGCGTGGAGCCGGGGGCGATTACGGCGTATCTGGCGCGGCTGGGCACCAATAAGGATGCCGCGCCACTGGGGATGGACGAGCTGATCGCGGCGTTCAACATTGCTGATTTCGGCCGTTCGCCGCCGCGCTTTGATGCGCGGCAGCTGCTGACGCTGAACCGCAAGCTGCTGCACGCGCTCAGCTTTGAGGATGTGAAAGCCCGCCTGCCGGAAGGGGCTGGGGAGGATTTCTGGCATGTCATTCGCGGCAATCTCGACATGTTGAGCGAGGCGCGGCGGTGGTGGGAAGTGGTGCATGGGGATTTTCTGCCGCGCGAGATTAAGGACAGCGAGGCGGTGCTGAAGGCCGCGCTGGAGACGCTGCCCCCTGCCCCGCTGGGGCCGGATTCATGGAAAGCCTGGACCGCGGCAATTGCCACCGCGACCGGAGCGGCGGGGCGGGCGCTGTATCATCCGCTGCGGCTGGCGCTCACCGGCGAGGACCAGGGGCCGGAAATGGCCGGGCTTCTGCCGCTGATCGGCCATGAGCGCACCATGGCGCGGTTACGGCGCTTCGTTGTATAGCGGGCGCTGCCCGGCTAAGACGGTCCGGGCTGAACGGTAGGGTCGGGCGCGTGTTTGATATTTTTGACGAGGTTTCAGAGGATCTGCGCAATGAGCGCGCGGTGGTGCTCGCCAAGCGCTATGGCGGGCTCCTGCTGCTCGCGATGCTGGCTGTGCTGGCGGGGGTGGGCTGGCAGCAGTTTCATGCCTGGTATCAGCAGAAGCAGAACGAGAAGGCCGCCACTGCGTATCTGGCCCTGACCCAGCCGCTGGATGCCGCCGGGACGGGCCTGAGCGGCGCCGCGGCGCTCACGGGGGCGAAAGCCCTGACCAACTTCGCGGCCGGTGCGCCGGAAGGCTACCGCACGCTGGCTGATTTGCGCGCCGCGGCGCTTTATGCCGGCGCCGGAGAAACCACGCAGGCCGAGGGCCTGTGGAACAACGTGGCCGATGACACCAGCGCCGACCCGCTGCTGCGCGGCCTCGCCAATTTGTTATGGGCGCAGCACGCGCTGGGCAGCGCGCCGGATGACGAGGTGCTCGCCCGGCTGAAGCCACTGACCACCGACACGAACGCCTACCATGGGCTGGCGCGCGAAACGCAGGCGCTGGTTTATCTGCATGAAGGCAAAAGCGATCTGGCAAAGGCCCTGCTCTTGCAAATCGCGGCCGATCCCGGTTCCCCGGACGGCGTGCGCAACCGCGCCGAAGGCTTGCTCGCAAAGTTGAACGGATGACAAAAATCATGATGCGACGTCGTACGGCCCTTACCCTCTCGCTTGGCCTGCTGGCCACCGCCTGCTCCGAGCCAAAGGTGGCGATTATCGGGACGCAGATACCTGTGCTGCCCGATACCGGGGCGCTGAATGTGAGCACCAATGCGCCGCCGGTGAGCCTGCCGCCCGCCGTGGCGCTGGCGGACTGGCCTCAGGTGCTGGGCAATGCCGCGCATGCGCCGGGCAATGCCGCGGGGCCGCTTGGGCTCAACCGGCATTGGGTGGCCTCGGCCGGCCAGGGTGGTGGGTTCCGCCAGCCGTTGCAAGCCAGCCCCCTCCTTGCCAATGGCCAGGTTTTCAGCATGGACGCCGCCGCCGCGGTGAGCGCCTTCTCCGCCGCGGACGGCGCGAGGGTGTGGCACACCGTGACACGGCCGAAGCACTCCAACGAGCCCAATATCGGCGGTGGCATCGGCTATGACCAGGGGCGGATCTACGCCACCACAGGCTATGGCGAGTTGCTCGCGCTGGATGCCGGCTCAGGCAAAATTCTCTGGCGGCAGGCTCTGGATTTTCCCACCCGGACTGCGCCGATGATCGCGGGTGGGCTGGTGGCGCTGATCACCCAGAACGACCTGCTGCTCACCTTCGATGCCGCGACCGGCGAGCCGGGCTGGCGCTTCACCGGCCAGGTGCTGCAAAACACCGGCCCCGCTGTTGCCGTATCCGGTGCCCCGGCCTTTGCCGATGGCATTGTTGTCGCCGGGTTCGCCTCCGGCATGCTGGCGGCGCTGGATGCGAATTCGGGCACGACGCTATGGGAGCAGAGCCTCGCCGCCGCCTCCGGCCAGACCAGCTCGCTCGACTTCTCCGATATCGTGGCGCCGCCGGTGATCTCGGGCGGGGTGGTGTATGCGCTGGGCCTGGGCAATACCGCCATGGCGGTGGACCTGCATTCGGGCGCCAAGGTGTGGACGCATAGCGCCAGCGGCTCGCAGCCGTTCTGCCTGGCCGGGGGCTTCGCCTTTTTGCTGGACAGCACGCAGACGCTCACAGCCATCCATGCCGATGACGGGCTGGTCAGCTGGTCTTTGCCGATGCCGGCGTTCGGCAACATGAAAAAGAAAACAAACCCAGTGCTCTGGGCCGGGCCGGTGCTGGTGAACGGTACGCTGGTGCTCACCAGCAGCCGAGGCGAGATCGCGCTGGTCGATCCGGTGGCGGGGGTTATCAAATCCACCGCCAAGCTAGCAGGCCCCGCGGATATGGCGCCGATTGCCGCGGGCGGGCTGCTGCTGCAGCTCACGCGTGACGCCAAACTCACAGCCTACGGCTGAAGCTGTCATGACCCCGCGCGTTGTCATCACCGGCCGGCCGAATGTCGGAAAATCGACCCTGTTTAATCGTTTGGTGGGGTCCAGACTCGCGCTGGTCGCCGATACGCCGGGGGTGACGCGCGACCGCAAGGAGGCCGAGACGACGCTGGCGGGCACAAAGGTGCTGCTGGTGGACACCGCCGGGCTGGAAGAAGCCGCACCCGACACGCTGTCAGGGCGTATGCGCGCCTCCACCAGCCGCGCGGTGGATGAGGCGGATCTGGTGCTTTTTGTGTTCGACGCGCGCGCCGGGCTGCTGCCTGAGGATAAGCATTTTGCCTCCTGGCTGCGCCGCACGGGCAAGAAGGTTCTGGTGGTGGCTAACAAGGCCGAGGGGCGGGGCGGGGCGGCGGCCACCATGGAAGCCTACGAGTTGGGCCTGGGCGAGCCGGTGGGGATTTCCGCCGAGCATAACGAGGGCGTTTATGATTTGATGCGCGATATCGCGGACCTGCTGCCGCCGCCGCCGGAAGAGGGCGCGGAGGATGCGGAGACTCTGCCGCTGCATTTCGCCATCGTCGGGCGGCCGAACGCCGGAAAATCGACATTGCTGAACCATCTGCTGGGGGAACAGCGGATGATTACCGGGCCGGAGCCGGGGCTGACGCGCGACGCGGTGGCGGTGGACCTGACCGGGCCGGATGGGAAGTTATACCGGCTTGTGGACACCGCCGGGCTGCGCAAGCGGGCAAAGGTAGACGAGGGGCTGGAGCGGATGTCCACCTCGTCATCCATTGAGGCGCTGAAGCGGGCCGAGATGGTGGTTCTGGCGGTGGATGCCGTGCAGGGCGTGCAGGAACAGGATTTGCACATCGCGCGGCTGATTGAGCGCGAGGGACGCGCCTGCGTGATCGCGCTTACCAAATGGGACGCGGTTGAAGACCGCGCGAAGGCGAAGCAGGCGGCGATTGACCGGATTTCGATTTCGCTCTCGCAGATGAAGGGCATCACGCTGGTGCCTTTGTCCGCCGAGACCGGCGAGGGGGTGGGCAAGCTGTTCCCCGCCATCCGCGAGACCTATGAGAAATGGAACACGCGCGTGCCCACCAGCGCGCTGAACCGCTGGTTTGAACATGCGCTGGAGCGTTTTCCGCCGCCGATGGTGGAAGGACGGCGGCTGAAGCTGCGCTATATCACGCAGGTGAAGGCCCGGCCGCCGACGTTTGCACTGTTTGGCACACGCGCCGAGATGGTGCCCGATACCTACATGCGCTATCTGGTGAACTCGTTGCGTGAGGCGTTCGAGATGCCAGGCGTGCCGATCCGCATCATGCTGCGCGGGACGGACAACCCTTACCACGAGAAGTAACCGCGGCCGGGCGCAAATGCCATGAAACGGTCATCCTGCCCCCCTCGCCGCGCGGTGGAGCGGCAGCTAGGAAGCGGGTATGCGGTATGTCTTGTTTTGCATGCTTGTGCTCATTGGCGCCCCGGCGGCGGCGCATGTGGGAGATATTCCCGCCGCCCGCCACGGCGCAAGCGTGCCCTATGACGACAATCAGGCGATCATGGTTCCGGCGGGCTCAAAAGCGCGCGATGCCGCGGGGCTGGCGAATGCGGAGATTTGCGTAAAGGCAGGCTCGCGCG
Source organism: Acidocella sp. (assembly GCF_028687955.1). Taxonomy (GTDB): domain Bacteria; phylum Pseudomonadota; class Alphaproteobacteria; order Acetobacterales; family Acetobacteraceae; genus Acidocella. The sequence goes on from NZ_JAQTZC010000053.1 coordinate 4,461, forward strand.
CGCAATATAATCTGCAGGCGTATTTCACCGCGCACAAGATTCCGCTGCGGGAATTCGTGTTTCAGGAAAATGGCGAGATGCACGACGCCTACCGGGACGGGCGGTGCGATGCGATAACCGCGCGCAGATCTGTGCTGAGGGCCCTGCGGGCCAGCGTGGGGCGCGATGATCTCATCCTGCCCGATAATCTTGACGGCCATTTCATCCGCGCCGCGGCACTGGCAGCACACACCAAAAAGGAAAATACCCATGGCCTTTAAGCAAGTTTTGCAACGTGTCACGGCGTTGGCGGCGGTGTCCTCGCTGCTACAAGCGCCGCTGGCTTATGGCGATGTGCTGACACCGCAGCCCGGCGGGCCGGCGGCCGTGCGCGCGCAGATGGTGACGCGCGAGCCGGCGATGAGCCAGGCGCAGGAGATCGCCCTGCTGCGCAAGCATGTGAAATATGTGTTCGTGATCTTTCAGGAAAATCGCTCGTTCGATTCCTATTTCGGCACGTTCCCGGGCGCCAACGGGCTGTTCACGCAGCCGGCGGACGAGACGCCCGGTTTTGTCCAGCCGATTGAGAATGTGGACGGCAGCATGGGCACGATCTCGCCCTTCCGCATCGGCCCGGCGCAATATGCCGCCGACCTTGATGACGTGGACCATTCGTATGTCATCATGGCGCATAAGATGGATGTGGTGAACGGCGTTGCGAAGATGGACCATTACGCGCTGGATGAAGAGAAGAAATACATACCGCACGGGCAGAGCGTGCCCTCGCTGATGGCTAAGCAGATGGGCGAGCTGACGATGGCCTACGAGAATTGCGACACTGTTCCTTATCTGTGGAATTACGCCAGCCGCTTCGTGCTGTTCGACAATATCTTCCAGCATACCATGGGGCCCTCCGCTCCGAACGCGATTGTGATGATCGCGGGGCAGACCGGCGAGACGCAATGGGTGAAGCACCCCGATGAGGCCGACGGCGCCAAGGGGCTGCTCAAGGACCAGGGAGAACCCGTGATCACCGATAATGACCCGGTTTGGGGCACGGGCGGCGCGGGGGATACCAGCGGCATGCCGCAAAACCCGCAGGATGGCGCGAAACATGCCGTGATCCCGGCGCTGAACCAGACCTACGCTTCGCTGCCGCTGAGCATGACCGGGGATACCGCGCAGAAGGTGACGGCGGCGGATAAAAACCCCGCCACTGACCTCGCCGATGTGCGCCAGGATATTCCCGCCCTCGCCGCCAGCAAGGTCAACGCCGTGCCATGGGGCTGGTACGAGGAGGGCTATGACGCGGAGCCGAATGAGGCGGCGCATGACGGGTATATCGGCCACCACAACGGGCCGCAGTATTTCGGCTATGTCGCCAACAACCCGGAGATGACCGCGCATCTGCACGGGCTTGGCGATTTCTTCAACGCGATCAGCGCGGACAAGCTTTCACCCACCGGGGGCGTGTATTATCTGCGCGGGGGGTTCCAGAATATCGAAGGCATGAGGCCCGCGCTGAATGATCCGGCGGTGCAGCATAATTTCCAGGGCGATGACGACCATCCGGGTTACTCGGATTCAGCGATTTCCGAGGCGCAGGTGGCGCGCGAGGTGAATGCCATCGCGCGGAGCAAATACTGGGCGCAATCGGCCATTATCATCACCTATGATGAATCAGCCGGGGATTACGACCATATGCCGCCGCATTTCGTGGAATACGGCCCGCAGGGTCTGCCGCTCTCGCCTGGCCCGCGCATTCCGCTCATTCTCATCAGCCCCTATGCGCGCGTGCATGTGGTCAGCCATGAGACCGGGAATCAGGCCAGCGTGATCAAATTCATCGACATGCTCTATCATCTCCCGCCGCTGGCGGATCTGCCCGATGAGGCGCAGGCGCGCGCTGCGGGGCTTAGCATGTTCAAGCAGGCGTATCTGGGCCCGGCGGATGACAAGACCCCAGGGGTGGGCGATCTGCTCTCAGCCTTTGACCCGGCGCGGCTGGAAGGCAAGGCAAGCCCCCTGCCCGCTGCTTACGCGATTACGCCCGATGCAACGGCGATACCGCCCGACAACAACCAGGGCTGCAAGGTGATCGGCATTGTGCCGGTGGATATTGCCAAAGGCATCGTCAACCACATTCCGGCGGATTTTAACCCGCGCCCGCAGACCGATCCGACAGCGGCGCAATAGGCCGAGGCGGGTTAACCCGCCTCGCGCAGAACTTCCAGCTCCAACCAGCGTTCCTCAGCCGTCGCCAGGCGCTCCTGCGCCTCAGTGAGGGCGTTGGAGGCGGCTTTGAATTTCTTGATGTCCTTGTTGTAGAGGCCGGGTTCGGCGAGGATGGCCTCGTTCTTCTTCACCGTGGTGTGGAGTTTTTCGATCTCGGCGGTCAGCGTTTTCAGCTCGTGTTGCTGCTTGAAGGTCATTTTTCCCGCAGCCGGTGGGGATGGCGCGTTAGTGGGCGCCAGCGCCGCGGTGCGGGCGGTGGTTTTCTGTTTTACCGGCTCGGTCAGAACATGGCCGCGCTGGGCCAGCATGTCAGAATAGCCGCCGGCGTATTCGACCCATTTGCCATCGCCCTCGGCCACCAGGGTTGAGGTGGCGACGCGGTCCAGAAAATCACGGTCATGGCTGACGAGCAGGATGGTGCCGGGGTATTCGCCCAGCATTTCCTGCAACAAATCCAGGGTTTCCAGGTCGAGGTCGTTGGTTGGTTCGTCCAGGATGAGCAGGTTGGAGGGTTTGGCCAGGGCGGCGGCCAGCAAAAGCCGCCCGCGCTCGCCGCCCGAGAGGGTGCCGACCGGGGTGCGCGCCTGCTCGGGCTTGAAGAGGAAGTCCTTCATGTAGCCGATGACGTGGCGGCTCTGCTCGCCGACCTGGACCATGTCGCTTTTGCCGCCGGTGAGGGTGCTGGCCAGGGTCACCGCCGGGTCCAGCGCGGCGCGCTGCTGGTCCAGGGTGATGACGTTGAGGTTGGTGCCGAGTTTCAGCTCGCCGGAATCGGGTTGCTCCAGGCCGAGGAAGAGTTTCAGCAGCGTGGATTTGCCCGCGCCATTGGGGCCGACGATGCCGAGCCGGTCGCCGCGCAGCACGCGCAGGGTGAGGTCCTTCACGATCAGCCGGTCGGCGTAGGATTTGTTGATCTTGTCCGCCACCACCACCAGCTTGCCGGAGGTTGCGGCATCGGCGGCGCCCATTTTGGCGGCTTCGCCCTGCTTGTTGTATTCGCGCTTGGCCTGGCGCAGCGCCGCCAGCCCGGCGACGCGCTTGACGTTGCGCTTGCGCCGGGCGGTAACGCCGTAGCGCAGCCAATCTTCCTCACGCGCGATCTGGCGGCCGAGCTTGTGGAAATCGCGCTCCTCCTGTTCCAGCACTTCGTCGCGCCAGGCCTCGAAATGGGCGAAGCCGCGGTCAAGCCGGCGGGTCTGGCCGCGGTCCAGCCAGACGATGCTACGGGAGAGTTTTTCCAGCAGCCGGCGGTCATGGCTGATGAGGACGATGCCGGCGGAGAGGCTTTTCAGCTCGGATTCCAGCCATTCGATGGCCGGGAGGTCGAGATGGTTTGTGGGCTCATCCAGCAGCAGAAGATCAGGGTTGGGGGCCAGGGTACGGGCTAGGGCGGCGCGGCGGGCCTCGCCGCCGGAGAGGTTTTTGGGTTTTTCCAGCCCGGTGAGGCCAAGCTGCTCCAGCAGATATTTGGCGCGGTAGTGGTCATCGTTGGGGCCGAGGCCGTCCTCGACATATTCCATGGTGTTGGCGAAGGCGGAGAGATCGGGCTCCTGCGGCAAGTAGCGCATGGTGGTGCCGGGTTGCAGGAAGCGGGTGCCGCCGTCAAAGGCGATCTCGCCCGAGGCGATTTTGAGCAGGGTGGATTTGCCCGAGCCGTTGCGCCCGACCAGGCAGATGCGCTCGCCGGCGCCGACGCCGATCCCCGCGCCATCGAGCAGGGGGACGGAGCCAAGAGAGACACGGATATCAGTGAGGAGCAGCAGCGGAGGAGAAGCCATGCAGGGCTTGTGGCCGCAGATGCAAGCTAACTCAAGGGGCGGCGGCGCAGGCGCGCCATGCCAGCACGCCGCGCGCGGCGGCAATGCCGGTGGCGAGGCAGGCTTGCAGCAGGTAGCCGCCGGTTGGGGCCTCCCAATCCAGCATTTCCCCGGCCGCGAACACGCCGGGACGGCGGCGGAGCATCAGGTTTTCGTCCAGCTCGCCCAGCGCGATGCCCCCGGCGGTGGAAATGGCGCGCGCCAGACCGGCGGGGGCGGTTAAACGCAGCGGCAGGGATTTGATGAGCGGGGCCAGGGGTGTTGCATCCCCGGCATGGCGGGCCTCCTGCACCAGGCCGATGGCCGCCGGGGAGAGGCCGGCGCGCTTGCGCAGAATGTTGGTGAGGGATTCGCTGCCACCGCCGGCCAGGCAGGTGGCCAGGGTCCCGGCGGTGAGATCAGGGCGCAAATCAAGGCGCAGTTCGGCCATGCCATCGCGGGCGATGAGCTCGCGCGCTGGGGCTGAGAGCGCATAAACGGCGCCACCCTCGATGCCCTCGCGGGTGAGCATCAGCTCGCCGGGGATGCTCTGCCCGGCACAGGAGAGGGTGATGCGCTTGAGCGGGGTGCCCGCGAAGCGGTGGGAGAAATGTTCCGACCAATTCACCCTGAAGCCGCAGTTGGCCGGGCGCAAGGACGTGATGTGGACATCGGGCAGCAGCGCGGTCCAGCCGCCATCGGCGCCCAGGCGGGGCCAGGAGGCGCCGCCCAGGGCGAGAACCACGGCATCGGCGGCAGCGGTGGCGCCATCGGCAAATTGCAGGCCGCCGGTGGCGTCCCAGCCGGTCCAACTGGCGCGGGTGACAAGCTGGACGCCCAGGGCCGCCAGCCGCTTGATCCAGGCGCGCAGCAGGGGACTGGCTTTCATGGCCGTGGGGAACACGCGGCCGCTGCTGCCCACGAAAGTCGGCTGGCCGAGTCCGGCGCACCAGGCGCGCAGCGCCTCGGGCGGGAAAGCGGCAAGGCGGGGAGACATCCAGCCCGCCGCCGGGCCATAGCGGGTGAGGAAGCGCTCCGGCGGCTCGGAATGGGTGATGTTGAGGCCGCCGCGCCCGGCCATCAAAAATTTACGCCCGAGGCTTGGCATACGCTCAAACACGGTGACGGCCAGACCAGCCTGGGCCAGCGTCTCGGCGGCCATCAGCCCGGCGGGGCCGCCGCCGATGATCGCGGCGCGGTAAGGAGGGGGCGTTGGCTCGGTCACGCGCCCTTATGCACCGGGCAACAAGGGAAAGGCCACCTCTCCAACCGGGCGATGCAAAACCCGCCCTGCGAGACGCTTTAAAACATCGAGCAGGAACAGGAACAGCAGCGCGCTGGCGGTGATCGCGGACAATACAACCGGGCCGAGCGGCGCCATGAGGATGCCCCAGCCGACGGCGGCGAGGCTGGAGCCAACCATGACGGCGGTTGCCGCCGCCAGCCACGGCCCAGGCGTGGAGGACCAGAACCAGCGCTCCTCGCGCACCACATAGACGCTGGCCTGCACCGCCAGCATGAGGGTGAGAAACGAGAGCGTGCGGATTTGCGGCAGCGGCAGATGCCAGAGTGCGCGCCCGGCCAGCAGCATCAGGGTGACGTAGCCCAGCGTCGCCAGCCCGTAGAGGCAGCCCTCGGAGATGATGCGCCCGATCCGCCAATGGCGGGGATGCGCGCTTGGCAACGCGCGGTCGGTGGTGATGGCCATGGTGAGGAAGTCGTTCACGATGAGAAGCAGCACCATGAGCAGCGGGGTGAGCACCGCGTGGCCGGTGATGACCAGACCGAGCGCTAGATAGGCGGCAAAGGCGATTTTACGCACCACCATGGTGAGGGTGTAGGTGCGGATGCGTTGGAAGGCGGCGCGGCCCTCGCGAATGGCGCCGAGGATGCCTGCCAGCCCGGGCGAAGTGAGCACCAGACCGGCGGCGGCCTTGGCTACATCGGTCGCGGTTGAAACCGCGATGCCCATTTGCGCCTGGCGCAGGGCCGGGGCATCGTTGGTGCCGTCGCCGCACATGCCGACGACGTGGCCCCCGCTCTGGAACAGCTTGACCAGGCGGAATTTCTGCTCGGGGAACACGCCGGCAAAAACACTGAAATCACCGGGGGTTTTGAGTGTCTCCAGGGTCTCTGAGTTGCAGACCTGGCCGGTGATGCCCACCGCGCGGGCGATGACCGCGGCGGTCTCGGGGGCGTCGCCCGTGACCATGACGACACGCACCCCCAGCGCGCGTAGGGAGGCGATGAGGCCCGCGGCATCATCACGCGGCGGGTCGGCGAGGCCGAGCAGGCCGAGCAGCTGCACCGTGTTGCCGGTGATGCGCGCGACCGCCAAAATCCGGCATCCGGCTTGCGCGAGACGCTGGCGCGCGGCTTCCTGCTCTGGGGTCAGCCCCGCGGGGAGCAAAGCGCCGGGCGCGCCTTTGCGCAGCAGATCACCGTTCGGCAGGCTGGCCTGGGCGTATTTGCGGGCGGGGTCAAACGGGGCGAAGGCGGCAGCCGGAGGCACCGCCACGCCGCGCGTACGGGCGGCATCGATGATGACCTGATCGACCGGATCGCCGCCCTCCGAGGAAGCGGCGGCGGCAGCGGCCAGCACGGCGCCCTCATCGGCGCCGCCGAAACAGGCGATGTTCTGAATTGAGAGCGCGTTTTTCGTCAACGTGCCGGTTTTATCTGTACAGAGCAGACTCATCGTCGCCGCCTCGTTGATGGCGGCGAGCCGGGTTGGCAGCACCGCGCCGCGCACCAGGGTGCGCGCGGAGAGCGCGGCGGCAAGCGTGAAGGTGGAGGGCAGCGCCACCGGGATGGAGGCCAGCAGCGCGGTGAGCAGCAGGGGCACTGATTCATCGAAGCTGCGGCCTATCTCATGCGCGTAGACCAGCATCGCCAGCACGATGGCGCCGTTGATGAGCGCCAGGTCTCGCACCACGGCCAGCACCGCGCGCTGTTCACCGCTGACACTGCGGGCATCCTGCACCAGCGAGGCGGTTTTACCGAAATAGGTGCGCGCGCCGGTGGCGGTGACAACCCCGGTGGCCTCGCCCTGGCGGACCATGGCGCCGGCGTAGGCGGCATCTCCGGCTTTGCGTTCAACCGGCAGGGATTCGCCGGTGAGCATTGATTGATCAATGAGGGCCGTGCCGGCGGTGATGCTGACATCGGCCGGGACCACCGCGCCGAGGGCGAGCTTCACCAGATCGCCGGGGACCAGCCCGGCTGCATCAATGCGCATCCACACACCACCGCGCCGGACCGAGGCTATGACCGCGAGTTTTTGCCGCAGGGCATCCACCGCGCCCTTGGCGCGCGCCTCCTGGCTAAGGCCAAGAAGGGCGTTGAAGATGAGCAAAACCGCGATGACGAGCGCCTGCGGGCCGTGCCCGAGAAAGAGTTCCAGAAGGATTGTGGCCTCAAGCATCCAGGACAGCGGCGTCCACAGTTTTTCCGCCAGCGCCCATGGCCAGCTCTGCGTGGTTTCAGCCACCGCGTTCGGGCCAAATTGTTGCAGCCGCGCAGCGGCTTCGGCGGTGGAGAGGTCAGGTCCGGTCTGCGAGTCCATTTTTTTGTCTCTCCGGTTTGCTGCCAGCAAGGTGTGAATGCGTGCCGTTGTATGGCATTTCCGTAACAATACCGCGGCGCGCAAGGCAATTATCCAAAAAACCGATCATTCTAATCAAGATATTTAATTGTACAGCAAATTCAATAAGTATAGCGTTATCTTTTCTGAGTACGCGCCAAGCTTTCCACCAAAACATAAGAGGAATTTTCCATGTCGCAGGATTCGAATCAGACCAATCCCGCCGAAGGTGGCGCCAACCGCCGCAGTCTGCTGCGCGGTATCGGGCTTTCCATTGGGACGGCGGGTCTTACGGCGATGGCAATGCAAACCGCGGCGGCCGATACGCCCGCCGGGCCGCTGGAGCCGCAATCCGCCGCCACGCTGGCGGCGCTGACCGCGAAACTGGCGGCGCTGCCCCGCCGCCGGGATTTCAAGACCGTGCCGATGATCCTCACCTCGCCCAGCCAATGGGACAGCGAGGCACTGAACGCGGTGATCGCCTACCGGGGCGGGCCCAAGCAGGTGTGGGACAATACCGTGATTGAGAGCCCCTGGCTGAACCTGATGCGTAATTCGCTGAACGCACAGATATGGTCATGGAAGCATCCGGATTTCCTCGCGGTTTCCGCCACGCACGGCACCGCGCATCTGGCGCTTTATGATGAAATGATCTGGGATAAATACAAGCTGTCGGATGTGACCAAGGGCAAGTTCGCGACGAATACGCTGATCAATGTTCCGGCTGCGGCATCGGTTAGCGCGTCGGACTTCAACAATCCTGCCGGCGCGTTTTCTCCGGCCGACAACAGCATTACAGTGTTGCAGCGCCGGGGGGTGGTGTTTATCGGCTGCCATAACGCGATCTGGGAGTTTTCCGGCGGGTTGCTGAAAAATGGCGTGAATCCTGACAATCTTTCGCACGGCGCGCTGGCGGCGGAGCTTACCAACCACCTCATCGAAGGTGTGGTGCTGAGCCCTGGCGTGGTGGGGACGCTGCCGGAGTTGCAAAAAGCGGGATTTGCTTACGCCGCGTGATGTTATTGCCGCACTCTCATTCGTTGCTTTTATGGAAAGACCGGATTCATGCGTTTGAAGAAATCCATGTTGACCAGGAGTCTCCAGGCCGTTGCCGTGTTGGCGATGGCGGCCGCAACGACTGGGAATGCACGCGCCCAGCCTGCCGCCGGTACGCCGGCGGATAGCGGCTGGAACGGCAAGGCGCAGCCGCCGCGCTATGAGGGGCAGATTTTTCCGCCCTGGCAGCATGGCGAGAATAACGGCGCGGTGAACAAGGGTTTTGAGTTCACCGTGCCGGAAGTTGATGTGATGGCTGATTTCCATGGTGATCTCTCAGATCCGAAACTCGTGCTTTATGTCGGCGGGAACTATTATTTTGCGATGGCGCCGCTGGTGGCGGCGTTTGAGCAGCAGAACCCGCAGTATAAGGGACGTATTTTTTATGTGACGATTCCACCGGGAATGCTGGTGACGGCAATGAAAGCAGGAGGGACCTTTACCTCCGGCAACATGACATTCACGGCACGGCCGGATGCTTATTTCGCCGGGTTGAAGAAGGTTGAGGCGCTGATTGCGGCAGGCGAACTCACCGGCCCGGCGGTGCCTTATGTCACCAATAATCTCACGATCATGGTGCCCAAGGGCAACCCCGCGCATATCACCGGGCTGGCGGATCTGGGCAGGCCGGGGCTGCGCCTGGTGATGCCCAACCCGGCGTTTGAGGGCATCGCGCGGCAAATTCAGGCCTCGCTGGTGAAGGCGGGAGGCGCAGCGCTGGAGAAGCAGGTTTATGAGACCGGCGTTGCCAACGGCACAACGATTCTCACCCATATCCACCACCGGCAGACGCCGCTGTTTCTGATGCAGGGGTTGGCGGATGCGGGGATCACCTGGAAGTCGGAGGCGGTGTTCCAGGAGCAGGCGGGGCATCCGATCAGCGATGTTCCCATCGCCGCCGCCCTGAATACGACCGCGATTTATGCCGGAGCGATGGTGAAAGGTGCGGCGCACCCGGATGCCGCCAAGGCGTGGCTGGCGTTCATCCACTCGCCCGCCGCACTGGCAATTTTCGAACGTTATGACTTCAAACCCTATAAGGGGAGCGCGCCGAGCCCGGCCCCCGCGGGATAACAAGACAGGAAACGCCATGTACCGTATTCTATGGGGTCTCGTGATTGCGCTGATTGCCGGCTTTGGCTGGCCACAGAGGAGTGCTGCGGCGCCGCCACAGACAAGTCAATGCGCAGCCTGCCACGGCACCAACGGCATGGGGAACCAGGCTGCTGGGTTTCCCGCGCTGGCGGGCCTGCCGGCGGCGTATTTGCAGGCGCAGCTTGCGGCATTCAAAAGCAAAGAGCGCGGCAACGCGACCATGGCTGGGATGGCAGCCCCGCTGACCGGCGCGCAAATGAGCGCGCTGAGCGATTATTACGCGGCCCTGCCGGTTGCGCCGGCGCCGTTGCCCGCAGCCCTGCCCACAGGCCCGGGCGCTGCGCTGGCGCAGCGGGGAGACTGGCAGGCGGGGTTGGCTGATGGCATTCCCTCCTGTGATTCCTGCCACGGCCCTGGCGGCCTGGGCGTTGGCACGCAGTTTCCGCGCCTGGCGGGGCAGCCTGCGGTGTATCTGGCGGCGCAATTGAACGGCTGGCGGGAAGGCACACGCAAAACCGGGCCAATGGGATTGATGGCGGCGGTGGCGCGCCGGCTCACCCCGGCGCAGATTACCGCCGTTACCGCCTATTATGCCGCCCTGCCCGCCAACCCCGCTAACGGAGCGCAGCCATGAGGTCCATGAAACTGAACCCCCGCAAGGCAATGGCGCTGGCGCTGCTGGGGGCGGCGTGGCTCGTGCCCCCCACCGGAGCGGCGTGGGCGCAGACACCGGCTCCCGCAACATTTTCGCCGCCGGACGAGGCCGCAATGCCAACCGGGCCGTTTGGCGACGCGGTGAAGCTGGGGGAGAATATCTTCCGCAACACGCCAAAATACGCGCCGCAGTTCACCGGCAATACGCTGAGTTGCGATAACTGCCACATGAACGGCGGGCGCCTGGCCAATTCATCGCCTATGTGGGCGGCCTATGTTGCGTATCCCGCCTACCGGTCCAAAAACAAGAAGGTGAATACTTTTGGCCAACGGCTGCAGGGCTGCTTCCGATTCAGCGAAAACGGCAAGGCGCCGCCGCTGGACAGCAAGGTGATGGTGGCGCTGGAGTCCTACTCGTTCTGGCTTTCCACCAACGCGCCCACAGGGGCCAAAATGGCGGGGGGCGGCTACCCCAAGCTGGCGAAGTCGGCGCAGGCGCCAAGCTACCAGCGCGGCCAGGTGGTATATGCGCAGAACTGCTCGCTCTGCCACGGGGCGAACGGCGCCGGGGCGGCGGCACATGGGGCTGTGGTGTTTCCCGCCGTTTGGGGCCAGGATTCCTACAACTGGGGTGCGGGCATGAGTGCGATCAACAATGCGGCGGACTTCATCCACGCCAACATGCCGCTTGGCCTTGCCGGCACGCTGAGCGCCCAGCAGGCATGGGATGTGGCGGCCTATATCGACAGCCAGGACCGTCCGCAGGACCCGCGCTTTACCGGCAGCGTGGCCGCGACGAGGGCGAAATTCCACGACAACGCGTTCTCGCAGTATGGCACGACGGTGAACGGCCATGTTCTGGGAGCCGGGGCGCAATAAAGCCGCCTGGCCGTCAGGCAGATGAAACATTGCGGCGCGGGCCCGCGGAGGTTCGCGCAAAGACAGAGCGATCAGCTTTTGGCGCCAGTGTTA
>NZ_JAQTZC010000054.1 GCF_028687955.1 Acidocella sp.
TTTGCGCGCGGCCGCCCCACCAGCCCCGCGCGCATACCAGTCAGCCTTAAGGCTGACTGGTATTAAACCAATCAGGCTCTGGTTTCAGCGCATCGCCTGTTTGATCTGCTCGCCGGTTTTATATTGGCTGAGCGCATAGACCGACCACAAAGCAGCGGGAATCCAGCCGATCAGCGTGAGTTGCAGCAGCAGGCAGAGGATGCCGGCAAACGGGCGGCCGATGGTGAAGAATTGCAGCCAGGGCAGAAAAATCGCGAGAAACAGGCGCATGCGCGCTCCTTGTCAGGGATGATTTCCCGGCTATAGCGGCTGCGGCTCCAGATGTAACCTCGCCTCCACAATATCGCTCTCGCCAGGGACATGCCCGATCGTGAAGCCCAGGTGTTTGATGAAGGCCAGCATCGGCGCGTTGTCGGCCAGTATCTGGCCGGTGATCTCCTCAACCCCGCGGGTGCGCCCCCAGGCGATGATGGCGCGCATCAGCGCGCTGCCCAGCCCCATGCCCTTGGCGGCGGGTTCCACCACCACGGCGAATTCGGCGAATTTCCCATCGGTGTCGTCGCAGACGAGGCGTGCAACGCCGGCGGTTTCCTGGGTTGTCTCGCGCACGGCGATGATCGCCATTTCCCGCTTGTAGTCCACATCCGTCATACGGGTGACCTGCTCCACCGGCAGGGTGCGCATGGCCGAGAAAAACCGGTAGCGCATGTCTTCGGCCGAGAATCGTGCGAGCATCGCGGTGTGGGCATCCGCATCCTCCGGGCGGATGGGGCGCAATACAAAGGTTTGGCCCTTGGCGGTGTAGTGGCTGCTCAGCTCGCTGGGGTAGGGGGAGATGAGCAACGGCGGACGCGTGGCACCGGCGGGGCGCAGTAAAATACGCGCGCTGGCGGCGATGGCGCCGTGCTCATGCGCGAAGATGGGGTCAAGGTCGAGCAGGAGGATCTCAGGCGTGTCGATAATCAGCTGGCTGACCCGCACCAGCGTGGCGGCAATGGCCTCCTCATCCGCCGCCGGCGCGCCGCGATGCGCCGCCAGGGCCGGGGCGACGGCGGCGCGGCGGATGAGCGCATGCGCCAGGGTGAGGTTGAGCGGCGGCAGATCGGCCGCGAGGCTGGCGATATCATCCGGGTCGCCGCCGCCGGGGCCAAAGCCGATAACCGGGCCGAGAACCGGATGGTCGCTCACCCTGATGCGCAGTTGCGTGCCGCGCGGCGCCTGCTGCTGCACCACGAAACCGGCCTGGGAGACATCGGCCCCCTGCTGTGCGAGGCGGAGCAGAAGCGCCCGCGCGGCGTCATGCACCGCGGTGGCGTCTGGCAGGTCCAGCACCACCGAGCCCGCGAACTGGTTGGTCGGAATGTCCTGGTGGGAGAGTTTGACCACTGCGGGGAAACCCAGCTCCGCGGCGGCGGCGGCGGCTTCGCTGGGGGTCATGACATGGCGGCTGGCGATGACCGGGATATTATACGCGGCGACGATCGCCAGAGCCTCGTCCTGTAGGATCACCTGATGTTCGTCCGCGCGCGCGGCGTGGATGCGCATGGCGGCGGCGGCTTTGTCCGGGGCGATTCGCAGCACTGTGGAATCAGGTAGTTCGCGCGCCGCCGCGCGGTTGTGCCGGTTGCGCAGCAGGTGGCGGAACCCGGCGATGGCGGCTTCAGGCGTATCAAAGCAGGCAAGGTGCGCGGCGCTCAGCCGGTGGCGGTGTTCTAGCCCGTGCGCCTCGCCCAGGGCGGCGATGAGCAGCGGCACTTTTATGGTCTTGGCGCAGGCGATCAGCACCTCGATGGCGGTGTCGTCCTCGCTGCCGCTGGGGGCATGCACCACCAGAATCCCGCCGACTTCCGGCGCGGTGGAGAGCGTGGCGGCGATCTCGGCGAGGCGGATGGGGGTTTTGCCGGAAAAAATTGGCCCCGGCGGCGGCAGGCTGCCCAGAGTCAGGGCAAGCGCCTGCGCGGTTTGCGGGCTGAGTTCGGCTAGGCTCAGCCCGGCGCGGGTGGCCGCATCGGCGGTCAGGCTGCCGATGGCGACCGAATTGGTGACAATCGCCAGCGCATCCCCGCGCGCGGGCTTCACGCGGGTCAGAGTCTCCGCCGCGGCGATGAACTCGGCCACCGAGAAAGTGAGCAACACGCCCGCCCGCGAGAGTGCGGCCTCCAGCGCCGCGGGAAAATTTCGCCTGGCCTCCTGCGGCCCGCCTGGCAGGCGCATGCCGGGCGCGATGGCGACCACAGGGCGTAGCCGCGCGGCGGCGCGCGCGGCGGAGAAAAACTGCGGCGGATCGCGCAGGCGGTCCACCTCCATCATGATCGCGGTGGTTGAGGGGTCGCGGGAGAAATAATCCAGCACCAGGCCGAAGCCGACATCGGAATTGCCGCCGATTCCGGCGAAATGGCTGAAGCCGACGCCATTTGGCACCGCCCAGTCGATGACGGTGCGCGCGATGGAGGAGGACTGCCCGACAAAGGCGGTACGTCCATGCGGCGGCACAAGCGTGAAGGGAGAGGCGTTCAGGCCAAGCCCGGGTACAATCAGGCCGAAGGAATGCGGCCCCAGCACGCGGATGCCCGCTGCCTTGGCCATGGCGGCGAGGCCCGGAACCTGCGAGAGCACGATGGCGGCGCGCGCGCCCGCCGCCGCGTGCCGCGCCAGGGCCGCGGGAACATCCGCCGCGTCATCGGCAACCAAGGCGAGGTCGGCGCCCTGCATCGCGTCAGCCTCAGTGGCGATGCGGCCAGTGAACGCGGCGGTGCGCAGATTGGCCAGAACCCGCCGCCCCAGCACGGTCGCGCTGCCGCTCAGGCTGACCGATTCGGGGTGGAACACGCGGGCCGGATCAAAATGCCGAATTGCTGCAACCACCATCGATATGTCCCCTGTCCTGCGTCTTATACACGCTCATCCACAGGACTATCCACTGCCGCGACTCAGCACTTCAGGCTATGATGTGAATTATGAATTCCATCGATCCTCCGCTGCTGGGCCTCTCCCAGCGGTTGCCCCCCAGCAATACCCAGGCCGAGCAGGCGCTGCTTGGCGCGTTGCTCGCCAATAACAAGGCCTATGAGCGGGTTTCGGAGTTTCTCTCGCACGAGCATTTCGCCGATCCGGTGCATGGGCGGATTTTCCAGGCCATCGCGCGGCGCTGCGAGGCAGGGCAGATCGCCGATCCGGTGACCCTGCGCGGCGAGTTCGAACATAGCGGCATTCTCGATGAGGTGGGCGGCACCGCCTATCTGGCGCAGCTGCTCTCGGCCATGGTGGGGATCATCAACGCCGGGGATTACGGGCGCCTGATCCGCGATGCCTGGCTGCGCCGTCAGCTCATTGATATTGGCGAGGTCGTGGTCAACCGGGCGTTCGGCGCCGAGCCTGAGCTGGACGGCGCGATGCAGATCGAGGCGGCGGAGCAGACGCTGTTCAATCTGGCGACGCAGGGCGGCGCCGAGGGCAAGGGCGTCACCTTCAAGGAGGCTCTGGCCGCCGCCATCGAGAACGCCTCCAAAGCCTTCCAGAACCAGGGGTCGGTCTCCGGGCTCGATACCGGGCTGCGCGATCTGAACAAGCGCACCGGCGGCATGCACCCGTCGGATCTGATCATCCTGGCCGGGCGGCCTGGCATGGGTAAAACCGCGCTGGTGACCAAAATCGCCTTCGGCGCGGCCAAGGCGCTGCTCGCCAATGCGCGGATCGACAACCCCAACGCCATGGCCAAGGGCTGCGTGGCCATCTTCTCGCTGGAAATGAGCGCCGACCAGCTGGCGACTCGTCTGCTCGCCGAGGAGGCGCGCGTCTCGGCCGATAAAATCCGCCGCGGCGAAATCTCCGCGCGCGATTTTGATAATTTTGTGAAGGTCAGCCGCGAGATCTCGGATATTCCGCTGATCATCGACGACACCCCGGCGATTACGCTCTCCGCCCTGCGCACGCGCTGCCGCCGTTTGCAGCGCACCAACGGGCTCGGGCTGGTGATTGTGGACTATTTGCAGCTGATGCGCCCGGCGGCGGGCACCAAGCCGGAGAGCCGGGTGCTGGAAATTTCGCAGATCACCCAAGGGTTGAAAGCCATCGCCAAGGAGCTTGCCGTGCCGGTGATCGCGCTCTCCCAGCTCTCGCGCGCGGTGGAAAGCCGTGACGACAAGCGCCCGCAGCTTTCGGATCTGCGCGAGTCAGGCTCCATCGAGCAGGACGCGGACATGGTGATGTTCATCTACCGCGATGAATATTACCTGCAACAAAAGGAGCCCAAGATCGTCGCCTTTGAGCGTGAGGACAAGTACCAGGAGGCGATGGAGAAGTGGAAAGCGGATATGCAGAACGTGTACCAGAAGGCCGAGCTGATCCTGGCCAAACAGCGCCACGGCCCCACCGGCAAGATCGACCTCTTCTTCGAGGGCGAGTTCACGCGGTTCGCCGATCTTGATACCGTTCACGAATAAGCCCGCGTTTTGACCGCCCTGCTGGAAATCGACCTCGCCGCGGTAGCCTGGAACTGGCGCAAGCTGGCGGCGATGCATGGCGGCGCCACGGCGGGGGTCATCAAGGCCGATGCTTACGGGCTGGGCGCCGCCCAGGTGGCGCCAAAGCTGCTGGCGGTAGGGTGCCGGCATTTTTTCCTGGCGCATCTGGCCGAGGCGGTGGCCCTGCGCCCGCTGCTGCCCGGCGTGATGCTGGCGGCCCTCAATGGCCTGCGGCCCGAGGAGACGGGCGATTGCTATGCGCAGGGCATCGTCCCCGTGCTGGGCTCGTTGCATGAGCTGGGCTGGTGGCGCGCCGAGGCGGCGTTGCGCGGCGCGGTGCTGCCGGTAATCCTTCAGGTGGACACCGGCATGGCGCGCCTCGGGCTTTCAGCGCAGGAGCTGGCGGTGTTGCGCGAAGACCAGACGCTGCTGCAAGGGCTGCGGGTGGAGTATGTGCTCACGCATCTCACCAGCGCCGAGGCGCCGCGCGCGCCGGTGAATCAGCGCCAGGCGCAGGCCTTTGCCGGGATTATGCGTCAGTTCCCAGGGGTGAAAACCAGCATCGCCAATACCTCCGGCATGTTCCTGGGGGCTGATTTCGCCTCCAGCCTCGCCCGTCCGGGGGCTGGGCTGTACGGGCTAAACCCTACCCCAGGTGCCGCCAACCCGATGCGCCCCGTGGTGCGCCTGAGCGCCCCGATTCTGCAAATTCATGAGGTGGAGGCCGGCGGCACCGTGGGTTATGGCGGCACCTGGGTGGCCAGGCGCTCCAGCCGTATCGCCACGGTTGGCGTGGGTTATGCCGATGGTTATCTGCGCGCGCTCTCCAACGCGGGGACAGCGCGCTTTGACGATACCCCGGTGCTCCTGGTAGGCCGGGTATCGATGGACCTGACAACATTCGACGTGACCGGCCTGCCAGTCTCCCCAGGCGACATGCTGTGCCTGCTGGGGCCGGGGCATGGGCCTGATGAGTTGGCCCGCGAGGCGGGAACCACTGGCTATGAGATTCTCACATCCCTGGGGCGCCGTTACCGGCGGCGGTATATCGGCATATGAAGTTCCCCCTTAACATGGTCGCCGCCCTTGGCGCGCTGGTGCTGGGCACGGTTGAGTTCGTGGGCGAGCTGGGTATTTTCGCGATCTCCGGCGTCTCGCATGTATTCCGTCCGCCGTATTATCCCCGGCTCATCTGGCGCAGCCTCATGGAAATCGGCTTTTACTCGCTGCCCGTGGTGGCGCTCACCGCGCTGTTCACCGGCATGGTGCTGGCCTTGCAGTCCTACACCGGGTTTTCACGCTTCAACGCGGAGAGCGCGATTGCCAGCATCGTCGTGCTCTCGGTCACGCGTGAGCTGGGGCCGGTGCTGGCGGGGCTTATGGTCTCCGGGCGTGCGGGTGCCGCCATGGCGGCCGAGCTTGGCACCATGCGGGTGACCGACCAGATCGACGCGCTGTCTACTTTGTCCACCGACCCGATGAAATATCTGGTGGCGCCCCGCCTCCTGGCGGGGGTCATCGCGATGCCGCTGTTGGTCTGCATTGCCGATATTCTGGGCGTAATGGGCGGGTTCCTGGTCTCCACCGAGAAGCTGGGCTTCACCCCGGGGACGTATCTCATCAGCACCTTCTCGCACCTGAAGACTGAGGATGTGGTCTCCGGCCTGATCAAGGCCGCCGTGTTCGGCTTCATCATCTCGCTCATGGGTTGCTTCAACGGCTACCGCTCCAAGGGCGGGGCGCAGGGCGTGGGTGCCGCGACGACTTCGGCCGTGGTCACCGCCTCGATCCTCATCCTGGCGCTGGATTATATTCTCACCCAGGTGTTGTTCGTTAAATGACCCAGCCGAAAATCCGCATCCGGGGGCTGAAAAAGGCTTTTGGCGACAAAAAAGTGCTCGACGGGATCGACCTCGACGTGATGCCGGGGACCGGCATGGTCGTCATCGGCGGCTCGGGTTCAGGCAAATCGGTGCTGATCAAATCCATCATTGGGCTGGTAACGCCCGATTCCGGGGTTATCGAGATCGACGGCGAGGATGTGCTGAAAGCCTCGCGCGGCCGGGCACATGAGCTACGCGCCCAGATCGGCATGCTGTTCCAGAACGGCGCGCTGTTTGATAGCCTGCCGGTCTGGGAAAATGTCACCTTTGGGCTGCTGGCGCAAAAAAAGATCCGCCGTTCCGCCGCGCGCGACAAGGCGATCGAGGTGCTGGCGCAGGTTGGCCTGGCGGATAATGTCGCCGCCCTCTCGCCCTCGGAGCTTTCAGGCGGCATGCAGAAGCGCGTGGCGCTGGCGCGCGCCATTGCCTCCGAACCGGCGATCATGTTCTTCGACGAGCCGACCACCGGGCTGGACCCGATCATGGGCGCGGTGATCGACGAGCTGATCACCGATTGCGTCAAACGTCTGGGCAGCACCTCGGTCGCCATCACGCACGACATGGCAAGTGCTCAGCGCATTGGTGACCGCGCGGCGATGCTCTATGAAGGCCGTGTGTGCTGGACCGGCGCGGCGGAAGAATTATTGACCAGCACCGACCCGGTGGTGGACCAGTTCACCCACGGCCGCGCGCACGGGCCGATCAAGATGGCCCTGCGTAGGTAAGGTCCAGCAGGCTGCCGGCCAGGTCCTGGAACGGCTGCTCGTTCTGGCTGCGCGGGATCATGTGAATCGGCGGTTTGATGAAGCGGCGCAGCGTGGCGGCGGTTTCTTCCAGGCTGACGGCGGGGTTCTCGCTTTCGCTTAACACCACGGCGGCGGTCGAGATCCCCCGGAAGGCCAGAAAATCCACGGCGTTGATGGTATGGCTGATGGTGCCGAGATAGGTTCCCGCCACCAGGATCGCGGGGATGCGCAGGGCGGAAATCCAGTCCGAGACCAGATGCGTTTCATCGAGCGGCACGGCGACGCCGCCAATCCCCTCTATCAGCAAGGTGCCGGGGGCGGCGCCGATGGCCACCTGGCAGAATTTGGTGAGCAGCGTAAAATCGACCCGCCGCCCCTCGCGCGCGGCGGCCATGTCGGGCGACAGCGGCGCGGTAAACCGCCAGGGGGAGATGGTCTCGATATTCTGCCGTGAGACAGCCTTGCCCATCGCGGCGAGCAAAACGGCGCTGTCCGAATGCGCGGCGTTGTTAAGGGAAAAACCTGTCAGCAAAGGCTTGATCGCGCTTGCGGCCTTTCTGTCGCGCCGCGCCGCCCGGAGAATGCCAGCCGTCACATAGGTCTTGCCTATGTCCGTGCCGGTAGAGGTAATAAAATAGCTGACCATAGTTCCACTCTTTTCTCCTTTGATGCATCGGTTTAACCTCTAACGCAATCAGTTAGGAGACCGCTTTTGCCCGACAGCCATATTGTCACAAATCTACGCTGGCGCCGCGAGGATGTCGCCGCCTTGCTGGCGCTGCCTTTTCCCGAGCTGATGTACCGCGCGCAGAGCGTACACCGCGAGAATTTTGACCCGCAGCGGGTGCAAATCTCCACCCTTCTCTCCATCAAGACCGGCGGCTGCCCGGAGGATTGCGGCTATTGCCCGCAGGCGGCGGGCGCTGACACGGGAACCAAGGCGTCCCGGCTGATGGCGGTGGAGGCTGTTCTGGCCGAGGCGCGCGCGGCCAAGGAGAAGGGCGCGGCGCGCTTCTGCATGGGCGCTGCCTGGCGCGGCCCGAAGGACCATGATCTGGAGCATGTGTGCGATATGATCGAGGGCGTGAAGGCGCTCGGGCTGGAAACCTGCGTGACCCTGGGCATGCTCACCGCGCCGCAGACCGCGCGGCTGAAGGATGCCGGGCTTGATTATTACAACCACAACCTGGACACTTCGCCCGAGTATTACGGCAAGGTGATCACCACCCGCACCTATCAGGACCGGCTGGATACGCTGGCGAATGTGCGCGATGCCGGGATCAACGTCTGCTGCGGCGGTATTGTCGGCATGGGCGAGGATGAGAGCGACCGCGCCGGGCTGATCGCCACATTGGCAAACCTGCCGGTGCCGCCGGAATCGGTGCCGATCAACGCGCTGGTGGCGGTGGAGGGCACGCCGCTGGCCAAATCCGCGCCGATTGATGCGATCGACTTCGTGCGTGTCGTCGCGGCCGCGCGCATCACCATGCCCAAGAGCTATGTCCGGCTCTCGGCGGGGCGCGAGGCGATGAGCGACGAGGCCCAGGCATTGTGCTTCCTGGCCGGGGCGAACTCGATCTTCCACGGCGAGAAGCTGCTGACCACGAAAAACGCCACCGTGAACCATGACGAGGCGCTGTTCGCCAAGCTGGGTATTGAGCCTGAAGCCTGAGCCGCGCGCCAAGAAATGAGTAGCTGGCTGGAAAAGGGTTGGCGGCACGTCTGGCTGCCCTATGCACAGATGCAGACGGCGCCCTTACCGTTGCCTGTGGCCCGCACCGGGGGCAGCGGCATCCATCTGGAGGACGGGCGCGTGCTGATCGACGGCATCGCCTCCTGGTGGACGGCCTGCCATGGCTATAACCATCCGCATATCGCGCAGGCGGTGTCCGCGCAGCTCGCGCGCGTGCCGCATGTCATGTTCGGCGGGCTGGCGCATGAGCAGGCGTACCGTCTGTCCACCCGCCTGGCCGCGCTGCTGCCCGCGCCATTGAACCGCGTGTTCTTCACCGATTCCGGCTCCGTCGCGGTGGAGGTGGCAATCAAGATCGCGGTGCAGTCGCGCCTCAACCGCGGCGAGCGCGGGCGCACGAAGATTCTCGCCTTCACCGGCGGCTACCACGGCGACACCTTCGGCACGATGGCGATCTGCGACCCTGAGGAGGGGATGCACGCCATGTTCACCGGGCTGCTGCCCGAGCACCCCGTCATCCCCCTGCCGCGTGACGAAGCGAGCACGGCGGCGTTTGATGCCTTCCTCGAAACCAACGCGAACACGCTGGCGGGGATCATCATCGAGCCGCTGGTGCAAGGCGCGGGCGGCATGGTGCTGCACCCGCCGCAGGTGCTGCGCCATCTGCGCCGCGCCGCCGATGCCTACGGGCTGACGCTGATCTTCGATGAGATATTCACCGGCTTCGGGCGCACGGGCACGATGTTTGCCTTTGAGCAGGCTGGCGTGGCGCCTGACATCATCACCCTCTCCAAGGCGCTGACCGGCGGCACCCTGCCGCTGGCCGCGACCATCGCCACCGACGCGCTCTTCGAGGCGTTTCTCTCCGAGAGCCCGGCAACCGCGCTGATGCACGGGCCAACCTATATGGCCAATGCGCTGGGCTGCGCGGCGGCCAATGCATCGCTGGATCTGTTCGAGCGCGAACCCAGGCTGGCGCAGGTGGCCGCCATCTCGGCGCAGATGGCGCATGAGCTGGCGCCGTGCCGCGCCTTGCCGGGGGTTGTCGATGTGCGCGTGCTGGGTGCCATCGGCGTGGTGGAGCTGGCGGAAATCGCCAACCCGGCGGCGCTGCGCATGGCGCTGGTGGCCCAAGGTGTGTGGATTCGTCCGTTCAGGAATATCCTCTACCTCACCCCGGCCTTCACCATCAGCCCGGACGAGCTATCGCATCTCTGCGCGGCGATTTTCAGGGTCTTATCATAACCGCGTCGCAGGGGATGGCATAGCCGAGTTGCCCTGGCGGATGCTCTCCGGCCCGGGATTAGCTCCATGCGGACATGCCGGGGCGCTGGTTTGCCGTCATGTCCGCAGGTTTAAGCGATTCTTGACATTACCGCCACAGATTGCAACCTCAAGACTAAATATACACGCGCAAGGTGTTAATGCCTCTTCCCGCCCACCAGTTGCTTGACCCCGCTTGCGTGTTGAAACCTGCCTGGGCGGTTTTTGACCGCGCCTGGTATCTGCGCCGCCATGCCGATGCGCGGGTGCTCTGCCACGATAAACCCCCCGAGGCGGCGCTGCTGTATTACCTGCGCGTGGGGGCGCGGCTGGGGCATTCCCCGAGCCCGCTCTTCGACGAGGCTTTCTACCTCGCCCGCAACCCAGACATCGCCGCGCTGGTGCGCGCGGGGCATTATCAGTCCGGCTTTGACCATTACTGTCAGCATGGGCACCGGGGCGTCTCGCCGCACTGGCTGTTCGATGACGCGCTCTACGCCGATCTGTACGAGGATATGACCCTGGAAAACCTCGCCCAGCATCAGTGTTTCGGCCGCTATGACCATTATCTGCGCTCCGGTCAGCGCGAGCGGCGCATGGGGCATTTTCTGTTCGACGGACAATACTACCGTGCGCGCGCGGTGGAGGCGGGGGTGGATGGCGCAGAGGTGGACCTGCACGGCCCCTATGTGCATTTCCTGCACCGGCTCGGTGGCGATGAGGAAGAGCTGGCCCCCTCGGTCTATTTTGATCCCGCATGGTATGCCGGGCATTATCCGGGCGCGAAGGCGCAGATCGCGCGCGGGCGGTTCATCGCGGCAATCGCGCATTACCTCACCTGCGACGCGGCGGAAAACTTTGATCCGGTGCCCCAGTTCTCCGAGGTGTTTTACCGCACCCGCCACCCTGATATCGCGGCGGCGATCGAACAAGGGTTTTACCGCAGCGGCTATCAACAGTTCGTGCAGTATGGCGCGTTCGAGTTGCGCCAGCCCTGCGCGGAGATTGATCTGGTCTACTACCGCGACATGAACGAGCGGGTACGCAACGATCTCAACGCCGGCGAGGTGCGCGATGCCTTCGCGCATCTGCGGCTGGTGGGGCTTGCGGAAAATCTGCCGCATTGCCCGCCGCAGGAGCGGCCGCACCTGAGCGAAGCCGTGACCCGTGAGCTGTTTGTAAAAAAAGCCCGGCATAATCTGACGGTTTTTGCACGCCGCAAGCTGGATTTCACGCTGGCGGGGCCGCCTGTGCTCAGTGTTGTCATGGTGGTGTTCAACCGCTTTGAGCTGACGATGCTCGCCCTCGCCTCGCTGCGCGATAATTATTCCGGGGCGATGGAGCTGATCGTGGTGGATAATGATTCCACTGATGATACCTGCCGGATTGCCGATTATGTGCGCGGCGCGAAGGTTTTGCGCATGGCGGGCAATGTTGGCTTTCTGCGCGGCTGCAACGCGGCGCTGGCGCATGTTACCGCACCGGCCTTGCTGTTTCTCAATAACGACACCGAGCTGGCGCATGGCGCGGTGGCGGCGGCGCTGGCGCGGCTAGGCGGGGCGGATGATACCGGCGCGGTGGGCGGCAAGATCATCCGCACCAACGGCCTGTTGCAGGAGGCCGGCTCGATCATCTGGAACGAGGGCACCACGGTTGGCTATATGCGTGATGCCTCGCCGCTGGCCGCCGAGGCGAATTTCCGCCGCGATGTGGATTATTGTTCGGCGATGTTCCTGCTCTGCCGCACGGAGCTGGTGCGCGCCCTGGGCGGATTCGATGAGGCCTTCGCCCCGGCCTATTTCGAGGATGTGGATTTATGCGTGCGCATCATCGGCGCCGGGTACCGGATTGTCTACGACCCCGCCGTCGTGGTGTATCATTTGGAGTTCGGCAGCGCCGCCACCACCGAGGCTTCGATGGCGCTGATGCGCCGGGGGCGGCGCATTTTTCGCAAAAAACATGCGGAATTTTTGAAAACCCAGCTTGCCCCATCAGAAAAAACCCTGGTGGCGGCGCGGGGCAGGGGCGGCAGGCCGCGCGTGCTCTTCATTGAGGATACAGTGCCGCTGCGCCGCCTCGGCTCGGGGTTTGTACGCTCAAATGATGTGGTGCGGGCCATCGTGGCGGCGGGGTTTGAGGTGCATGTGTTCCCGCTGAACGGCGCTCCTTACGATGTCATGAGCCTCTTTGGCGATCTGCCGGAGGAGGTTGAGGTGCTGCATGACCGCGATTTCACTATGTTGGCGGAATTTCTCGCCGAACGGCGGAATTTTTACGATCTGGTGTGGGTCGCGCGCACGCATAATTTCGCCCGGGTGCTGCCCTATCTGCGCAAGGCCGGGTTGGACCCCGCGCGCGTGCCTCTGGTGCTGGATACCGAGGCGGTGGCAAGCAACCGGGCAGGGCATGGCGCCGGGCTACAGGCCGAATTCGCCGGGGTGGCGGTCTGCCGCGAGATTTTGGCGGTAAGCCCCGTTGAGGTGGCGCAGCTGCACGCGCTGGGCCTGCCCCAGGCCAGCCTGCTGGGCACGGCGCGCGCCCCGGCGCCGACACCCAATAGCTTCGCCCAGCGTGCCGGGCTGCTCTTCGTCGCCGCGATTCACCAGGCGGACAGCCCGAACCTCGATTCGCTGGCCTGGTATCTGCGCGAGATTCTTCCCGCCCTGGCCGGCCTGCTGGGTGAGGCGCCGATGCTGCATGTGGTTGGCTACACCGCACCAGAGATCGACCTCTCCCCCTTCCGGCATGAACGCATAAAACTGCACGGCGCCGCGGGGGAATTGGCGCCGTTTTACAATGCCGCGCGGGTGTTCATCGCCCCCACCCGATTCGCCGCGGGAACGCCCTATAAAATATATGAAGCCGCCGCCTGTGGCCTGCCCTGCGTGGGCACGGCGCTGTTGCGCGGGCAGTTGGGCTGGGGCGATGAAATGCTGAGCGCGCCTGTGGATGACGCGTCCGCCTTCGCCCGGCAGATCGCCTCGCTTTATCATGATGAAGCCCTGTGGCGTGCGACGCGTGATAAGGCTTTGGCGCGGCTGGAAAGGGAAAACGGCTTTGCCGCGTTCAACGCGAAGGTTGCACAGGTTTTGCGTGCGGCTTTGGATGAATGAGGGGGTGGTGGAGCTAAGCGGAATCGAACCGCTGACCTCCTGCATGCCATGCAGGCGCTCTACCAATTGAGCTATAGCCCCGTCGCTGGAGGCGCATATATACCGGGGTTTGCTCCGAGATCAAGGGGGTGGAAGGAATGAAGGTTTATGGTAAAGCTCTCCCCGCGCCGGGTTAGCACAGTGGTAGTGCAGCGGTTTTGTAAACCGAAGGCCGGGGGTTCAAATCCCTCACCCGGCACCATAAAATGCAAATAATACCAGTCAGCCTTAAGGCTGACTGGTATTATTTGCAGCATAGCCACCGGACGGAATGCGGGTTGCCCCCCATTCCGTCTGGCGACGTGATTAAAGGTAGATGTTCAGGTTCTTGCTGAGCATCACGTTGTGCTTGAGGATGATCCGGCGCTTGACGAGCTTAAAGGTCCCGCCGATCGCGCGCCAAATATCGGTGCGGTTGCCGACCAGCGAATCCTCGTCGCGCTCGTTGCGGTTGCGATAGGCGTAGAAGTTCGAGAACACCCGGTATTCACCGTCCGTCTCAGTGTACTCCACTTCGACGTTGCTGATGATGTGGGTGTAGCGCGTAGCGGGATCCTCGGACCAGGCCGTGCCAGTTTCCAGGCGCGTGAGGCGCTTTTTTATATCATCAAGACAGTCGTTGTAATAGGCCATCCGGGTCAGGTCGCTGACCTGGTTGGTCTTGTCGCGGCGATAGCGGGTTTCGATGCCGGGCATGTGATAGTGTAGGTCATCGGCCAGCATCGCGACCCATTCGGCATAGTTTTCGTCATCGAGCAGCCGGGCTTCACGATAGAGCGTCTGCGTGAGCGCATGAGTCAGTTCCAGCGAGGCGGTGCAGTTGGACTGCGGGCGTTCGAGTGTTGCGGTTTGTGTCATGGTCGGAGTTTCCTTCAGAGCGCGAATAGGCCGGGCACGTCGCGGGTTTCGGCAACCCCGGCGAGGCGCGGCTGGTGGCGTACCGGCATCGAGCCGAGATCACCTGCTTCCATCATGTCGAGCCAGCGCTGGTAGAAGCCGCGCTGGTTGGCGTCGTTGTACTGGCCGCGATAGACGATGCCGGGCAGGGTATCGTGCTCGATCTGGCGCGAAATCCCGCAGCGGTAGTGTAGCTTTTCGTGCCGGGTGACAACGCCGCGGTTGATCGTGGTGCAGTTCTCCCAGTTCTCGCCGTCGTCCATCTCGAAAGTGCCGCCAGGGCCGAAGGTCTGCATCACCCCCTTGGTCACCTCGTCCTTGATGTCGTCGGGCATCGCTTTGTTGACGATCACCCAGGTCTTCAGCTCGAACTGCATCGGCCCCTTAGGTTGCCATTGCCGGAAGGTGGAGATGCCGGGCAGGAACGACACGTTCGGGAAGATCGAGGCCGAGGCCACCGATCCGAAGATCTGGGAACGCATTTTGCCTAGCCGGTCGGCCATCTTCGGCCGGATTTTGTTGTAGTATTCCATCACCTTGGGGCGGCCCAGCAGGAACAGGTCGCCGACGCCCTCGGTGCCGAACTCCCAGCCATGCCCGTTGACGCTCGCATGATAGGAGTTTTGCATGTCGATTGGCGGGAAGGGCTGGCCGTTGTTCATCGACCGGCAACCCGAATCGTGGGTCCAGCCAGCGTGGTATGCATCGCCGATGAAGTTCTCGACCCCGAACTTCCAGTTGGCGTTCATGACACTCTTGATGCAGCCGCCGATCAGTTCGGTGCCGCCTTCCTCGTTATCGAGGAGCATGTCGAGGTACCAACGGAAATCGCCGAGCCAGGCGTCAAGGCTGGGGGCGTCCTCGGCGAAGGTGGCAAAGACCAGCCCTTTGTAGCTGCTGACCTTGGCAACCTGCTTCAAGCCGTTTTTCTTGCGGTCGATGTCGCCTTCGTCGTAGCAGTATTCCTCGTGCATCCCTTTCAGCTCGCCGGCCGTGTCGAAGGCCCAGCCGTGGTAGTTGCAGACGAACCGCCGGGTGTTGCCGGCATCGGCAAAGCAGACCTTGTTGCCGCGGTGTGGGCAGGAGTTGAGCAAAACCTTGATCGAACCATCGGTCTGGCGCGCGACGATAACCGCGTCTTCGCCCATGTGGGTGGTCAGGAAATCGCCTGCCTTGGGCAACTGGCTTTCATGCGCGACAAACAGCCATGAACGCGCAAAGATGCGGTACAGCTCTTCCTCATAGATTTTGGGATCACTGAAGAGCCGGCGATCGATCCAGCCGTCCTTGAGGTCCATATAACGGGAAAATTTCGGCTCACTGCCGATCTGTTCAAGACGCATTTTATTCATCCCTATTTTTTTACTCAAAAAAATACATTGAGATTGCTGTCAGGTAGCACGGCATGATCCAGCGAGATCTTGCGCGCGGCCAGACACCAGCCGTCATCGCCCCTGCGCCAGCGGTCCGTACGACCGGCGGTGA
>NZ_JAQTZC010000055.1 GCF_028687955.1 Acidocella sp.
TCCGCGACTTACAGCGCCAAGGTATTAATTCAGCCTGAGAATGTGCTGAGCGGATGGCTGCCGATTGTCTCCACTTGGGTGGGTGCCGGCTGGGGTCTGGCGGCGCCGCCGCCCTTGGGTGCGCAGGTACTGTTGATTGCGCAGGAAGGTGATGCGCAACAGGGCGTGATTATTGGCAGTGTATGGTCAACTGTGGACAAGCCGATGACGACGCCGGCGGGGGAGATTTGGATGCAGCATCAGAGTGGGAGTTTAGTGAAACTGCTAAATGATGGCACGATTGCCATGCAGGCTTCCACCGTGAATATCACGGGGAGTTTGGTGGTGAGTGGTGATATATCTGACCAGAATGGTGCACGTGGCACGCTGGCTGCACTGCGCAACACATATGACAGCCATACTCATGCCGATCCGCAAGGAGGTGTTTCTGGCCTGCCTTCAGGGACGGTATAATGGCTGATTTGGCGTTGCAGTTTGGGGGCGATCTGGCGGTTGGTTCCACCGGAGATTTGCTTCTGGCGGATGGTGCGTCTCTGATGCAGCAGCGCGTACTGCGCCGGCTATTAACAAATTCTGGTGATTATATATGGCAACTCAGCTATGGAGCTGGGCTTGCGCAGTTTATTGGCCAGCCGGGCGCGCCTGCGGCGATTTCGGGTGTGGCGCGGATGCAGATGCAGTTGGAGCGTGAGGTGGCAGTGACACCGGCGCCGATGGTGACCGCGGTTGCGGGGGCTGATGGCATGGTTACGCTGTCGATCAATTATACGAACGCTGGCAACGAACAGACGTCCCTTCTCTCATTTTCATTGTAGGTTCTCATGCAATTATCGCTGCAGACCTTCTCCACCCTGGTGGAGAGGATGGCTGCCTCCGTGCAAGGAGCGGCACAAAGCCTTTTGGACCTGTCTGTTGGTTCTGTGTTGCGGGCCATATTGGAGGCGAATGCATCGGTTGCACTTTGGATACAGTGGCTGATTGTGCAATGTTTGGCAACCACGCGGCTGGCAACCAGCTCAGGTGTGGACTGCGATAGTTTCGGTGCTGATTTCGGGTTCACGCGCCTGCCGGCAGTGGCGGCATCCAGGGAGGTGACTTTTGCGCGGTTTACGCCGGGGATTTCGGCTTTTATTCCTGTTGGGACGGCGGTTTCCACGGTGGCGAACGCGCAGAGTTTTCTGGTGGTGGGCGATACGAATAATCCTGCCTATAGCGCAGCGGAAGGCGGGTTTGTTTTGGCGGCGGGGGTGGGTAGCGTGAGTGTGCCCGTGGTGGCCAGTGTGCCGGGAGTTACGGGAAATATTCAACCAGGTGCAGTGAGTTTGCTGGGTGCCGCGATCTCGGGCGTGGATACTGTGAGTAACAGTGGTGCGTTGACAGGTGGGATTGATGCCGAGAGCGACGTGGCTTTTCGTGCGCGGTTCGGTAATTTTCTGGGCGGTCTTTCGCGTGCGACGAATATTGCAATCGGTTCTGCAATTAGCGGAATTCAACAGGGCCTTAGTTATAATATCGCCGAGAATATAAACCAGGCTGGGGCCGCGCAACTGGGATTTTTTGTGGTCACGGTTGACGATGGGTCAGGCCATCCTTCAGCCGGCTTGCTTGCGACTGTGCAACAGGCCGTGAATGCGATCCGTCCGGTTGGGACGGGATTTGCCGTGCAGGGGCCGGTTGTTGTGACGGCGGATATTTCTGTTGCCATTGTTACATCATCCGGTGCATCGCATGCTGCTGCGGTGGCGGCTGTTGCAACGGAGATTGAGTTATATATTGCAAATTTACCGATTAGTGCGACGCTCAGCTACACGAGGCTGGCGCAGTTGGCGTATGATGCTTCAGGCACGATTACGAATCTTTCGGGATTGTTGCTGAATGGTGGTACGATGGATCTGGTACCGCCGTTATTTGGGGCGGTGCGCGCAGGCACAGTGGCGGTGGCATGACAATGGTTGGCGATACCTCAGATATGCTGTCGCGGTTGCGAATGGTCCTGCCAGGACGCTGGTTTTCAGATAATGCGCCGGTATTGGATGCATTGTTAACGGGGCTGGCGCGTGCATGGAGCGGCTTGTATGGGCTGCTGGGCGCGGTACAGGCGCAAACGCGGATTGCCTCAGCCTCGGGGATATTCCTTGACATTGCATCGGCCGATTACCTCGGCGGCAGCTTGCCCCGCCGCCCGGGTGAAAATGATACAGCTTACAGTGCGCGGATTCGCAACAATTTGATTGCACCGAGGGCGACGCGCGCGGGGGTCGTGGGGATGCTCACTGGCCTGACCGGCCGCACGCCAGTGGTTTTTGAGCCGTTGA
This sequence comes from Acidocella sp., assembly GCF_028687955.1. Lineage (GTDB taxonomy): Bacteria > Pseudomonadota > Alphaproteobacteria > Acetobacterales > Acetobacteraceae > Acidocella. Next base: position 2,316 of record NZ_JAQTZC010000055.1, read on the forward strand.
ATGCGAGCGACACGGGTGGGTATAACGTAAATCTTGGCTATAATACAGCTGGGGGGTATGGCAGCATGAACTTGCCGTATCAGTTTTTTGTATCCGTTTATCGGCCGAATGATTCGCCCATTAGTAATGCGGGTGGTTATGGAACAGGGCCGGGCGGATATAACGATGCACCAATGTTCTATGCGTCGGCCACCGAATTTACAGGTACGGTGAGTGATGCTGAAATCTATGCTGCCGTGGCCGCGGTGATACCGACTTCGAGCATTGCCTGGACGCAAATTTCCAACTGAGGATCGTACATGGATCGTAATATTGTTTATCCCGGGAGCATCCCGCTGGATACGGATATCTTGACGTTTAACCGCAATGCCATGGTGGGCATTGCAGCGCTCACCGCGGCGGTGATCGGGAGTAATACAGTGGTTGACGGGTTGGCGTGTTCCCCAACTTTGCCAGCATCTTTGACTGTTAATGTGGGACCGGGAAGCATTACCCTGCTGACGGCGCTTGATGCTAGCGCTTATGGATCTCTGGCGGCGGATATTGCCGACCAAATTGTTAAAACCGGAATTAATCTGCAGACGACGAGTTTTGCCCTGACAGCGCCTGCAAACTCGGGACAATCGATCAACTATCTGATTGAGGCCGCATTTTCAGAAATTGATGCGGATCCTGTTGTGCTGCCTTATGTGAATGCGGCGAATACCAGTTTACCATATTCGGGACCGAACAACTCCGGAACGGCGCAGAATACGAGGCGGGTGCAGCGCGTTCAGTTGCAGGTGAAGCCGGGCGCGGCGGCGCCGGCGGGAACGCAGATGACGCCCGCTGTGGATAGCGGTTGGGTTGGCTTGTATATCATTACGGTTAATTATGGGCAGTCCGCGATTACGGCGGCTAATATCAGCGTTGCGCCGGGCGCGCCGTTTCTGGGATATAAATTACCGTCGTTACGACCTGGATTTTCCTTGATGCAGGTGTTCACGGTGTCTGGCAGTTTTACGGTTCCAAATGGTGTGACGGCGGCTCGTGTGACGGTTTTGGGCGGTGGCGGCGGCGGCGGGTACCATACCACGATGCCAAGCGGCGGCGGCGGTGCGGGGGGGCGGGCGGTTGGGATTCTCGGTAATCTGACGCCTGGTTCGGTGATTGCTGTAACGGTGGGCGCGGGAGGAAATGCGCCGGCGAGTGCGGGAAATGGAAACAATGGCGGGCTGTCGAGCTTTGGCGGCTATATGACCGCAAATGGCGGTATTGGCGGCAATGGCGGCACGGTCACGAATTTTTCGAATGCAGGGGGAGCTGGCGGCACGGCTTCCGGCGGACAGGTGAACATCACCGGTTCGGTGGGAACTGATGCCATTGTGGTGGCTTGCCGTGGTGGTGATGGCGGTGGGCCTGGTAACGGGCGCGGCGCCAGCGGGCCGGTGGTGGGGATCGCGGCGTCTGGTTACGGCGGCGGCGGCGGCGGCGGCGGAACTTCCACGGGGGGCAGCCCGGTTGGCTATGCGGGCGGCGCGGGGGCACCGGGTCTCGTGATGGTTGAATATTAGGGGGAATGCTGATGAGTACACCTGCCAACCATATATGGCGCCCATCGAACGCGCGGTATGTACAAATTGATGGCTTTGTTCCTGTGCCGCGGGGGCCGCAGATTCCACCGCCCGTGGCCCTGGCATGGCCGGTGAAAGACCCAGGCGACACGTTGGATTATGTGTTTGACGTGGCCCCTGCGCTGATCGCCAATCCGGGAGACGCGATCAGCACGCTTGATGTGCAGATAAGCCCGGCCAATCCGGGGGATTTGACGCTTGTTTCAGCCGCGGCGGACGGACCGCGCGCGGTATTGTGGCTAACGTCCGGTCAGGCGTTGACGAGCTACACAGTGACCGTGACGATTACAACCAGCGGCGGGCGCGCGCTTGCACGTAGTATTGCGCTGCCGGTTGTCTCATTGGCCAGCGTGCCGGCGCCGATGAACGCGCTGACCACACCTTCGGGCCAGGCCTTGACCGACCCGTCCGGCACCCCCCTGACAACTCTTTAAGGTTTTGCGATATGCCGACAATTGGACAATTGCCTCCCGCGACGTCTGTCTCCGATACTGATGAGCTTGCGATTTTCCAAAACGGGCAGACGCTGTCCGCCACGCGGGCGCAGTTGCTTGCAGGTGTGCAGACAGCGCTGACATTGCCGCAGAACAGCTTGCTGGGCGGCGTTGGGCCTGGAACGGCGGTGCCTGTGCCGATTACGATCGGCGCCAATCTGGCGCTGACGGGAACGACTTTGTCGGCCGCAGCGTCGCCTTTTGTGATTCCCGCGTTGGCCTCTGGTTTGCCGCCAGGGGCAGGGGATGTGGTGCCGCTTGGCCAGGCTGGGGCGAACGTGGGGGTTTCCTACGCCAATTTTATGGGTGCCATGGGCGGCGTGCCGGGTTTGCCCGGCGGCGCGCTGGTGGCCATGGCGAGTGGTGCCACTACGGCGCGCACGATTGCCGCATTGGCCGCCAATGCTGTTGCAATCGAGGATTTTGGCGCGAAAGGGGATGGCGTGAGCGACGACAGCGCGGCTCTGCTCGCGGCCGTTGCCAGCGGCGCGCCGGTGCGCCTGGGGGCGAAGACACATGCGATTGCGGGTGAGTGCGATATTACGGGCGCGGCCTGTACGTTGCTGGGCGTGCCGGGGCTAACAATCGTGACGCGTCCGGCGCAGTCAAAGCTTGGGTCATCAGCGGCGCCGGCCTGGATCAATATCGCGACGGCGGCGTTGTATATTGATGGGATCGTTTTTGATGCCAACGCGGCGTTGACCACCAATACATTCTCGGTTCTTGTGCAGCCGGGTTGTATAAAATCAATCGTCACGCGTTGCGTTTTCAAAAATGCGAAGGGTCAGGGTAATGGCTCGGGGCTATGCTATCTGGCGAGCGATCCGGCGATTACCCAGCATCATATCAGCGATTGTGAGTTTGCCGCGAATACGGTGCATGGGCTCTACATTCAGGCAGTGGATGCGCTGAGCGTCACCAATTGCCGTGGCCATGATAATGGCGGCAATGGCATTCATGTTGATAGTCAGGATCCGTCATTTACCTTAAAAATTCGCGGTGTTCAGATCCTGGGGAATACGTGCTGGAACAATACGTGCGGGATTACGGTTGGCAATTTCAATGCCACCAACATACCCATTGTGCCGTTCACCTACGGAAATTCAAATCCGGATATTTTGGGCGCGGTGGTGTCGGGCAATAATTGTTATGCGAACAGGGGGTACGGCATTTTCATGTCGGGCCGCAATATTTTGGTTGCGGGAAATTTATGCGCCAATAACAGCTCGATTACCGGCGGGGGTGCCGGGATTTTGTGTGATACCGGTTACTGTAAGATCACGGGCAATATGGTGACCGGCGCTTCCAGTTTTGGGATTGATTGTGGCGGGTCGATTTATACGGAAGTTGACAACAACTATATCAATGGTGCGCTGAATGGTTTGAATATCGGCGGCGGGCAGAATTGCATGGCGCGCAGTAATTTCATCCAGGACTGCACGGGGAGTTCCATTTCTGTTCAGAATGTTGAGAGCAACGGCAATGGAGATAATTTCGGGCTAGCATGTACGGGGCTTTCGATCATTGGAAACTGGATCAATTACAGTGGTGGTGCCATTGGCATATTGATCCGCGATGGCGCGCAGAACACGTTGGTGGCGGATAATATAATCGTGGGGGACGCTGGCGCCAATCTGACGAATGCGCTCTCGGCTTACACGGATTCACTGACCCTGCGCGGAAATCTGCTGAATTTCACCCCGCGTTGGCCGGTTAATCCCGCGCTGGTGGGGGGCGTGTACACGCTTACCGTGCCTGACATTGTGGATGCGGTGAGCATTATGCAATCTTCTCAGCCGGTTGGCGGTATCCTCACCGCGCAGGCCGGTTTGGCGGCGGGGCAGGTGACGTTTATCAAAATGCTGGATACAGGGGTCGGTTACACCACGGCGGCGGTGACGATCAACGGAACGGGTACGGGTGCTGCGGCGTTTCCGTGGATTTCCAACGGCCGGATCATCGGTGTTCAGATGACCAGCTTTGGATCGGGGTATGGTCCGGGAACGACGGTAAGCATCACGGGAAATGGCGGTGGCGCGACGGCCGCCGCGCAGGTTGGTCTGCCGGTTTTGCAGAACAGGGAACTCGCGATCGACTGTCTGGCGCCGGTGACTTTCGCCGCCGCCGGGGCGGTGCCGGCGCAAAGCAACTGGACGGGGGCGCCCATCAGCATTCCCGCCGGTGCGAGCATCGATTGGGTTGGTAATAATGGCGGCTGGCGGGCAGCCAGGTTTTCGCAGAGCGACTATGTTTCACCCAATGGCGATGGCAGCCTGACGCTCAAGACGCAGGCCGGGGATATCTCGTTGCATCCGGCTGGGGCGGGCAGGGTGCGGATTATCTCGGACACTGAAGCCACCGGCGCCCTTGAGCTTATCGGCCGAGGTTCGCCTCAGAATTCCGTTTCCGCGCCGGCGGGCTCTACATTCCGCAACCTCAACGGCGGTGTTGGCAGCACGTTTTGGGTAAGCCAGGCGGCGGGGGCGGCCAACTGGGTCGCCGTTGCTTGAGGTTTGTTTCCGTTTCGCCAGCGCATTCTGTGCTTAAAATGAAAGTTTGTGTGCAATGACAACGATTGCCCAATTGCCGCCGGTTACCTCTGCCGGGGCTGGCGACCTGCTGCCGCTTTCGCAAGCGGGGCTGCTTTATTCAGTGAGCGTGGCGCAGTTGACGGCCAATGCGCAGCCCGTGATCAACGTGCCGGCGGGTGTTCTGCTGGGCCGTTATAGCATTGGCGCCGGAGGGCCGGAGAGCATCACGGCGGGTACCGGTCTTGCGATGAACGCCGGGGCGCTGGTGGCCACCGGGGCGGATCATGCTGGGTTTCCCGTGCAGGGTGTGATGTCGCTGTCAGATGAAATTGTGATCAGCGCGGGCGGCGCGCCGGGTTTGCTGCCGGTGACGGCGTTGCGCGGGCTTTTTTCGGCGGGCGCGGGTGTTGCCATTGATGGTAACGGCATTATCGCCGTTACCGCAGCCTACCTCACCGGCCCGGCTGGTTCACAGGGGCCAAGCGGCCCGGCCGGCCCCGTGGGGCCTGCTGGCGCTGTGGGACCGGCAGGCCCTGGGCTTGGCGGGCCTATGGCGGGCAATTCCGTGAGTTCTGTCGGCGCCGCGGATTATGTGGCGCTCTGGCAGAATGGCACGCTGGCATGGATGCCTTACGGCCAGTTCCTCGGCGGGCAGACCATTGACCAGCTCCCCGCGGCGGGTCCAGCGGCCGATAGCGATGAGCTGCTGGTGGCGCAGGGCGGTAACATGCTCAGCACGCAGAGCTTTGGCGCAATCTGGACCTATGTGCAGACCAAGCTGCCCGTTGTGCAACGGGGTATTGTGGAGCTTACGAGCAACACGGTGCTGGATTCGGCGCGGCATAATAATCGCATTCTGATCGCCAGCGCCCCGATTACGCTTTCGGCGAATTTTGCCGGGCTGGGAGCGGGTTTTTCCTGCACTCTGATCAATCTGGCGGCAGGGGCCGTTACCATGGGCACCGGCATTGCCGCCGGTTCGGGGGGGACAATTTTGCCGCCCGGTGCGGCAACGGAGCTGCTTGGCCTCAGCTATTCGGGGGGATCGCTGGTCTGGTGGAGCGGTGTGGTGCCCAATGGGCCAACCTTGACCGTCGGCTCGATTTCAGCGCCCGCGCCGGACACGGCCTTTGTCATTGCCGGCGGGGTGTTCAACGACGCGCCGCTGGCGCTTGATTATTCCATCGACGGTGGTTCCACCTGGATCGTGGCGCCAAGTCCGGTGATCACCGCGAATGCCTACAGCTTTACCGCCGCGGGGCTCAGCCCGGGGACCTATGCGATCCGGGTGCGCGACCATGGGAATGCCGCGGTTGTTGGTATGTCTAACAGTTTTGTGGTGGTTGCACCGGGCATTACGATGGTGGCGCCGCCGGGCACGGCGGCGGCGGGCGCGATCGTCGCGCTTTCCGGCACGGTTTCCCCGGCAAACGCCGCGGTGCAGGTTGGGTTTTCCGCGAGTGCCACGGCAGCGCCAGGTGCGTGGGTGAATGCCGTGGTCAGCAATGGCGGCTGGACGGCGAATCTGCTGCTCAACGTTGCTGGAACATATTACATCTGGGCGCGGAACACCGCAGCCGGGCTCAACGCGGTTTCGGCCGCTGTCACGGTTAGCTGAAGCATGACAATGCTGTTCAATGATCCCGGTTCGCTGCTGGCGGCCGGGCTAGGGCGGCGCGTGCTGGCGCGTTCGCTTCCCGCCAGCAGCAAACCGCCCGCGGGCGTGTTCACCGGCCCATACCCGGCCGCGATCAGCGGCATTACCGGCTGGTGGGATGCGGGGCTGCTGGGCGGCCTGCGGGATGTTGCCGGCGCACCGGTGACCCTCAGCAATGCGCCGGTTGGCGTCGTTGTTGATCAATCAGGTAACGGGAACAGCCTCACGCCGTTTCATGCCGGTGCTGGCGCGCCGCCCGCCGCCACCATCGCGGTGCCGCGCGTGAATGGGTATCTGGGCGCAGTTGGCGCGCCGGATATCGGGATTTTTAACAATGGCCCGGTGCTGGATGCGGATTGGGGCTTGCTGCATCCGGGGTTGGAGCTGGGCGCCGGGGCGGCGTGGACATGCTATCTGGTCTGGACCCGGCCAAACTGGCGCCAGGGGACGCTTGACAGCAACAGTGCGCCGATCGCGTTGTTTCATACGCTTTTTAGCACGGGCGTGACCATTCTGCAGGCGGACAGCAGCGGCGGCGCAAACCTTACGCTGTTTCCTGGCACCGCGAGCCAGACCGTGCTCTCCGCCGCGCTGGCGCGCCGGCACAGCCATGCGATCATTCTGCGCAATACGCCGGGTGTTGGGGTGGATGCGTGGCTCGACGGCGCGCAGGTTGCCACCGCCATTGCCAACCCGCTGCCAGCCAGCGCCAGCGCGCCGGTGCTGCTATTGCATGACGCCAGTGTGCAAGGCTCGGCGCAGTGCTGGTTCCATGAAGCCGCAACCTGGGAGCGTGCGCTCAGCGCGACGGAGATCGGCACGTTGATCAGCGCGCAGGGACGATGGGTTCTGGGTGCGCGCCGGGGCGTTAATCTCTTGCTCATGGGTCAGTCCAACGCGGCGTGGTTCATGAATGCCGGAGGCTCGCTTGCCCTGGCGCGGGGCATTGCCTGGTATCTCGGCGCGGCGGCTTATGGCTGTACCGCGGAAATATCGGGGACGTATGTTGCCCCCAACCGTTATTCGGTGACCCCGGGCCACCCGGTCTCCAACTCTTCGCCGCCGTTGTTTCCGCCGGGAAGCGGTGCGGGCACGTTCCTTACCAATCCGGGCGACGGGTCTGACCCCTCGACCTGGAGCGGTGGGCCGGATTTCACCGCGCTGAGCGCCTATTTGACGGGCGGCTCCGCCATTGTTGCTGGCGATGATGAAGCCGATATCGCGTTCTTGGTCTGGCCATGGTCGGAGCAGGACAGCACCATGCCTTATGCCAACAAGGCGCTCTACAAGGCCTCATTGCTGCGGCTGCTGGCGCTCACTCGCGGCCTGCTTGGGCGCACCGCCGCCAATCTGCCGCTGCTGGCGTGGAACGCGGTTCCGTGCGCGACCAATGACGGCGTGCAGATGGTGCGTGAGTCCATCGCCGATCTGGCGGCGGTGAGCGCCAACAACATCGTTGTCTTTGCCGCGCAGACGGCCGATTCCAACCCGCTGGATGCCGCCTATGACCCCACCACGGGGTGGTTTACGGGGGGAAATCCGCAATACCGTGACGAGCCGGATCTGCTGCGTTACGGGCGCATCGGCGCGCATGCGGCCGGACATGCGGCCATGGCGCAAGGGCTTGGCGACACGATCCAGCCCGCGGTGCTCCCTTTGAGCGGGCTGCCGGTAAAAGGCGGGCCGCAGATCACGCATGTTTACAGGGCTTCGAACACGGAACTGGTTCTCACCATCGCGCATGATTCAGGGAACGACCTGATCGTGCCGTTGCAGGCGGCGAACGGCGCCGGTTTTGCGGTGATGGATGGCGGCAGCGTTGCCACGCCAGGCGTTATCATCACCGCGGTTGCGGCGGCGCGGATCGATGCCACCCATGTGTCCGTGACACTGGCGGCTGCTCTCACCAATATCTCGTCCAGCGTGTTGTTTTTCTACCCCTATGGAAGCATGCAGATCGGCCGTGGCGATGCCGTGACCGATAACGCCGCGAGCCTGCCGCCGCCGCTGCACTGGAATATCGGCAACGACCTTGGCGCCGCATGGAATCTTAATCTTCCCCTGCAGGCTACGGCCTATCCCATCACCCTGTCTGACACACCTGCCTGAGGAACACTCATGGATACAGATTCTGTCGCTGTTTTGCGTTTGGATATCGCGGGCTTGCGTAACGATGTGAACGGTATCCGCCAAGATATCGGCGTTCTGGAGGGGAAGGCGGATTCATTGGAAGCCTGGCGGATCCGCTACCTGGCGCAGGAGGATCAGGTCATCGGCAAGCTGTTCAATAAGGTTGATGAGCTGGTCATGGGTTTGAGTGACATGCGGGCTGATATTGCGCGTATCCGTGGCGAGCGTGATGCCGAGCGCCGCATGAGCGTTGCCATCATCAGCCTGTTGTCGGCCGCTTGCGGCGGGCTGATCGCGAGTCTGCTGCATGGATAACTTTGCGCGCTGCCTGGCTTTTACGCTGCGCTCCGAGGGGGGCTTCACCAATAATCCGGCCGACCCCGGCAACTGGACCGGCGGCCATGCTGGTGCGGGCGAGCTGCGGGGGACGAATTTTGGCATCAGCGCGGCCGCTTATCCGCAGCTCGATATTGCCAATCTGACCGCGGCGGTGGCGGGGGAGATCTACCGCAGGGATTACTGGGCGCCGTTGCAAGGCGATGCGCTGCCCCTGCCGGTGGCGCTCGCGGCCTTTGATGCCGCGGTGAACGCGGGGCTTCGCCGCTCGGTCCTCTGGCTGCAACAGGCCGCCGGTGTGCCGGCTGATGGCCTGCTGGGGGCGCAAACGCTGGCGGCCATAAAAGCAGCCAACGCCCTAGCACTGGCGCGTGAGGCGCTCACCCGCCGGATGGATTTTTACGCCAGCCTGCCCGGCTGGACGAGTTTCGGACTTGGCTGGTCGCGGCGCGTGATCGCGCTGGCGGGCGAAATCTCAGTCTGAAGAACGGCGTTTGCTCAACCCGTACGGCGCGGATCGCCGTTTTTTGTGGAGATGATGATGAACGAAACAATCCTGGCGAAGGTCGAGGGTGACCTGAACATTGCCGCTCATATCGGCGCGGCCCTGGGCGGCCCGGTTGGCGTGATTGCCGATGCCGGTTTGCAGGCCGGCGAGGCTGTTGTGAACTCAGTGGTGGCCAGCGAGGCGGCGCATGCCACAGCACTCCAGGCCGCCACGGCGGCGGCGGCTTCGCTGGCCACCGCCGCTGCCCCCGTGGTCGCGGCGCTGCCCGCGGCCGATGCCGCAAAAGCCCAGGCTGGGCTCAGCCTGCTGCAGACCGTGCTGGCTGACCTCAAGTCGATTTTTTCGCTGTAATCATGTGGCGGCCCGGAGCAATCCGGGCCTTCTCCTTTAAGACTCCCCGGCTTGCGTGCAAACGAAGGCTACGCATGCAGCTCTTTTATCAGTTCCTCGGCTTCCTCGCGGTCCAGCCGCAGGGCGCGGCGGGTCACTTCCTGGCTGAAGCCGCCACGCGCCATCGCCGCCATGATCTTTTCCTCCGGCGCCTCGCCAAAAGGCCCCGCCCGCCGCCGCCGCAAATAAGCGCAGGCCGCCGCCAGCTCGCGTCGCGGGTCTTCAGCCAATACCGGCCGGGCGACCCCTTTTGCCGCCAGATGCGCCAGCGCCGCCCGGCGGGATTTACCCTGCCGGGTCAGCCGTTTGGCGCGCGAGGCGGCGAAGGCGGCGTCATTGAGCACCCCTGCCTCCCGCAGCCGGGCAATCACCCCTGGAATCGCCGTCCTGGCCCGCCGCACCTCGGCCGCCACCTCTTCGGCATCGGCATCCTCCCCCGCATACAGCCTGCCCCAGCGCTCCAGCTTGCGGGCCAGCACCTGCGCCAGCCCGGCCTCGGTGGCGGCAAAGCGCGCCAGATGGTTCAGCGCCGCCTCATATAATTTTGCCGCATCCGGGGGTTTGCTCGCCATGCCGCTGAGTTTTGCGCCAATACCGTGGCCTGACAAGCAGGGCGGCGCTGCCTTTTCTACCCTTGTCACGCTCCCGCGCACCCTCTATAGGCCGCGCTTCACCGTAAAACGTGATGCGCGCGCGCTTGGGCCATAGGCATGCCCGGCCGCCGCCCCGATGTTCGGGAGCCCTGCTCACCCAGGGATACGCGATAGGAGACCAAAATGCCGAAGTTAAAGACCAAGTCATCGGTCAAAAAGCGTTTCAAGATCACCGCCACCGGCAAGGTTCTCGCCGGCCCGGGCAAGAAGCGCCACAACCTGATGGCCCGCAGCCAGAAATCCAAACGTTCCAACCGTGGCAGCCAGACCCTCACCCACGCTGACGGCATCACCGTCAAGCAGTGGGCGCCGTACGGCATCGCATAAGGGAGAGGCAGAAACATGGCACGTGTAAAACGGGGCGTTACCACCCACGCCCGTCACAAAAAAGTTCTTGAGCAGTCGAAGGGCTTTGTTGGCCGCTCGTCCACCAACTACCGCATCGCGCTGGAACGCCTGGAGAAGGCGCTGCGCTATGCCTACCGTGACCGCCGGGTCAAAAAGCGCGAGTTCCGCTCGCTCTGGATCCAGCGCATCAACGCCGCCGTGCGCGAGCATGGGCTGACCTACAGCCAGTTCATCTTCGGCCTCAAGCAGGCTGGTTTGGAGCTGGACCGTAAGGTTCTGGCCGCCATCGCGTTTGATGATGCCGCCGCGTTCGCGGAAATCGTCCAGGCCGTTAAGGCCGTCGGCGCCGCGGAATAATCTTCCGCCCTTGCCTCATACCGGGCTGGAGCACATGTTCCAGCCGGACATGAAAAATCTACCCCCTTTTCCGGCCTCCCTGGCGGACACCACCGCCTTCCTCACCCCGCACGAACGTGAAGAGCTTTGGCGTGCCGCCATCATCATGGCGGACTCGCGCGGGCTCCTCATGCGGGTCACCTCCCTGTTCGGCCGCCGTATCGAGGCTTTGCGTGCCCGCCTCGCGCAAGCCGGCGGCCATTTTGGCGGCGAAGCCTGGGCGGATATCACACAGCGCGCGCAGGATAGCGTCGAGGAAACGCTCTGGCGCAGCTACAACCTCGCCACTTTCGGCCTGAGCGGCACAGCCCGGCCGCGCCGCCCCCATGGCAACCGTGTCCACCGCCTAGCCACCGCGGCCTCCGGCGCGGCCTCCGGCTTCATCGGCCTACCCGGCGTGTTGTTTGACATTCCCTTCACCACCACCGCGATCCTGCGTTCCATCGCCCAGGTTGCCCGGGATTCGGGCGAAGACCTTGCCACCGAGGACACCCGCCGCGCCTGCCTGGAGGTTCTGGCCTTTGGCGGCCCTGGCACGGGGGATGACGAGTCGGAAACCGGCTACTGGGCCGCCCGCCTCGGTCTCAGCCATTTATCCCTCAACCTGCTGATTAGATCCGCCGCCGGCCGCTTTGGCGTGGTGCTGTCCGAAAAGCTGCTGGCCCAGGCGGTGCCTGTCGCAGGCGCTATCACAGGCAGCGCGCTCAACTACGGCTTCACCCGCTATTACCAGAACATGGCGCAGGTGCAGTTTTGCCTGCGCGCGCTGGACCGCCGCACCGGCGAGCCCGCCGCCGTTCACCAAGCCTTCACCGCCATGCTGCGCGAAGCGCGGGCGCGCCACCGCATCAACCGCCGGGCCGCCCCGGCGCAGGATGCAGTTTTTTTGCCGCGCTAAACCTTCGCCGCCGGGTCCGCAATGGTCATTTCTGTAACCAGCCGTTTTGCTGCGTTGAACTCGGGGATTGAATTCACGCAATCCGCCGCGATCATCCGCCCGTCCTTCAGGTAGAAGCAGACAAACCCCTCCGGCATGCGCGCCGGGCGGATCACCACCCGGTCATGGAGCGAAAGCATTGAAATTTTTACAATCTGCCAAGGCGCTTGTGCAAGCGGTGGGCCTTGTGTTCGGCCTGCGCGGGGGCACGGAAGAACCGGCCTATCGACCCATCGCGACGCTCGGCGAGGTGCAGATCCGCCGCTATGCGCCGCGTCTTGCCGCCAGCGTGAGCATTGAGGGTGATGAAATCGCGGCCCGTTCGGCAGGCTTCCGCCGTCTTGCCGGGTATATTTTTGGCGCCAACACCACCAGCTTATCGCTGAGCATGACCGCACCTGTCGCCCAGGCGCCCGTCACCATTGCGATGACCGCGCCCGTGGCCCAGGCCCAGGCCGCCGGTGGTGCTTGGGTCATCAGCTTCTACATGCCCTCCGGCTACACGCTGGCAACATTGCCCCGCCCGTTCGACCCGCAAGTCCATCTGCATGAGGTGGCAGAGACCACCGAGGCCGTTTACCGCTTCTCTGGCCGGCCCAGAGCGGCGGCGGTGGTCTGCGCGCGCGCCATTTTGGCCAGGCAAATCGCCGGTTCCGCCTGGGTGGCGGCAGGTGAGCCGGTGGCCCAGTTTTACAACCCGCCGTGGACACTCCCCTGGCTGCGCCGCAACGAGATCAGCGTCGTGGTCACGCCGAAACCCTGACCTACCCCCCGCGAGGCACCTCTATCTCCCCCTCCTGCGCCTTTGGCGGCACCGGCCGCTGCCCGCCCTGCGCCCGCCAGCGCTGCATCTTCCACACATAGGCCAGCACCTCGGCGGTGGCGCGATACAGCGCCACCGGCACCGGCTCACCCGGCTCCACATGGCGATACACCGCGCGCGCCAGCGGCGGCGCCTCCACCACCGGAATCCCAAACCCCCGCCCCCGGCTGATAATTTCCGCCGCCAGCAGTCCCACGC
>NZ_JAQTZC010000056.1:0-3183 GCF_028687955.1 Acidocella sp.
ATTCAATTATTTATCAACAGACCCTAACATGCTGAAAGCTATAGCAGATTCGGCGATATCGCACCAGAAAATCAAAGTTCATCCGGGAAATCCGGGCCTAAATTGGACTCAAATGTCGGATTTTATCCACTAGCATTGCAGTTGCAATTTTGATCTGCTGTTATGTTTTTACGCGGTATTTCTAAAACCGCCCCACGAGCATCGCCAGCCCGATTGCCAGCCCAACCTCGCGGTTGGATTTGAACAATTGCAGGCACAGCGCGGGGTCGTTGATATCGAGTTGCATGATCTGGCGAAGCAGCAGCGCCGCCGGCAGGGCCAGCAGCAGAACGCCATAGATGTTGAGCCCCGCCAGCGCCATCGCCAGGGCCAGCAGCGCGATCATGCCGCCGTAACACACCCACAACAGCCCGCGCGTGTTATGCGCGAACAACCGGGCGGTGGATTTCACGCCGATCAGCGCGTCGTCCTCACGGTCCTGATGCGCGTAGATGGTATCATACCCCAGAATCCACAGAATCGCGGCGGCATAGAGGCAGAGCGATGACCAAGACCAAAACCCCCCGCTCGCGGCGGCATAGCCCATGGGGGCTGCCCAGCCGAAGGTGAAGCCCAGCACCACCTGCGGCCACCACGTCACCCGCTTGGCCAACGGATAAATGATCACCGGCGCCAGGCTGATAACGCCGAGGATCCGCGCGGGGAAATCCAACTGGCTCAGAATCAGCAACCCGACCGCGCCGAGCAGAACCAGGAACACCAGCGCGTCGAGGGGTTTGAGCGCGCCCGAGGCCAGTGGCCGGGTGCGGGTGCGCTCCACCTGCGCGTCCATCCTGCGGTCCCATAAATCATTCACCACGCAGCCCGCCCCGCGCATCACCACGGCGCCAAGCGCGAACAGCAACAACAGCCACAGCGCCACACCCACGCCGCGCGCGGCCAGAATAATCGACCATAATCCGGGCAAAAACAGCAGCCAGGCGCCGATCGGCCGGTCAAACCGGGCGAGAATCGCATAGGGGCGCATCGAGGGCGGCAAGCGGCTGACCCAGCCGCCGGCGCGTATATCGGTAAATCCGTTCATGGGTGTTAATGTGCCCGCCATGAGCACCACGTCAATTCGCCTGTATACCGAGTCCCCGCTGCATGAAGCGGCGCAAATCCTGCTGCCGGAGGCCCAGTCCCACTACCTCGCCAATGTCATGCGGCTGGCCCCGGGTGACACCTTGCGCCTCTTCAACGCCATCGCCGGTGAGTGGCGCGCCTCTGTCACAAAAATTTCGCGCAAGGCGGTGGCGCTGGAGGTGTCGGCGCAAACCCGTGCGCCCGCGCCCGAACCTGACTGCTGGCTCTGCTTCGCGCTGCTGAAACGCCAGAAAACCGACCTCGTGGTGGAAAAGGCGACCGAACTCGGCGCCAGCGTCATCCAGCCGATTCTCACCGCGCGCACCCAGGCGGACCATGTGAACCTTGAACGCCTGCGCGCCATCGCAACCGAGGCCGCCGAACAATGTGAACGGCTGATCGTGCCCGAGGTCCGCGCACCCCTGCATGTGGAAAAACTCATGGCCAACTGGCCCGAACGCCGCCTGTTCATCGCCGATGAGCGCCGCAGCGCCGCCCTGCTCGCCCCCAGCCCCGGCCCCAGCGCGCTGATGATCGGCCCCGAGGGTGGCTTTACCGATGCGGAGCTTGAAGGTATCGCACGGACACCCCTTGTTACACGCGTATCATTGGGACGCCGCATCCTGCGGGCCGAAACCGCCGCTATTGCAGGGCTCGCACTCCTGCTCGCGGCGGAAGCATAAAAGGGAGCTTACGTTTGTCGAACCCCGGAGACGCCGATGACCGGCCGATTACCGATATCCGCGATCTGGCGGCTTATTTTTCCGCAGGCGCCAAGCCGCCGGCGCAATGGACCATTGGCACCGAGCATGAGGCCTTCGGCTTCGGCCTGAGCAACCTCGCGCCGCCGAACTATGAGCAGAAGGGCGGCATAAAGGAGCTGCTCGCGGCCTTCCTGGCGGGCGGGGGGCTGAGCCCGATCCTCGACCATGGCAATACCATCGGCCTGAAGGGTGAGGGCGGCGCCTCGCTCTCGCTGGAGCCGGGCGGCCAGTTCGAGCTTTCCGGCGCCATGCAGGCGGATCTGCACGCCACCAAGGCGGAGCTTGATGCCCACATCGCCCGGCTGCGCGCCATCGCCCCCGGGCTTGGCCTCGGCTTCGCGCCGCTGGGCTTCCACCCCACCGCCACCCGCGCGGACATGCCCTTCATGCCCAAGGGCCGCTACAAAATCATGCGCGCCTACATGCCCAAGGTCGGCACCCGCGGGCTGGACATGATGCTGCGCACCTGCACCGTGCAGGTGAACCTGGACTTCTGCTCCGAGGCCAACATGGTGAGCAAAATGCGCGTCGCCAGCGCCCTGCAGCCTTTGGCCACGGCGCTGTTCGCCAATTCACCGTTCTATGAGGGCAAGCCCAACGGGCTGCTCTCCAACCGCGCCCAGGTGTGGACCGATACCGACAACGCCCGCTCGGGCATCCCCGCCGTGGTGTTCGATCCCGGATTCGGCTTTGAGGCCTATGCCAACTGGCTGCTCGATGTGCCGATGTACTTCGTCTACCGCGACGGCGAATTCATCGACGCCGCCGGCGCCTCCTTCCGTGACTTCATGGCAGGCAAGCTGCCCGCCCTGCCCGGCGTTCGCGCAACTTTGGGCGATTTCGCCGATCACAGCACCACCGCCTTCCCCGATGTCCGCCTGAAGAAATACATCGAAACCCGCGGCGCCGACTCTGGCCGGCCGGATATGATGCTGGCGCAATCGGCGCTCTGGACCGGGATTTTCTACGATCCCGCCGCCCTAGCTGCCGCCGTGGCGCTGGTGCAGCCCCTCTCCTACGCGGATATCCTGGCCCTGCGCGCGGCCGTGCCGGTAAGCGGCATCAACACCGGGTACGGCAAGGGCACCCTGCGCGACCTCGCGCGCGAGGTGGTGGCAATCGCCCGTGACGGGCTGAAGAACCGCGCCCGTAAAAACGCCGCCGGAGAGGATGAAGAGCCTTATCTGGCGCCGCTGGCTGAAATCGCCGCCGGCGCGCCAACCCAGGCTGAGCACTGGCTGGAGCGCTACCACGGCGCTTGGAACGGCGACATCACCCGGATTTTCGCCGAAGC
>NZ_JAQTZC010000056.1:3283-15241 GCF_028687955.1 Acidocella sp.
GAGGCATAATCATTACGGGTGGTGATCCGCAGGCTGGTCCCAGCCACGATCACGTCAACGATCTTAGGCTGGCCGTTCACCTCGTCCACCGCCCAGCCCACATCGGCCGGCGCCTTGCCGGGGCTGGTGATGGTGGTGTGCACCACCATGTCGTTGCCCATCGGCGTCGCCCCGTTCACCACAAAGCTGAGACCCTGATAGGCTTTGATCTGGTAGGTGATGTTGTAGGACAGCAACTGATGAAACAGGTTGAGGAACTGCGTGTGCTGATCGGGCGTGGCGACATTGAGATACCGCCCCAGCACGTAGTCCCCCACATGATTGACCGCGACGATTTTGTTGACCAGCTCGCGCAGCTCATCGGCCTTTTGCGTGCTGCTGGCGTTGCTGTTCACAACCGAAACCAGCTGCTGGCCAGATTGAGTGATGAAAGCCTTGGCGGCATCGGCCGGCACCAACGCGGCCTGGGCGAAGCTGGGCATGGCGGCCAGCACGGGAGCGCAGGCGATAGCACCCAGAAGCAAACGGCGAAGATACATTATTTAAGTCCTTATGGTTAGTGTCGGCGGCTATCGATGCGCCCAGGGATTGGGCACTGGCGTGTCGCGCTCATCAATTAGCTGCAACTCTGAGTCACGACTTTGGCGATAAAGGCTCCTAAATGTGGCATAGGGGTCGAGCGCGGTGGCCTTCACCTGGTCAATCGGGCCAATGAAAGCAGCCCGCGTGTTGATGAGGTGCAGCCCGGTCTGTGCATAACCGAAATCGGTGAGCGCGCCGCTCGCGGGCGCAATCTCCATCGGCGTGGCAAAATATTCAACCGGCAGGTTCCAGATATCGCGCGCGCCGGAAGGGCCAAACACCGGCAGATACAAATACGGTCCGGCGGGCACGCCCCAGATCGCCAGCGTCATGCCGAAATCGGTATCCGTCTCAGGATAGCCCAGCGCCGCCGCGGGGTCGAAAATGCCGCCAATGCCAATGGTGGAGTTGAGCAGGAAGCGCACAAACGCCGTGCCCGCGTCTGTCGGCTTGCCTTCCAGCATGAAATTCGCCCAGCGCGCGGGCTCGCCGATATTGGTGATGAAATCGCCCACATGGGTGCGGATCGGCTGCGTGGTGATATCCACATACCCCTGCGCCAACGGCTTGAAGGCATAGGTGTCGATCTTGTCATTCACAGCGTAGAAAACCCGGTTGGTTGGCTCCAGCGGATCGTTCTGCTGCTGGTAGGCCTGGTAATCTAGCGTATCCGTCCGCGGCGGCGCGGTGGCGCAGCCCGCCAGCAGAACTGGGAGCAGCAGCCCGGGCGCCGCCAGGCTGAATACCCGGCTCAACCTTCGTTTCACGGTCATCTTCATACTGTTCAATCCCCACTTAACCCAGCCCCCCAGGCTGGGCGGCTCCATATATGTGTTGCTCAATAACGCGGCTTCAACTCAGATACCACAGCCAGAAACACATGCCCCTTCTATCTTCGGTGACCAGGCGAAATCCATGCCCGCGAACCGTATGAAGCCCTTGCGAAAATCCGGCGGTGCTGTCACGGAACCAGTATGATCCATTCCCCGCCCCCTGCCACTCTGCAACGCTGGGCCGCCTTCGCGCGCATCGCCCCCCTGCCCGCCCGCGAGGGTGCGGCCCCGCCGGCCATTTCCTTCGAATTCTTCCCGCCCAAAACCCCGGCGCTGGAGGCTCAGCTCTGGGCCTGCATCGAACGCCTGGCCACCTTGCGGCCTCAATTTGTCTCTGTCACCTACGGCGCTGGCGGCTCCACGCAGGAGCGCACCCATGCCACGGTGCTGCGCATCGCCAAGGAAACCAGCCTCACCCCGGCCGCGCACCTCACCTGCGTTGGCGCCACGCGCGAGGAGGTGGACGAAGTTGCCCGCCGCTACTGGGCCGCGGGGGTTAAACACATCGTCGCCCTGCGCGGCGATGCGCCCAACGGCGAGGCCTACACCCCGCACCCCGGCGGCTACGCCTTCGCGTCCGATCTCGTCGCCGGGCTGCGCCGCATCGCTGATTTCGAGATCACCGTCGCCGCCTACCCCGAGGTTCATCCCCAGGCGCTCAGCCCGCAGGCCGACCTCGACAACCTCAAGCGCAAGCTTGACGCCGGAGCCACCCGCGCCATCACCCAGGTGTTCTTCAACAACGGCATCTACCTGAACTTCCTCGACAAGGCGCTTGCCGCCGGCATCACGGCGCCAATCGTCCCCGGCATCATGCCCGTCTCCAACTTCAAGCAGGCCGCCAGCTTCTGCGCGGCGTGCGGCACCTCCGTGCCGAAATGGATGGCCGCGCTGTTCGAGGGCCTAGATGACGATATCGAAACCCGCCGCATGGTCGCCGCCGCCACCACCGCCGAGCAGGTGCGCATCCTACAGGCCAACGGCATTGACGAATTCCACTTCTACACCCTCAACCGCCCGGATCTGGTCTATGCCATCGCGCGGATTCTAGGTGTAAAACCCTTAACCGCATGACAAATTATCTGGATGGCCTGAATCAGGCGCAGCGCGATGCCGTGGAGACCACCGAAGGCCCGGTGCTGGTGCTGGCCGGTGCCGGCACCGGCAAAACGCGCGTGCTCACCACCAGATTCGCACATATCCTGCTCAGCCGCCGCGCCTACCCCAACCAGATTCTCACCGTCACCTTCACCAACAAGGCGGCGCGCGAAATGCGCGAACGCGTGGACAAAATCCTCGGCCAGCCGGCCGAGGGGCTGTGGCTCGGCACCTTCCACGCCCTGGGCGCGCGCATGCTGCGCCGCTTCGCCGAGCGTGCGGGCTTGACGAGTAATTTCTCCATCCTGGACTCCGACGATCAGATGCGCCTGCTCAAGCAGGTGATGGAAGCCACGCGGATTGATATAAAACGCTGGCCCGCACCCGCGCTGATGGCGCAAATCCAAAAATGGAAAGACAAGGGCTTCATGCCGGGTGAAATTCCCATGGCGGAATCAACGGATTTCGCGAACGGCAAGGCCGAGGCCCTGTACCGCGATTACCAGGACCGGCTGAAGGCGCTGAACGCCGCCGATTTTGGCGATCTGCTGCTGCTCACCGTCAATCTGCTGAAAAAAGACCCCGAAGTCCTCGCCACTTATCAGAACATGTTCAAATACATTCTGGTGGACGAATACCAGGACACCAACCTGGTGCAATATTATTGGCTGCGCCTGCTCGCGCAATCGCATAAGAACATCTGCTGCGTGGGCGATGACGACCAGAGCATCTACTCCTGGCGTGGTGCCGAGATCGAGAACATCCTGAAATTCGAACGAGATTTTCCCGGCGCGAAAATCGTGCGGCTGGAAGCCAACTACCGTTCCACCGCGCCGATTCTCGCCGCCGCCTCGCATCTCATCGCGCATAACGCCGGGCGGCTGGGCAAAACCCTGCACGCCGGGCGGGCTGATGCCACGGGCGAGAATGTCGAAGTGGTGGCGCTGTGGGATTCCGAGGAGGAGGCCCGCATGATCAGCGGGCGTGTTGACACCTACCGCCGCGCCGGACAATCCCTGGCTGAAATGGCGATTCTGGTACGCGCTGGTTTCCAAACCCGCGCTTTTGAAGAACGCATGATCCTGCTAGGGATTCCCTATCGCATCATCGGCGGCCTGCGCTTCTATGAGCGTGCGGAAATCCGTGACGCGGTGGCTTATCTGCGCGTGCTGGCGCAACCGGCTGATGACCTCGCCTTCGAGCGCATCGTGAATTTACCCAAGCGCGGCATCGGCGATACCTCCCTGCGCGCCATGCACGGCAAATCCCGCACCGCGCAGGTCTCGCTCTACGCCGCCACGGGGCTGCTGGTGCAGGAAGGCGGCTTCAAGGGCAAGCTACGCGAAACCGTGCGCGCGCTGCTGCAAAACTTCGACCATTGGCGCGCCACGCTGGAGCGTGAGGGTCATGTTGTCACGCTGGGGACCATGCTCGAGGAATCCGGCTACATCGCCATGTGGAAGGCCGACAAATCGCCCGAAGCACCAGGGCGGCTGGAGAACCTGAAAGAGCTGATCCGCGCCCTGGCTGATTTCGAATCCTTGCAGGCATTCCTTGAGCATGTCTCGCTGGTGATGGAGAACGAGGAAAACAGCGGCGACGCCAAACTCGCCATGATGACCCTGCACGGCGCCAAGGGGTTGGAATTTGACACCGTGTTCCTCCCCGGCTGGGAGGAAGGTGTGTTCCCCAACCAGCGCGCGCTGGACGAGGGCGGCAACAAAAGCCTGGAGGAAGAACGCCGCCTGGCCTATGTCGGCATCACCCGCGCGCGCCACCGCGCCATCATCACCCACGCCGGGCGCCGGCGCACCTATGCCGGCTGGCAGGATTCCATCCCCAGCCGTTTCATCGCGGAACTGCCAGAGGCATTCATCACCCACACCGGCTCGGCCGCGGCCAGCCAGCAGCCGCGCTGGGGTGCGCCGGTCAGCTTTCCGGTGCAGGCCCGCGCGCCGGCAAAACCACCGGCCAGCGCGAAAATTCCAGTCGGCGCGCGGGTCTTTCACCAAAAATTCGGCTATGGAACCGTGCTGGCCGCCGAGGGCGACCGGCTGGACATCGACTTCGAGACATCAGGAGAAAAACGCGTGCTGAGCAATTTCGTGGAACGGCATGATGCCTGAGCAACTGGACTGCATCGCGCTCACCGTCCCGGCTGACGCGCTGGATTTTTTCGAGGCCGCGCTAGGCTCCGTCTGCCGCGCGGTGTCCTTCTTCCATAACGAGGACCTGAACATCTGGGACATCCAGGGCGTGAAGGAGCGCGGCGCCCATGAGGCGGAGCTGGAATCCGCCCTCGCCGTGGCTGAGATGCTCACCGGCGTCACGCCCGAGATCACCCGCGCCCTGGTTCCCGTCGGCGGCTGGCTGGCGCGCACCAAGGCGGCATTCCCCGAGCAGACCATCGGGCGGCGCTTCGTCGTGCGCGGCACGCATATCAACGCCCCGGAAATTCCAGGGCGCATCACCCTCACGCTGGATGCCGGCCTCGCCTTTGGCACCGGCGAGCATAACTCCACCCGCGGCTGCCTCATCGCGCTGGAGCGCCTGGCGCAATACCACCACCCGCGCCGCATCCTGGACCTTGGCACCGGCTCGGGGATTCTCGCCATCGCCGCCGCCAAGCTGCTGCGCCAGCGCGTATTGGCGAGCGATATCGACTCACGCGCCGCCCGTGTCGCCAACGCCAACGCCACGCTCAACGGCGTCGCCGGGCTGGTGCACGCCATCCGTGCCGATGGCTGGGTGGACAAGCGCATCAAGCGCAATGCACCCTATGATCTGGTATTCGCCAATATCCTCGCCCGCCCGCTCTGCGCCATGGCGCATCAACTGGGAGAAAGCCTGGCGCCCGGCGGCACCGCCATTTTAGCTGGGCTGCTTACCACCCAGGCCAACTGGGTGCTCTCGGCTCACCGCCGCGCCGGGCTGGTGCTGGAACACCGTCTGATCGACGGCGCCTGGTCGATTTTAACCCTGCGTAAGCCCTGAAATAAAAAAGGGGGCAGCGCCCCCTCTTTTTAGAAGCCTCTTACGGCTGCGTGTATGTCAGCGCGGCTCACGCCGATATCTGCTAGTTCACGGTCAGAGAGCCGTTCCAGCTCAGCTTCCGCTTCCCGGCGCTTGCGCCAGGCTTTGAAACCATCCCGCAGACCCTTGTGCTGCTTAGCTTCCGCATACGGACGCTGACGAGCAAATAAAAGCTCGCCGAGCTTGCCGAAAGAAGAATGGTTGTCGATAGTGGTCGTCATAATGGGCACCTGTTTTTTCCCGCATAACGGCCGGTTCAACGTGATCCAGCAGCGTTTATGCTGCACCGCACTTAACACGGTTGGGCTGTTTTCAGACACGGTTTGGCACCAGCGCAGCCATGCAATCAACACATAGCAAATGGAACTGCATGACCTCAGAACATAACGCCCGGCTTACAGCCCTGCGCGCCACCCTCAAATCACGCGGGCTGGATGGCTTCATCATCCCCCGGGCTGACGAACATCTGGGCGAATATGTCCCGGCTTCGGCCGAGCGGCTGGCCTTCATCACCGGCTTCACCGGCTCTGCCGGGCTGGCGATCGTCCTGCCCGGCCGTGCGGCCGTGTTCTCCGATGGCCGCTACACCCTGCAACTCGAACAACAGACCGACCCCGCCCTGTGGGAGCGCCTGCACATCACCGAAACCAAACCGGAGGACTGGCTGGCGCACCACGCCGCCGGGTTGCGCATCGGCTACGACCCCTGGCTGCTAAGCGCTGACTCTCTGGCCCGCTTCGCCGCCAGCGCCATGGTGGCCACCCAGCCCAACCCAGTGGACGAGATCTGGGCCAGCCGCCCCGCCCCGCCGCTCGCCCCAGCGGTGGCGCACCCGCAAGCCTTCACCGGGGAGAGTGCCGGGGCAAAACGCGCGCGGCTAGGCGCGGCATTGCGCGAAGCCGGGCAAGACGCCGCCATCCTCTCCGACCCCGCCTCCCTCGCCTGGCTGTTCAACATTCGCGGCGCGGATGTTGAGTTCACCCCCATCGCCCTGGGTTTCGCCCTGCTCTTCGCGGATTCCACCGCCACCCTGTTCATGCCCGGCGCAAAACTCCCGCCCGAGACCCGCGCGCAGCTCGGCCCCGATGTTACCCTGGCCGAGCGCGCCGCCCTGCCCGCCGCCCTGGCGGCGCTGGCCGGTAAAGCCGTCCGCTACGACCCCGCCGCCATGCCCGTCTGGTTCAAAACCACGCTGGAGGCGGCCGGCGCGAAAATCGCCGAAGCGCCGGACCCCACCGCCCTGCCGCGCGCCCTGAAAAACCCCGTGGAACAAGCAGGCGCACGCGCCGCCCACCAGCGCGACGGCGCGGCCATGGTGCGCTTCCTCGCCTGGCTGGCGAAGACCGCCCCCACCGGCGCGCAAACCGAAATCTCAGCGGCTGAAGCCCTGCTGGCCGAGCGCGGGCGGGAACAGCATTTTAAAGGCGAGAGCTTCCCCGCCATCTCAGGCACGGGCGAACATGGCGCCATCATCCACTACCGGGTCACCCCGCAGAGCAACCGCCCGATAAAGCCCAACGAAGTCTACCTCATCGACAGCGGCGGCCAGTATCTCGATGGCACCACCGATATCACCCGCACCATCTGGACCGGCCCCGGCCCCGCGCCTGATTTGGTACGCGAGCATGTCACTCGTGTTCTCGCCGGGCATATCGCGCTGGCGCGGATGGTCTTCCCCGAAGGCATCGCCGGGGCTCATCTGGACTCCTTCGCCCGCGCGGCGCTGTGGCAGGCGGGGCTGGATTACGACCACGGCACCGGCCATGGCGTCGGCTCCTATCTCTCGGTGCATGAGGGGCCGGCCAGCATCTCGCGCGCGGCAAAACCCGTGGCGCTGCAAGCAGGCATGATCCTCTCCAATGAACCCGGCTTCTACCTCCCCGGCGCCTACGGCATCCGGCTGGAAAACCTCGTGCTGGTGCAGCCTGCCGAATTTCCCGCGCAAAAGCGCAAATTTCTGCGCTTCGAAACGCTCACCCTCGCCCCGTTTGACCGCGCGTTGATCAACCCCGCCCTGCTCACCGCCCCGGCGCTAGATTGGCTGAATACCTACCATGCCAGAGTCTACGCCGAGCTTTCCCCGCATCTGCCAGCCGATGCCCGCGGCTGGCTGGCGCAGGCCACCGCCAAAATATAAACATTGACCCGGCAAACGCCGGTATTGCAAAATTACAGGGCGCGATTCGCGCCGGACCCCAAGCTGTAAGGTGACCGAACCATGCGCTTGTTCGTTGCTCTGGACCTCCCGTGGGAGGTCAAAGAAGAACTTGCAGATCTTTCCTGCAATATTCCCGGCGCACGCTGGGTGCCTGCGGAGAATTTCCATCTCACCCTGCGCTTCATCGGCGAGGCCAACCGCCTGCAGGCCGAGGAAATAGACCTGGCGCTCGCCACCCTGCGCGGCCGCAGCTTTTCCTTTTGCCTCTCCGGGCTTGGCTGGTTCGAGAAATACGGCCGCGTCTCGATGCTCTGGGCCGGGGTGGAGCGCAACGCCGACCTCGTGCGGTTGCAGACGAAGGTGGAAACCGCGCTGCACCGTGTCGGCATCCCGGCGGACCGGCGGCGGTTTACCCCGCATGTCACCCTGGCGCGGATGGACATGCCGGTAACCCCGGCCATCACCAGCTTCGTGCAGGCGCACAACCTCTACCGCTCAGCGCCGATCCGCGCTGACAACGTAACCCTGTTCAGCAGTTTTCTCGGCAAGGACCAGCCGACCTATACGCCCGAGGCGGAATATGCGCTGGGGTAGGCGCCCACCCCGCAGCCGCCGCTCTTGCAGCGTGCATGCTACGCGAACAGCTTCACTTTTTTAACCTTCTTCCAGATCCGGCGTAGCTGCTCGTCATCCTCCACGGCGCCGCGGGCGCACCAACCCAGCACAATCCCCACCGCACGGCAGGCCGCGCCGTCATCACCGGCGGCAAGCCGCAGCGCCAGCTCGTGCGCCACGGCAAGATCGTTGAAAATCCCAAGCCTATCCTGCAATTTTGCCAAACTCCTGGCATAGGGTGCCAGTTGCTTGCGCGCATCGAACAACCCGCCAAAAAAATCGACCGCATAGCGCAGCTTCTTCAAATCCTTGCGCAGCTCGTGGCGTTCCACCGCCGCGAGATGTTCGATATTCTTGCCGTCGCGCAGTAATTTACGATGCAGCCGCGCCAGGCTTGCGCCCGCGAACTCCCTGGCCGGCATGCTCAAATCCGGCAACGCCTCGCCCTCCAGCGCGTTGCGCCAGCCATGCGCCGCGGCGAACCCCTGCAAGCCCAGCACAAAGCGCATGGTCTGCGGCCCGGCCAGCAACGCGCGCACCGCCTCATGCCCAGCCGCGCGGAATTGTTCAACCTGCGCCAGCAAACTCTCAAAGCCAGGTTCATCGGCAAAGGCCGGAGCCGGCCCGTGCCTAACCATCGCTGCAAACACATCCCAGTTGCGCGCCTCGCCCATCGCGTTGGCGATATCCCTGGCCTGCTCACGAAAAACCGCAAACCCCGCATTGGGAAACGCGCGTTGGAACAGCCCCAGCACCGAGCGCAACCGGCGCATCGCCACGCGCATCTGGTGCACCGCCTTCACCGCATCGCCCGCTTCAAACGCCGGCCAGTTGGCGATGAACTGCCCCAGGCAGGCGTTGATCAACTGGCCGATCGCGCTATCGAGCACCGGCTCTCCCTGCAAACCCGCCACCGCGCGCACCGCCTCCGGCGCCTTGCCCGCAGCCAGCGCCGCGCCGCGCTCGGCCTTGCTCTGGCTCTCCAGCCGCGTTGGGAACGCCGCCACAAACGCCAGCCCCAGGCGATACAGCGCCGCCGCGCCGCCGGATTTGCGCTCCATCTCTATTTCGCGCACCGGGCAGGTTTTCTCGCCCGCGCTAATCACCCCCACGTCAAACGCCACCTCGATTGTGGCAGCTTCCTCGTGGATCGTCCTGACGACGCGCTTGATATCGCTGCTGTAAACCGCCTCCAGCCTGCGCCCCGCGGTAAGCCGGGTAATCGCCTGCGCCATCTCGGGCGGCAGCAGGTCAATATCCAGCTCCGGCGTGGGACTTACCGCTTCAACCTCGCCGCGCTCGAACCACCCTCCGGCAAAACTGCCCGTCCATTTGAAGGTGATGACATGACGGCGGTTCACGGTGCGCACGCGCAAACTCGCCTTGTGCCGCGCCAGATCGCCTGCCGCCGTGTCGAAATAAACCGTAACCAGCCGCCGCGCGCGCGGGCGCCGCGCGGGCACATCCAGCCGCTCCCATTGCTGCGCGGCTGCAAAAGCCGCCGGGGCAAGCACGAACTTCAACTCCTCCTCACGCATGGCCGCGCTCATCTGCGGTATCAGCGGATTTTCAGGACTGGCGGCGGGCTGGTCTGATGCGGGCAAAATACAGAAATCCGTCAGCTGGGGTTCGCACCCGATTACGGAAAAAACCAATACCGCGCAGCTTATAACGGTTGCGCCGCCATGTCCAAACCGCCTACCCTGGCCGGTTGTCCGCAACCGGTTTGCAGGCATAGTCTCAAGACCGCGCCTGCGTTGATTCAGGTCAAGGCCAGCCGCGTGCGCCTAGCCTACACAAAAATAACAAGGAGTTACCAAAATGCCGGAAGACAAGCCCAGCGCCAAAAAGCGTATTCTGCTGGGTAGCGCCATTGTTCTCGTGCTCGCCGGCGGCTTGGCCCTCTGGTACGCGCCCGTGCTGTTCGGGCCGCCGCCGGGTGCGGGGCATGTCATCGTCTCCGGCAATATCGAGGCGCATGAGAGCGTGCTCAGCTTTACCAGCGTACAGGCGCCGATCACGGCCCTGCCCTTCGATGAAGGCGCCACCATGCAGGCAGGCAGCGTGCTGGCCCAGGTGGATGACCGCCTCTACCGCCAGCAGGCCGCCATCGACGCCGCCAATGTACAAACCGCCGCCGCGCAGGTGGCCGTGAGCATAAGCAACCTCGCCGCCGCGCAAAGCACCCTGGCAAGCGACCAGTTCGGCCAGCTTCAGGCGCAGCAGGACTACCAGCGCGCCCAGGCCCTGGTAAACACCCGCACCGTCTCGGTGCAGGCGCGTGACCTCGCGCGCACCGCCGCCCGGCAAGCCGCCGCCACGGTGGCGCATGATGCCGCCCTGGTGCAGGTGGCGCAGGCCAACATCGGCCTCGCCAAAGCCAGTGAGAGCGCCGCGCGCGCCAAACTGGCATTGGATGACATCACCCTCTCCTACACCACGTTGCGCGCGCCTTTCAGCGGCGTCATCGCGGTGCGCGAGGCGGAGCTTGGCGAGCTCGCCGCCCCTGGCGTCGCCATCTTCACGCTTGACGATCTGGACCATGTCTGGCTGCGCGCCTACATCAACGAGCCGGACCTCGGCAAAATCCGCCTCGGCGAGGCGGTGGACGTAACCACCGACACCTACCCCGGCAAAATTTACGCCGGGCGCATCAGCTTCATCTCGCCGGAAGCTGAATTCACCCCCAAAACCGTGGAAACCCATGCGGAACGGGTCACCCTCGTCTACCGGGTGCGCATCGACATCGCCAACCCAACCCATGAGCTGCTCCCCGGCATGCCCGCCGAGGCCAAAATCGCCTTGCTCCCCGCCGGGCCATGAGCAGCGCCGCCACCATCACCGCGCAAAACTTGGCGCGCAGCTTCGGCGCCACGGCGGCGGTGCGCGATATCAGCTTCAGTATCCAGCGCGGTGAAATCTTCGGCTTCGCCGGGCCGGACGGCGCGGGAAAAACCACCGTCATGCGGATGCTGGCGGGCGTGCTCCGGCCTGATTCCGGCGGCATCGCCGTGGAGGGCATCGATGTCATCGCCAACCCGGAAGCCGCAAAATCAAAACTCAGCTACATGCCCCAGCGCTTTGGCCTGTATGAGGACCTGACCGTCGCCGAGAACATCTTCTTCTATGCCGAGCTGTTCTCCGTGCCGCGCAAAATCCGCCTCGCCCGCGCGCGGGAACTGCTGGAGGCTGCGGGGCTGATCCCTTTTCAAAAACGCCTCGCAGGCCAGCTTTCGGGCGGCATGAAGCAGAAACTCGGCCTGGTTTGCGCGCTCATCCATACCCCCAGCGTGCTGCTGCTCGATGAGCCCACCACCGGGGTCGACCCTGTTTCGCGCCGCGACTTCTGGGGCATTCTCTACAATCTGCGCGAAAGCGGCGTCACCATCGTGCTCTCCACCGCCTATATGGACGAAGCCGAGCGTTGCTCGCGCCTGGCGCTGATGCATGCTGGCAAAATCCATTATTGCGACACCCCGGCCAGGCTGAAGCAAGCGATGCCGGGGATGCTGCTGGCCATCACCGCGGCAGACCCGCGCGCCGTGCGCGCAGCCCTCGCCGATGCCCCCGGCGTGCTGGGCCTGCTGCTGATGGGCGACCGCGTAAACGTGCGCGTTGACGACGCCGCCCGCCGCGCGC
>NZ_JAQTZC010000113.1 GCF_028687955.1 Acidocella sp.
CTCTCCGCCGTGCCGGAAACCGTGGTCGCGCAATTTAGCAAACGGACCATGGGTGGGACCGAAGCGGCGCGGGCCTATGCCAAATCGCAGGGACTGGACTGGGAGACCCTTACCCCAGCCCGGAAAATCGCATTGCTGAAAGCCGGAGTACATAACCCGCGCGAGGCCAAGAGCGATGATGTTAGCGACCTCGCTGCCTGGCGAGCGACGGCGACGCGGCTGGGTTATGAGCACCGGAGCGTGCTGCGTCCGGATGGTGTCATGCCTCTCCCCAGCCGTGAGCAGCGGCTGGAGACCGCCTTCCAGGCCGCACTGCCGCTGCTGGGCAGGCAATTTGATCGACGAGCGGTGATTGATGGTGCGGACGCCCGGATCGCCGCCGCCAAGGGGCTTATCGCGGCGGGAATTGGAGAGGCAAGCGATGTCGATTCCATCACGCAGGCTTTTCGTGAACGCGGTGTTCAGCGCCGGGGTGAGGACGCCGCGTTGATCTGGGGGCGTGTGCCGGGGCGCCAGGGCCGGGACCGGGTGGCGGTGACCACGACGCTCGAGCTTCGTGAGGAACAGAGGCTCATCGAGACGGCACGGGTTGGGGCGCGGGACCACCGTGCCGCGCTCTCGCGCAAAGCCATTGCGGCGGCAGTGGCCTCATTCCCGGAGATCGATTTTACCAGCGCGCACGGCCGGGCGCAGCGTCGGATCATCGACCAGCTGGGCGCTGGCGGGCGGGTGGGGCTCGCCATCGGCGTGGCGGGCTCCGGCAAGAGCACATTACTGAAACCCTTGGTGCGGGCCTGGCAGGCGGATGGCAGGGTGGTCCATGGCATCGCTCTGGCATGGCGACAGTCGGATGATCTGGCGGAGGCGGGGATAGCAGCCGCGAATACCCGTGCTGTGACGGGGTTCCTGCGGGATGTGGGGAGGGGAAAACTGGCCCTCGGCCGCAAATCTGTTGTGGTCGTTGATGAATTGGGGCTGCTCGGCACACGCCAGCTGAACGGCATCATGGCAGCGCAGGTGGAGAAAGGCTTCCAGCTGGTTATGATTGGTGACCCCAAGCAGATGCAGGCGGTGGAGGCTGGGCCGGTGATCGAGCTGCTGCGCCGGGCGCTAGGCACTGACAAGGTGCCGGAATTGGGCACTTCGGTCAGGCAGAAAGTTGAGGAAGAACGCGAGACCGTTCTGATGTTCCGCAATGGCCAGACGGAGGACGCAGTGTGCCGCAAGGATGCAAACGGCACGTTGCGGATCGTGCCGGGTGGGTATGAGGAGGCAGTGGCGCATGTCGCCGTGCTTTGGCGGGAGCGGCGAGAGGAGAACCGGGACCGGCTGGGCTTCAGCATTTCGGTGAGCGCGCCAAGTAACGCGGAAGCGCATGACATCAGCCTGGCCATCCGCCAGCAGCGCCGGACCATGGGACAAATTGGGTCGGATCAGATCACGGTCAAAGCCACCGATGGGGTTGGGGAACGGGAGTACGAACTGGCGCTTGCCGTGGGAGATCGGGTGCGCCTGTTCCGGCGTACAAATGCCAAATTCACGGAGACGGGCACGGTCGGGAATATCGGCCGCAACGGGTCGGTGCTGGAAATTAAAGCCGTTGACGCCGCCGGGGTGACTTTGAGGAATGGTGCGGGCAGGGAGGGGGCGGTCGCCTGGGATACATTGCGCGATGAGGCCAGCGGCAGAGTTCAGTTGGCCTATGGTGATGCGCTGACCACAAATACCGCGCAGGGCACCACTGTGACGGAGCATATTCATGCGATGCCGGGCGGCACGAAGCTGGTTTCAGCGTTTGGGGCCTATACATCAGGCAGCCGGCACCGGGAGCAGAGTTTTATCGTGACATCGGAGGGCGCTGAGCGGGCTGAGGTGATTGCGCGGCGGCCGCTGGGTGATAAGCGCGAGATCGGCCGCGGTGATCTGTTGAACAACATCATCCGCAATTTTGCGCAACGGCCCGAGAAGGAAGCGGCGCTGGCATTGATCGATCGTGCCGTTGGTCTGCGGCGTGGCGCGGTTCAGGCAATGCAAAGTGTTCACCGGGCAGCGGAAGCTCGTGGAGATACCCGGGGGCAGCCGTCGAAGCTGGCTGAGGGGTTGATGAGCCCACAGGCGTTCGCCGAGATTCTGCCCGGTTTGGCGGCGCAAATGCGCCGTCATGGCGGGGCATTGGCGCGTGTTGCTCGTATCAGTGCGGAGGTGGTGGAACTTCTGGCCAGGGTGGCCCGTCGCCCGTTGGTCAATCGCCATGCCGAGGCGGAATTCTGGCATCGGGTTGGAGAACGAGGCCAAGGTTTGCCGGATGATCATGTGGAACAGCAGAAGCAAACGAGGCGGCATAGCCGGTAGTGGAAGCAGTCATATGGTATTGCATAATGCGCTACCACAGTCTATGTTCCTCTCATGACAAAAGCCTCATGCCATGACCACTCCGCCCAAACGTAAGGACCATCCGCTCTCAATGCGGCTGCCGGAAGGTGACATCGCCATTATCGACCGCGCCGCCGATTTGCGCGGGCGCTCGCGCACGGATTTTGTGCGTGAGGCTGCGGTGCGTGCCGCCGAGCAAGTGCTAATGGAAAGCACGCTGGTGCGTATGAGCGCTGAGGGGTTTGAGGCATTCGTCCAAGCCGTCTCCGCGCCGGCCGCGCCCGTGCCGGAGATGGTGGCATCCCTTCGCCGCAGGGCGCCATGGGATAAGGCAACGGCGAAGCGCTGATGGCGGAGGCGCCGCTCTCTGCGCCGGAACTCCTGAATGCTAGCCACGATGTATCCCAGTTCTCCTGTGGCAAGCCCTCGCTCGACCATTGGCTGAAGACCCGGGCGCTGGCGAATCAGCAAAAGGGGTTCACGGTAGTCATGGTCGTCCATGTGGGGGGCGGGGTGGTAGGCTATTACGGCCTGGCGCCGACCGCCATTGTGCCAGCCAGCCTGCCACGCGCGATCCGCACCGGCCAGCCACCGAACCCGGTGCCGTGTATTCTGCTCGGGCAGCTTGCTACGGACCGTGCATGGGGTGGGCAGGGGATTGGCATAGGATTGTTGAATCATGCACTGGCCCGCAGCGTGAACGGCGCCACGCTGGTCGGCGGGCGGGCGCTTATCGTCAATGCCGTTGATGATGACGCAGCGGCATTCTGGCGCCGCCGGGGGTTTTTGCCGTCAAAGGATGACGCGCTGGTGCTGTTCCGTTCGATTGCCGATATCGCCGCTTCGCTGGAAGCGACTGGTGATGTTGCCCGCGGGTGATCTGGTGTGATAACCCATGAAAAGAGCCGCACATTGACCGCTAAAATATGCAGAGCACCTGTTATTGCATCAAGCCGGTTCAGTTTGCCTGAATAGCGTCTCAATCAGCGGACAGCCGGACTGATCGCCAGCCTGGCATTGAGCGATAAGGGTATCGAGAACCTTCTGCATCCTCCGCAGATCGGCAATTTTTGTTTTGACATCCTCACGATGCAAGATTGCCAGATCCTTGACCTCGGAACAGGGAACATCGCGCGCATCGGCGAGCCTCAGAACCTGAACGAAAAAGATAGTTGAGTGATTTCAGTTGGTTGTGATTCTGTTGGTTTGCGACAACTGACGGAGTCACGATGGCCTGGACCGAAACCACTCGGCGGCGATACTGCCGTGATGAG
>NZ_JAQTZC010000057.1:0-3169 GCF_028687955.1 Acidocella sp.
AGCGCAATGAGCTTGCTGGCGTAGTAATTATCCATGCTGTGCATCGAGGTCAGGTGCGAGCCCGCAACCCGCCCGGCCAGCCCGTGGCGCACCGTCTCGCCCGCCAGCACCTCGATGTGGCGCGAGAGCGGATCATCGCTCTCATCGCAATGCATATCCACCATCAGCCCGCGCTCGGCGGCGATGCGCACCAGCGCCTTCACGCTCAGCGCGCCATCCTGCATGGTCCGCTCGAAATGCGGAATCCCGCCCACCACATCAACACCCTTGTCCAGCGCGCGGTGCAGGTTTTCCTCCGATTTTCCATAGCGGTAAAAGCCATCCTGCGGAAACGCCACGAGCTGGATATCCAGATACGGCTTCATCTCCTCGCGCAACGCCACCAGCGCCTCCACCGCCAGCAGCCGGTCGTCGCAAATATCCACATGGCTGCGCATCGCCAGCGTGCCGCGCGCCATCGACCACAGGCAAAGCTGCTTCGCGCGCTCATAAATCGCCTCTTGCGTCAGCGACGGCTTCAGCTCGCCCCACAGCGCGATGCCCTCCAGCAGCGTGCCGGATTCGTTCATTCGCGGCATGCCGAGCGAGAGCGCGGAATCCAGATGCACATGGCTGTCGATGAAGGGCGGGCAAACCAGCCGCCCGCGCGCTGAAATCTCGCGCCCCGCCGTGGCCTCCAGCCCCGGCTCCACGGTGGCGATCCGCTCGCCCCGCACGCCGATATCCACATTCCGCCGTCCGTCCGCCAGATTGGCCCCGCGAATAATCAGATCGAGCATGTTGCATCTCCTTTTCCGGCAGCTTGGCCGGGTGCCGGTTGCCGTGCAAGCCGGGCGCCGTTACATCTGCATCATGCGTAAAATCTCCCTCCTGGCTCTGGCTGCTCTCACCGCCTGCTCCCTGCCAGGGCGGCAAAGCTTTGCGCCCGCGCCCCGCGCGGCGGACCCGGCTGCCATCGCCGCCGCCAGCGCCTTCGCCGGGCGTATCCCGCTGGTGAGCGTCGCCCCCGGCACCACCGATTTCGCCGCCCCCCTGGCCGGCGCCGTACGCCAGGCCCTCGCCATCAAGCCCGGTGCGGCGTTCGATGTCGAAGCGCAAGCCCCCGCCGCCGCCACGCCGGGCGCCAGCGCCGCCGCCCTCGCGCCGCTCACCCCGCTGGCCAGCGCCGTCGCGCAGTCCATCGCGGCGGATGGCGTCGCGCCTGACCATATCATGCTCACCGCGCGCACGGGCGGCACCGCGCCGCTCATCCTTGTCTACGTCAAATGAATCTCGCCGCCGCTCTCATGCCGGTGATGCGCCGGCTGGACCCCGAAACCGCGCATAACCTCTCTCTGCGCGCCCTGCGCCTGGGACTGGCGGGGCGCGATGCCACGCCCGATGACCCCATCCTCGCCACCCGCGCCTTTGGCTGCGTGTTGAAAAACCCTATCGGCCTCGCCGCCGGGTTTGACAAAAACGCCGCCGCCCTCACTGCGCTGGGGCGGCTTGGTTTCGGCTTCGTCGAGGCGGGCACCGTCACCCCGCGCCCGCAGCCCGGCAACCCGCGGCCCCGGCTGTTCCGGCTGGAGGAGGATGCCGCCGTCATCAACCGCATGGGCTTCAACAACGCGGGGCTTGAGGTTTTTCTCGCCAATCTGCGCCGCGCCGGGCGCACCACCGCCGCCGTGGGCGCCAATGTGGGCATCAACAAAGAGGGCGCGGACCCGGAGCGCGACTACCCGGCCCTGGTGAACGCGCTCTCCCCGCATGCCGACTACCTCACCATCAACATCTCCTCGCCCAACACCCCCGGCCTGCGCGATCTGCAATCCGAGGCGCGGCTCACCGCTATCCTCTCCGCCATCACGACGGACAAACCGGTGTTCGTGAAAATCGCGCCGGACCTCTCGCCCGAGGGGCTGGAGGCGGTGGTCGGCGTTGCCATGGCGCGCAACATCGCGGGGCTGATCATCTCCAATACCACGCTGGCCCGGCCCGATACGCTGCGCAGCCCGCGCAAGACCGAAACCGGCGGCCTCTCCGGCGCGCCGCTGTTTGGCCCCTCCACCGCCATGCTGGCGCGCGCGCACCAGCTTTGCGGCGGCAAGCTCACCCTCATCGGCGCCGGGGGCATTTCGGCACCCGAGCAGGCGCTCGCCAAAATTCTCGCGGGCGCCTCGCTGGTGCAGCTCTACACCGGCTTCGCCTATGGCGGCCCGGCGCTCATCCCGGCGCTCAAATCCGGCCTCGCCGCCCTGCTGCGCGCGCGCGGCTTCAGTTCTCTCGCCCAGGCGGTGGGGGCAGGGGCATGACCGGCTTTGGCGCGCTGGCGCAAAATTATGACGGTTTCATCGTCGACCTCTGGGGCGTGGTTCATGACGGGGTCAAACCCTATCCCGGCGTGCTGGACTGCCTCTCGCGCCTGCGCGGCGCGGGCAAAACCGTGGTCTTTCTCTCCAACGCCCCGCGCCGGCCGGATTTCATCGCCGCCACGCTGGGCGCCATGGGCATCGGCCCCTCGCTCTACACCGGCATCATGTCTAGCGGCGAGGCGGTGCATCTGGCCTTGCGTGACCGCACCGACGAGTTCGCTGCCCTGGGCAGCAAGCTCTACCACCTTGGCCCCGCGCGCGACCGCGGCGTGTTTGACACCCTGCCCCTCGAACAGGTGGACGACCCCGCCGCCGCTGATTTTTTGCTCAACACCGGGCCGGATGATGTGCTCGGTCCGCAGGACCCGGCGCTTTACGCACCGGTCCTGCAAGCCGCCCTGCGCGCGGGCATCCCCATGGTCTGCGCCAACCCTGATCTGGAGGTCGTGCGTGATGGTGTGCGGATCATCTGTGCCGGGCTGCTGGCCGAATATTACAAGGCCGATGGCGGCACCGTGATCCAGCGCGGCAAGCCGGACCCGGCGATCTATAAACCCACACTCGCCATGCTCGCCACCACGCCGGCGCGCACCCTGGCGATCGGCGATTCATTGCGGACGGACATCGCGGGCGCCAAGGCCGCGGGCATCGCCTCCTGCTGGGTGCTCTCGGGCATCCACGCCCTGCACCCGGATGCCGCGCCGCAGGAAGCCGCGCAGCTTGGCCTCGCCCCGGTCTCAATTCTTCCTGGTTTTAGCTGGTAAATCCGTTTCCGCCGCATCGGCCGTGGCGGGCAGGAGGTCAGGCTCCAGGCG
>NZ_JAQTZC010000057.1:3269-15121 GCF_028687955.1 Acidocella sp.
GCGGCTTTTTGCGCGGAGGCTCCACGTGGAGCGTGGTTATGTGGAGCGTGGTTTATGCCTTGGCGAGCGCGTCAAACCCCTGCAAGCGTTTCACCAGCGTGGGCATCTGGTCTAGCGGGATCATGTTGGGTCCGTCGGAGGGGGCGTTGTCTGGGTCCTGATGGCATTCAATGAACACCGCGGCGCAGCCCACCGCCAGCGCCGCGCGCGCCAGCACCGGCGCAAAGCGCCGCTCACCGCCCGAGGAGGTGCCCATGCCGCCCGGCTGCTGCACGGAATGCGTGGCATCGAACACCACCGGGTAGCCGGTCTCGGCCATGATCGGGAGTGAGCGCATGTCGCTCACCAGCGTATTATAGCCAAAGCTGGCGCCGCGCTCGCAGAGCAGGATTTTCTCATTGCCCGTGCTGGCGATTTTCGCGGCGACGTTCTTCATGTCCCACGGTGCCAGGAACTGGCCTTTTTTCACGTTGATCGCCTTGCCCGTGGCCCCGGCGGCCAGCAGCAGATCCGTCTGGCGGCATAAAAACGCGGGAATTTGCAACACATCCACCACTTCACCCACCGGGCCGCATTGCGCCGCGTCATGCACATCGGTCAGCACCGGCAGGCCAAAAACGTCGCGTACTTCGCGGAGGATTTTCAGACCCTCCGCCATGCCGATGCCGCGCGCGGCGGCCGCCGAGGTGCGGTTGGCTTTATCAAAACTGGATTTATAGATCACGCCGATGCCAAGCTCGCGTGAAATTGTGGCCAGCACGCTGGCAACTTCCATGGTGTGCGCGCGCGATTCGATTTGGCACGGACCCGCGATCAGCGTGAACGGCAGATCGTTGCCGATTGTCAGATTGCCGGCGGTCACATGTTTCATACGAGCCTCGACTGCGCCACGGCGGCGGCGATAAAGCCTTTGAACAGCGGATGCGGGTCAAACGGCTTGGATTTCAGCTCCGGGTGATACTGCACGCCGATGAACCAGGGGTGGTTCGGGTATTCGACGATTTCGGGGAGCACGCCATCCGGCGAGAGGCCGGAGAATTGCAGCCCGGCGGCTTCCAGTTGCGCGCGGAAATGGATGTTGACCTCAAAGCGATGCCGGTGGCGCTCCGAAATCTGCGCCGCGCCATTGTAAACCTCGCGGACCAGCGAGCCTGCGGCAAGGGCGGCGGGGAAGGCGCCGAGGCGCATGGTGCCGCCAAGGTCGCCACCCGCGCGGCGGCGTTCGATATCGTTGCCGCGGGCCCATTCGGTGAGCAGGCCGACGATGGGGATTTCGCAGGGGCCAAACTCGGTGGAGGAGGCGCCGGGCATGCCGGCGAGGTTGCGCGCCGCTTCGATCACGGCCATCTGCATACCGAAACAAATGCCCAGGAACGGCACCTTGCGCTCGCGCGCGAACCGCACGGCTTCAATTTTGCCCTGCGTGCCGCGCTCGCCAAAGCCGCCGGGAACCAGGATGCCGTGCACGCCATCAAGCTGCTGCACGGTATCGGGCTGTTCGAACACCTCCGAATCCACCCAGTCCAGCACGACCTTCACCTTGTTGGCGATGCCGCCATGGGCCAGGGCTTCGGCCAGGGATTTATAACTGTCCAGCAAATTGGTGTATTTGCCGACCACGGCGATGCGGACCTCGCCCTCGGGGGCGCGCACGGTCTCCACGATGCGCCGCCAGCGGGTCAAGTTCGGTTCGCTCTCGAAGGGCAGCCCAAAATGGCGCAGCACTTCGCGGTCCATCCCCGCCTCATGATATGAGATCGGCACGGCGTAGATCGTGTTCACATCCAGCGCCGGGATCACCGCTTCGGCCCGCACGTTGCAGAAGCTGGCGATCTTGCGCCGCTCATTCTCGGGGATTTCGCGGTCGCAACGGCAGATGAGCATTTGCGGCTGGATGCCGACGTTGAGCAGCTCCTTCACCGAATGCTGGGTCGGTTTGGTCTTCAGCTCACCGGCGGAGGGGATGTAGGGCACCAGCGTGAGATGCACGAACATCGCGCGTTCGGGGGTGAGTTCGTTGCCAAGCTGGCGGATGGCCTCCAGGAAGGGCAGGCTCTCAATGTCGCCGACCGTGCCGCCGATTTCCACCAGCACGAAATCAAACGGTTCAGATTCGCGCAGCACCACGTCCTTGATGGCGTCGGTGATATGCGGGATCACCTGCACGGTGGCGCCGAGGTAATCCCCGCGCCGCTCCTTGGCGATCACATCCGAATAGATTTTTCCGGTGGTGGCATTGTCGAGCTTGTTGGCGGCCACGCCAGTGAAGCGTTCGTAATGGCCGAGGTCCAGGTCGGTCTCCGCCCCGTCATCGGTCACGAATACCTCGCCGTGCTGGTAGGGGCTCATCGTGCCGGGATCGACATTAAGATAGGGGTCCAGCTTGCGCAGGCGCACGGAATAACCGCGGGCCTGGAGCAAAGCGCCAAGTGCCGCCGAGGCGATACCCTTACCGAGGGAAGAGACCACGCCGCCGGTGATGAATACAAACCGCGTCATGGAATCCAATCATACATGAGTGGTGAAAAAAACGAGAGGGGAAAATGCGCGCGCGGCAATATGGCAGCCCCGCGCACCGGAGGGAAAAAAACTATTGCGCAGGGGGGGTGCCTGGCGCGGGAACCGCAGGGGCGGCGGGCGGGGGCAGGGCGTCAGCCGGGGTTTGTGGCAGCGCGGGGGCAACCGGCGCCGAGGCGGGGGCTGGCACGGCCGGGGCGTTTTGCGCCGGCGCATTGAGGATTGCCGCGGTGTTTTCAGCCGTGCCGCCCTTGTAGAGCATGGCCAGCGAGAGCGAGAGCACAAAGAAGGCCGTGCCCAGAATCGCGGTGGTGCGGGTGAGCAAATTGGCGGTGCCGCGCCCGGACATGAAGCTGCCCATGCCCTGGCCGCCGCCGAGGCCAAGCCCGCCGCCTTCGGAACGCTGGATCAGCACCACGCCGATGAGCGCGATGGTGACGAAGACGTGCAGCACGAGGAGAACTTTAATCATGGCAACCTTTAAGGAAACTGTTGCGGGGCTTCTAGCCGCAGGGCGCGTCCGCAGCAATGGTCAGCAGATCTTCGGCCCGCAGGCTCGCCCCGCCGACCAGCGCGCCGCCGACCTCGGGCAGGGCGAGTAGGCTGGCGGCGTTGCCGGGCTTGACCGAGCCGCCGTAGAGAATTTTCACCCCCGCACCCGCCGCGCCGAGATGGCGCAGCAGTGCCGCGCGGATGGCCGCGTGCATGGCGGCGACATCGTCCTCGGCCGGGGTGCGCCCGGTGCCGATCGCCCAGATCGGCTCATAGGCCACGACGCCGCTGAAATTCTGCGGCAGGCTGTGGACCAGCTGGCTGCGCACCAGGGCCTCGGCGTCTCCGGCGTCGCGCTGGGCCTCGGTCTCGCCGGTGCAGACGATCGGGATCAGCCCGGCGGCGGTGGCGGCGGCCACCTTGGCGGCGACGTCGGCATTGGTCTCACCGTGGTTCTCGCGCCGCTCGGAATGGCCAAGGATGACGTATTGTGCACCGGCTTCATGCAGCATCGCGGCGGAAACATCGCCGGTATGCGCGCCTTGCGGGCAAGGTGCGCAATCCTGCGCGCCGAGCGCCACCGGGCTGCCTTTCAGTGCAGAACCGAAGCGGTCCAGCAGGGTGAAGGGCGGGCAGATCAGCAGGTCCACATGAGCCGGGGCCTGCCGGATGGCCGCGGCGTAACCCGCCACATCGGCCAGCTTGCCGTGCATTTTCCAGTTTCCTGCAATAAGTTGCCGCATTTTTTATCTCCGGTTTTGCTGCGAAAATTGCCTATGCTGCTATGCAGCAAAAAAGCTTGATTCAGTATGCTGCAATGCAACATACTCAGGTGGTAGTATGAGAAGGAGCCCAAATCATGTTGACGTTTCTGGTTATCCTGGCGGTTTCGGTTGTGGCGCTTTTGGCCGCCCAGGCTCTGGATATAGAATGCAACAGACCGCCCGTGCGCCGTGGCAAGGCCGAGCGCCCGGCTCCGGCCGAGATGTTCGCCGATACCCTCGCGGGGCTGTACTAAATCCGGCTGCTGCCCGGCGGCGCCCCTGTGCGTGCGTTGAGTCCTCCCTGCAATTGCCCAGTCCTGGCCGTCTAGCTATAGAGGCGGAGGTTTGGGGTAAATAGGGCCGATGATCGTCTGGGTACGGAAATTGCTGGAAAACTGGGTGGCGCGGGGCTTTTTCGCGCTGCTGGTGATAGGTTTTGTGTTTTGGGGCATTTCCAATGTCACCACGCTGATCGGCAGCAATACCGCCGTGGCGCATGTGGGGGGGCAGGAAATTGATGTCTCCGTGGTGCAGGCGGCGTATCAGCGGGCGCTGAACCAGGCCAGCCAGAGCGGGGGCGGCACGCCGGACCTTGCCACGCGGCGCCAGCTTGCGCTGGGCGCGCTCTCCGGCGTGTTGCGCCAGCAGTTGTTGCAGAATGAGCAGCGGCGCCTGGGTGTCGTGGTGCCCGACAGCGCGGTGCGCGCGATGATCGACGCGATCCCCAGCTTCCAGACCAACGGCGTGTTCAACGAACAGACGTTCAATCAGGTTCTGGAGCAGAACAACACCACGCCGGACCGGTTTATCGGCGAGATCAAGGATGACATCGCCGGGCAGCAGTTGTTGGGCGCCGTGCTCGGCGGGGTGGCGCCGCCTGACGAGCTGCTGCGGCAGTTGTTCAGCTATATCGCCGAGCAACGCTTTGCCGCGGTGGTGAATATACCCTTTGCCGCGCAGGCCCAGCCCAAGCTGCCCGGCGATGCGGTGTTGCGGCGTTTCTGGCAGAACAATCCCGCGCAGTTTACCGCGCCGGAGCTGCGTACCGCCAAAATCGTGATTCTCTCCCCCGCGCTGCTGGCGCCCAAGGAGGTTGTGGCGCCGGCGGATTTGGATGCCGCCTATGCCCGCGCCGAGGCTGCCACGCCGCCAGCCGTGCCGGTGCGGAGCGTGCAGGTGATCTCGGTGGACAATCTCGCCGCGTCCTCGCGCCTGGAAGCCGCCTGGAAGCGCCATGCGGACTGGGCGGAGATGCAGGCGATGGCGAAGAAATTCGGCGCTAGCGCCATCGAGTTGAAGCAGGCCAAGCAGATGGAAATCCCGTCTCCCACGCTGGGTGCAGCGGTGTTCGCGGCGCAGCCCGGCCAAGTGAATGGGCCGGTGGCCGGGACCAATGGCATGTATGTGTTCAAGGTGACGGATGTGAGCGCCAGCGGCACGGATGCGGCGGCGTTGCGCGCGCAGGTGTTGCAGAGCTTGCAGATGCAGAAGGCGCAGGCCGATGTGGCGCAGGATGTGGATAATTTGCAGGACGCGCTGGCCGGGCAGACGCCGCTGGACCAGCTGCCGGGGAGCCTGGGGCTGACCGCGGTGGAGGGCACGATGGATGCCAGCGGCAACGCGGCTGATGGCACGCCGGCGCCGATTCCGGGCGGCGCGGCGCTGAAGGCGGCGATTGTGAAGGCGGTGTTCGCGGCCCATGCGGGCGATCCGGCGCAGCTGACCAACGGGCCGGATGGCAGTTATTTCGCGATGACAGTGAGCGCGGTGAAGCCGCCGGCCTTGCAGCCCTATGCGCAGGTGCAGGCGAAGGTGTTGAGCGCCTGGACGCGGCAAGAGATAACTCGCGAGGCCGAGGTGCAGGCGGCGAACCTGATGCAGGCGGTGAACCAGGGGCAGAGCATCCAGACGGCGGCCAAGGCGATTGGGGCGAGCGTGGACATGACCGCGGGGTTCACCCGCGCGGTGCCGCCCGCCGGGCTGCCCGCCCAGATGGTGCCGGTGCTCTTTACCCTGAAGCCCGGGAAGGCGACGATGCAGCAGACGGACAGCGGCTTTAGCGTCGCGGCGCTGATAAAGACCGTGCAGCCTGACCCGGCGGCCGATCTCGCTGATTATGCGCGGCTGCAACAGGAGATGGTGAAGGAATTGCAAAACGACGCGGGCGAGAGTTTGCTGAACGGGTTGCAGGCGCGCGATAAGGTGACAGTTAACCAGAAACTGCTCGCGCAGATTTATCAGTGAGTTTACCAGTGATTGAAGGACTATGAACGCAATTTCGCCAGACCGTTTTGAAGAGTTCCGTGCCGCCTATGAGCAGGGGCGCGGCGCGCTGGTCTGGCGGCACGGCATTGCCGATTTGCTGACGCCGGTGGCCGCCTTCATGAAGGCGGCGCATGGGCAGCCGTATTCCTTCCTGCTGGAAAGTGTTGAGGGCGGCACGGCGCGCGGGCGCTATTCGGTGATCGGCATGGCGCCGGACCTGATCTGGCGTTGCGAGAAGGGGCGCGCCACCATCAACCGCGATGCGCGCGGCGAGGCGGGGGTGTTTCTGCCGGTGGGGGATCCGCCGCTGGAGAGCCTGCGCGACTTGATCGAGGAGACGAAGCTGCATGTGCCCGAAGGTCTGCCGCCGATGACGGGCGGACTCTCAGGGTATCTGGGCTATGACATGGTGCGGCTGATGGAGCGGCTGCCGGAGACCAAGCCGGATGTGCTGGGAATCCCCGACGGGGTGCTGGTGCGCCCGGGTGTGTTCATTATTTTTGATGGTGTGACCGATGAGATGACGCTGGCGGCGCCAGTGTATCCGCGGGCCGGGATTTCGGCCGCCTCGGCCTATGCGGCGGCGGAGCTGCGGCTGAACAATGTGGCGAAGGCGCTAGACCGGTCGGTGCCCGCGCTGGTGGGCAGCCTTGAGGGGCCGCTGGAGCAGTGCAGCAACATGGAGAAGGACGAGTTCCTGACCATGGTGGAGACGGCGAAGAACTACATCCGCGCGGGCGATGTGTTCCAGGTGGTGCCGAGCCAGCGCTTTGAGGCCAAGTTCTCGCTGCCGCCGTTCGCGCTGTACCGCAGCCTGCGGCGGGTGAATCCGGCGCCGTTTTTGTTTTATCTGGATTTTGGTGATTTTGTCGCCGTGGGGTCGAGCCCGGAGATTTTGGTGCGGCTGCGCGATGGCGTGGTGACCATCCGCCCGCTGGCCGGCACGCGCCGGCGGGGGATAACCAAGGCGGATGATCTGGCGCTGGAGGCCGAGCTGCTGGCCGACCCGAAGGAGCGCGCTGAGCATCTGATGTTGCTCGATCTGGGGCGCAACGATGTGGGCCGGGTTTCGGAGATCGGCTCGGTGAAGGTGGTGGAGAGCTTCGCGGTTGAGCGGTTCTCGCACGTGATGCACCTCTCCTCGACGGTTGAGGGCCGGGTGCGCCCGGAATGTGACCAGCTTGATGTGTTGATCGCGGGGTTTCCGGCGGGCACGCTCTCCGGCGCGCCAAAGGTGCGGGCGATGGAGATCATCGAGGAGCTGGAGCCCTCGCGGCGGGGGCTGTATGCCGGGTGTATCGGCTATTTCGCGGCCAACGGCACGATGGACACCTGCATCGGCCTGCGCACGGCGGTGGTGAAGGATGGCGTGATGTATGTGCAGGCGGGGGTGGGGGTGGTCGCCGATTCCGACCCCGAGGCGGAATATGCCGAGAGCGTGCAAAAGGCCCGCGCCTTGTTCCGCGCGGCGGAGGATGCGGCGCGTTATGTGAGCGCCCCGGAG
Organism: Acidocella sp.; assembly: GCF_028687955.1. GTDB lineage: Bacteria > Pseudomonadota > Alphaproteobacteria > Acetobacterales > Acetobacteraceae > Acidocella. Next base: position 10,812 of record NZ_JAQTZC010000057.1, read on the forward strand.
CAACAGCCATGATTCTGCTGATTGATAATTACGACAGTTTTACCTTCAACCTCGTGCATTTCCTGGGTGATCTGGGGGCGGCATGCGTGGTCAAACGCAACGACGCGCTGAGCGTGGAAGAGGCGATGGCGCTGAAGCCGGAGGCGATTGTGCTTTCCCCTGGCCCGTGCACGCCCAATGAGGCGGGGATCTGCGTGGAGCTGGTGCGCGCGGCGGCGGGGAAGATTCCGTTGCTGGGCGTATGCCTGGGGCATCAAGCGATCGGCCAGGCGTTTGGCGGCAAGGTGGTGCGCGCGCCAGAGCCGGTGCATGGCAAGACCTGCCCGGTGTATCATGAGAACACCGATCTGTTCGCCGGGCTGCCCAACCCGTTCACCGCGACGCGCTATCATTCGTTGATCGTGAAACGCTCGGATTTGCCGGCGGAGCTGGTGGTGACGGCGTTTACGCATGATGGGATCATCATGGGACTGCGCCATTCCACCTTGCCGGTGTATGGCGTGCAGTTCCACCCCGAGAGCATTGCGACCAGCCATGGCCATGATATCCTGAAGAACTTCCTGAATTTGGCGCGCCGGTTCAACGAGCCCAAGCAGGCGGCATGACAGCCAGTTTGAAGCCGGTGCTGGCGCGGCTGGGCCGCGGCGAGCGTTTGGGCGTGGCCGACGCGCAAGAGGCGTTCGGCGTGGTGATGGACGGGCTGGCGACGCCCGCGCAGATCGGCGGGTTGCTGATGGCGATGCGCGCGCGCGGCGAGAGCGTGGCGGAGCTGACCGGGGCGGTGACGGCGATGCGCGCGCGTATGACGCGGGTGGCGGCGCCGGAGGGTGCGATGGATGTGTGCGGCACTGGCGGCGATGGCGCGGCGAGTTTGAACATTTCCACCGCCGTGACGTTTGTTTTGGCGGCCTGCGGTGTGAAGGTGGCCAAGCACGGCAACCGCGCGCTCTCCTCGCGCGCCGGGGGGGCGGATGTGCTGCTGGCGCTGGGGGTGGATATTGAGCCGCCGATGGCGCGGCTGGCGGAGATTCTGACAGAGGTTGGTTGCGTGTTTTTGTTCGCGCCGCGCCACCATCCGGCGCTGCGCCATGCCGCATCCGTGCGGGTGGAGCTTGGCACGCGCACCATTTTTAATCTGACCGGGCCAATGGCCAACCCGGCGGGGGTGAAGCGGCAGTTGATCGGGGTGTTCGACCCGGTGTGGCTGCGCCCGATGGCCGAGACGCTGCGCGACCTGGGCACCGAGTCGGCCTGGGTGGTGCATAGCCGCGGGCTGGATGAGCTGACGCTGGCGGGCGAGAGCCAGGTGGTGGCGCTGAAGGACGGCGTGATCAGCGAATTTTGCGTGACGGCGGCGGATGCCGGGCTGGCGCCGGTGCCGCTGGAGGCGATAAAGGGCGGTGCTGCGGCGGAGAACGCGGCGGCGTTGCTGGCAATGCTGCATGGCGCGCAGAGCGGGTATCGCGATACCATATTGTTCAACACCGCGGCGGCGCTGATTGTGGCCGGTGTGGCGGAGAATTTGAAGGATGGCGTGGCCAGGGCCGTGGCGGCGATTGATTCCGGCGCCGCGCTGCGCGTGCTGGAAAAAATGAAGGCAGCCTCGGAGAGGCAGGATTGCAAATGAGTGCGGTGGTGATGGAAGACGATATTCTGGCGAAGATATGCGCCGACAAGCGCGGCGAGATTGCGCGGCGGCAGGCGGCGACGAGCATCGAGGAGCTGAAGCGCCAGATCAAGGATGCCGAAAAGCCGCGTGGCTTTGGCCGGGCGCTGATGGACGCCGCCGCCGCCGGGCGGCCGGGGCTAATTGCCGAGATCAAGAAGGCGTCGCCCTCGGGCGGGTTGATCCGCGAGGATTTTGATCCGGCCGGGCTGGCGCGCGCTTATGCCGAGGGCGGGGCCGCGTGCCTTTCGGTGCTGACCGACCAGCCGTATTTTGACGGCACCCCGGAACATTTGAAGGCGGCGCGCGCGGCGGTGGAACTGCCGGTGCTGCGCAAGGATTTCATCCTGGACCCCTGGCAGATTTACGAGAGCCGGGCGATGGGGGCCGATTGCATTCTGCTGATTATGGCGGCGCTGAGCGATGAGGAAGCGCGCAACCTGGAAGAGCTGGCTCGCGCGCTGGATATGGATGTGCTGGTTGAGGTGCATGACGAAGCGGAATTGCAGCGCGCGCTGGGGCTGCAATCGTTGCTGGTGGGTATTAACAACCGCAACTTGAAGACCATGGTCACCACGCTGGAGACCACCGAAAAACTCTCCTGCATGTGCCCGCCGGACCGCTTCGTGATCTCTGAATCGGGGATTAAAACGAATGAGGACGTGCTGCGTCTGCGCAAGGTGTGCGTGAGCGGTTTTCTGGTTGGCGAGTCGCTGATGCGCCGGGCGGATGTGACCGCGGCTGTGCATGAGCTGCTGGGAACCCGTTGAACCGGCTCACCCATACTGACGAGGCGGGGGCCAGGGGCATGTGCATTGAGGCGGTGCGCCTGCTCCGCAAAGCGGGCGGCAAATCGGGCGATTTCACGCAGGACTGAGGCCGCGCGCATAGTGCTTGACGGGACGGAGAGAACCAAACTAGAACATCCGGGAAGTTTGCGCTTTGTTCCTGCCCTGAGCGCGCCACCGGAGGCTTGGATGCTGACCACCAAACAACATGAATTGCTGGTTTTTATCGACAGGCATCTGCGCGAGACCGGATGCAGCCCGAGTTTCGAGGAGATGAAGGACGCGCTGGATCTGCGCTCCAAATCGGGGATTCACCGGTTGATCACGGCGCTGGAGGAACGTGGTTTTTTGAAGCGGCATAAGCACCGGGCGCGCGCGCTGGAGGTGGTGCGGCTCTCGGAGGACATGGCGCCGCAGATGGCGCCGGGGCGATTTACGCCGAATGTGATCAGGGGGGATTTTTCACCACGGCTGCCCGGCGCGCGGGCGGCGCGTGTGGCCGGGGCGGTCTCGCTGCCGCTGTATGGAAAAATCGCTGCGGGGTTGCCGATCGAGGCGTTGCGCGATGAGGCGGAAGAGATCGAGGTGCCGGTGGCGTTGATCGGCGCGGGGGAGCATTTCGCCTTGCTGGTGGAAGGCGACTCGATGATCGAGGCCGGGATTCTGGATGGCGATACGGTGATTATCCGCAAGGGCGACACGGCGGAGAACGGGCAGATTATCGTGGCGCTGGTGGATGAGAACGAGGTGACGCTGAAGCGACTGCGCCGGCGGGGGAATTCCATTGCGCTGGAGCCTGCGAACGCGCGATATGAGACGAAGATTTTGCCGGCCGAGCGGGTGAAGGTGCAAGGCCGGTTGGTGGCGCTGCTGCGGCGGTATTGAGGGATTGATGACACAGGACGAATTGAGTGCCTGGGCGCTGCGGAACGGCTGGCAGATTCTGGCGGGAAGCTTGAGCCTGGTGAAGCCCGCAGCGCCGAAGGAGGCGATTGTTCGGATGATTTTCAAGGCCACGGTGGTGAGCCTGGAGGTGAAGAAACCGGCTGGGAAATGGGAGAAGATCGCCTCCGCGCCGTATGCGCAGATTGTGTATGACAAGGAGGGCGAACGCCCGGCCGGGCTGGGTTTTGAGAAGATTCCGAGTTTTGCGATGTTGATGCGTGAAAATAAAGACCGGCTGGCGTTCTCGAAGTTTGGGCAGGCGGGTTAGAGCCTGATCGCTTTAAGCGTGGTCAGGCTCTAACCGTTTTACTGAGGGCGATTCACGCTTCCGGCTTGTTCGGCTGAGCGAGCCTCAAACGGCCGCGCTAATTTTGGAAGTTTCATGCAGCTTTCGTACGGTGCCATATTCTGGGCCTTTTCGAGCCATAAACGGGACAGACAGAGCGCTTAACGCTTATGTGAGAATCACGGTTTTGGCTTTTTGAAGGGGTATGAAATGGAACGAAAAAGAGCGGGTTGGATCGGCGCGCTGGCCGGCTTCGCCACCATGGGGAGCGCAAATGCCCAGGCTGCCAGCCAGATGCCGCCCGAGCCTATGCAAATCTCCTCGTATTCGGATCTGCTCCGGCCTGTTCCAAATGCGGTTGAGCTGTTGAAGGCCCATGATGCGCTTTTGCAGGAGCGCGCCCGCAACGCGAAGGTGCAGCCGGTGCAGTATTCCGAGGCAGATGACCATCACCATCACCACCACCACCACCATCATCACCACCAGGACTATTATCCGCCGCCGGAGTATTATGCGCCGCCACCGCCGCCGGAGTATTATGCGCCGCCGGAGCATCATCATCACCACCAGGGAGGTGTTATGATTGTGGTGCCGGGCTTGGGCATACGGGTTAATTAGCGCAAGA
>NZ_JAQTZC010000114.1 GCF_028687955.1 Acidocella sp.
TTTTTTATCCCACAAAAATTTCAGTCGCGGCGGGCTCTTCCGCTTTTGCCTAAAACTTGCCACATTCTCCCCATTATGCGCATGCACGCCTCTTGCGCCGCCCGGCCCGGCCCGGACGGCTACGACGCCATTCTGCTCCTTGGTCCTCCGGGGGCGGGGAAATCCGATTTTTTGCTGCGGCTGATCCACGAGGGTTTCAGCCTTGTGGCCGATGACCAGGTGATAATCTGGAACGGGATCGTCAGCGCCCCGGCGGCGCTGGCCGGGTTGCTGGAGGTGCGCGGGCTGGGTATTTTCCGCCTGCCGCATCTGGCCAGCGCGCCGCTGCGCCTGGTTGTCAACCTTGGGGTGCCCGCCGCGCGCTTGCCGGAACCGCAAACCCATGCGCAACTGGATTTGCCCTGCGTTACCATAGACCCGGCGCAGGCTTCCGCCGTTGCCTGCGCCGTCCTGGCGCTGGAGGCCGCCTGCGGCCGCCTCACACAGGTTGCGGGGAGTTTCGCGCCATGAGTGGCGCCGGCCAGAAACTCAGCATTGTTCTTGTCACCGGCTTCTCCGGGGCGGGCAAAAACGCTATTTTGCGCGCGCTCGAAGACCTGGGGTTCGAGACCATCGACAACCCCCCCCTCGCCACGCTGGAAGATCTGGCCAGCCGGGCCGAGAAAAACCTCGCCATCGGGGTTGATGCCCGCTCGCGCGGGTTTTCCTCAGAGGCGGTGCTGGAAACCCTTGCCCGGCTACGCGTGCATCCGGCGCTTGCCCCCTCCCTGGTGTTTGCCACCGCAACCCAGGACGTGCTGCTGCGCCGCTACTCCGAGACCCGCCGCCGCCACCCGCTCGCGCAATCAGGGCCGGTGGCAGAGGGAATCGCGCTGGAACGCGCGCTCACCGCCCCGCTCAAACAGGCGGCGGACCTGCGGATTGACACCTCGAACCTCCCGCTGGCGCGCCTGCGGGCCATCGTTGAGCAGAATTTTGGTGCTGGCGCCCCGCCGATGGCGATTTCCCTGGTCTCCTTCGCCTACCCCGGCGGGCTCCCGCCCGAGGCGGACCTTGTTTTCGATGCGCGATTCCTGCGCAATCCGCATTACGACCCCGCCTTGCGCCCACTCAGCGGCCTCGATCCTGAAATTGGCAGTTTCATCGAGCAGGACCCTGATTTTGCTACTTATTTTAACCATATCAAGGACATGGTTGAATTTTTATTACCGAGATTCGTGCAGGAAGGAAAAAAATATGCAACAATCTGTATCGGATGTACCGGCGGGCAACACAGATCAGTGTATATGATTGAAAAATTGAAGAGCTGTTTAGGCAGAGCGGGGTGGCGCGTTAGCGTTACCCACCGCGAAGCCGCAAAGTTTGAAGCCGCACGGGCCAACCAGAAATTACACGCCAAGGAATGAGTCTCTCAACATGATCGGTCTGGTTCTTGTTACCCATGGCGCGCTGGCCGTTGCCCTGCGCGACGCCATGGAACACGTTGTCGGCAAACAGAAGAACGTTGCCACAGTGTGTGTGGAATCGGATGCCGAATTCGAGAGCCAGCGCGCGGAAATCGCCCGCCGGCTGGAGGAGGTCAATTCCGGCGATGGCGTCATCCTGCTGACCGACATGTTCGGTGGCACCCCGAGCAATCTGGCGATGTCCATGTTGAGCCAGCCGGGGGTTGAGATCATCGGCGGGGTAAATCTGCCCATGCTGGTGAAGCTGGCGAAAATCCGCGGCACGCAGGCACTGGCTGAGGCTGTGCGCTGCGCCGAGGACGCCGGGCGCAAATACATCTGTTCGGGCCATGAAATTCAGAGCCCCGCCACCACCCCGCGCGCCGCGGAGTAAGGCATGAGCGAGAACAGTGCTGCGATTACAATGGATGTCGGCATCATTAACCGGCGCGGCCTACATGCGCGCGCGGCGGCCAAGCTGGTCACCTTGGCAGAGCGCTTCAGCGCCTCGGTCGATGTCGTGAAGGATGGTCAGCGTGTTTCCGCCCGCTCGATCATGGGGCTGATGATGCTGGGCGCCGGGCAGGGGAGCCGGGTGCAGCTCATTGCCGAAGGGTTCGACGCGCGGGAGGCGCTGGATGCCATCGCCGCGCTCATCGAGGCCGGCTTTCATGAAACAGACTAGCCGGGCCGAACAGCGTTTCACCGGCCATCCGGTCTCGCCTGGCATCGGCATCGGCCCGGTGCATGAGACCGCCGAGCCGGCGCTGGCCATCGTCCATAAAAAAATCGCGGCGGCGGACACGGCGGCGGAGATGTCGCGGCTGGAAGAAGCGCTGGCCCGTTCGCGCCACCAGTTGGGTAAGCTGAAGGCGCGTCTGGCCGGGTTGCCCGAGCATAGCCAGACCGAGATCGCGCCGCTGATCGATGCCTATTTGCACATGCTCGGCCCCTCGCGGTTGATGCGCGGCATCAAGGCACGGGTCGAGGATGGGCTGACAGCGGCGGAGGCGGCGGTTCACGCGGAGAGCGAGGCGCAGGCCGAGGCCATTCTGACGCTGACCGGCTCTGACCGCCAGGGCCGTGTCCGCCGCGCCGAGGAAGTGCGCGAAATCGGCCGCCGCATTCTGCGCAATCTCACGCGCCAGCCCTTCCGCAGCTTCGCCGGTCTGCCCCAGGGCTGCATCCTCGCCGCCAGCGAGCTGCGTCCGGCCGACGCGGCGCTCATCCAACCCGCGAATTTCGCCGGCATCATCACCGAGGAGGGCGGCGCCGATGGCCACACCGCCGTCATGCTGCGCGCGCTGGGCCTGCCCGCGGTGCTGGGCGCCGCCGGTGTGCTTTCCGCCGTCGCACCGGGCAGCCTCGCGATCATCGACGGCGAGACCGGCAGCATCATCATCAACCCGAGCCCCTCCAGCCTGGACGCCGCGCAGCAGAAGCTGGCGGCGCTCACGCGTACGCGCCGCGCGCTCATCCGCCTGCAGCGCCTGCCCGCCGCCACGCGGGACGGCACCGCCGTCATCTTGCAGGCCAACCTGGAACTGCCGTTCGAACTGCCGATGATCGCGCAATCGGGCGCGCACGGCATCGGCCTGCTGCGCAGCGAGTTCATCTTCATGAACCGCGACATCCTCCCCGATGAGGATACTCAGAGCGAAATCTACCGGAATATCGTGGATGCGATGGATGGCGATCCGGTGACCATCCGCGTGCTCGACTGGGGCTCTGATAAGGAAATCGAGGCGCTTAGCGCCTATCTGCCGTTGCATGACGAGCCGAATCCGGCGCTGGGGCTGCGCGGCATCCGCCTGCTGCTGCGCCACCCCGCGCTGCTGGAAACCCAACTTGCCGCCATCCTGCGGGCTGGCGCCGCGGGGCCGGTGCGCATCATGCTGCCCATGGTTTCGCTGGCCTCCGAAATTCTCGCCACCCGCGAGATTTATGACCGTGTGTGGAAGCGGCTGAAGCGCAAAAGTGTGCGCATGGCCGCGCAAAAGCCGCCGCTTGGCATCATGGTGGAAACCCCTGCCGCCGCCCTGGCCGCCCACCAGCTTGCCCGGCATGCGGATTTTTTCGCCATCGGCACCAATGATCTCACCATGTACACGCTGGCGGCGGATCGCGGCCTGCCGGTGGGCAGCAAGCTTTATGATCCGCTAG
>NZ_JAQTZC010000058.1 GCF_028687955.1 Acidocella sp.
GGGTCCAGTTGCAAAACGCTCAACCCCTCCACAATGGTGGGAACATCGAACAGCAGATGGTCCACCGGGCGCGCTGGGCGGGCCGCATGGGCCAGCATTTTTTGCGCCCCCTGGCGGCTCAGCACATATCCCGCGGCACCGAGATGGGTTGCGTACAAGCGCCCAAGCCCGCGCTCCCGGCACGGCTGAAGCTGCCGGGAGATCAGCGCCTTCTTCGCAAAGGTCTCGATTTTTACAACATCGCAGCCCTCCGGGACCCAGTCAGTATCGGCCATGAAAGCGAAGAAATCCGGGCTCATGAGCACGTCATCCTCCAGGATGCAGGCGTGCGAAGCGCCGCTCTCCAGGAGTTTTTGCCAGGCGGCGGCGTGGCTGGCAGCGCAGGCGCGTTCAAACCGGGTCATATCCTCAAAACGCAGGGGGAGTTTATGGCGGTGTGCTGGCCCGCCGGTGCCTGCGGCCTCCACGGCGGCAATCCGCTCAAAATCCACATCGCCCAGCACATCGCGCATCCGCGCCAGGCGCTGCGTGTGCCGGTCCAGGTTGATGACGTAAACGCGCAAGGATGCCCCCTTTCAGTCCGGCGTGTGCGCGAAAAGTGCTGCGATTCTGGCCGGGTCTACGTCCTCGATCAGCGGCGGCTGCCATTTGGGGGATTTGTCCTTGTCCACCAGCAGCGCGCGTACCCCCTCGATGAATTCCGCACTCATCGCGACCTGGCATACCAGATGATACTCCGCCGCGAGGCAGCCGCGCAGGTCTTGCGCCGCGCCGCGCCGGATGATCTCGAAGCTCCAATGGATGGAGCTTGGCGAATGGGTGCGCAGCTGCGCCAGGGCCGCCTTGGCGAAGGCGCCGCCATTGGCCTCCAGCGCCGCCACGATCGCGCTGACGCTGTCCTGGCTGAAGGCGTGGTCGATGAGCGCCCGCTCCGCGCCCAGGCTGAAGGGCGGCAGGGGGGCGGCGTATTCGGCCACCGCGGCCGCGCCATCGCGCACGATGGCATCGCACAATTCGGGGAGGCGCCCGCTTGGCACATAATGCGTGGCAAAACCGGCGTGCACCGCATCCGCGCCGTGCACCCGCGCGCCGGTAAGGCCGAGATACATGCCAAGCGCCCCTGGCATGCGCGGCAGCACATAGCTGGCGCCAACATCGGGGAACAGCGCGATCCCGGTCTCAGGCATGGCGAGCAGCGCGTTCTCGGTGGCGATGCGGTGGCTGCCGTGCGCCGAAATGCCGACCCCGCCACCCATGCAAAGCCCGTTGATGATCGCGATATAGGGCTTGCGCAGATCAGCGATGGCCTGGTTCATCGCGTATTCCTGCCCGAAGAAACGCTCCGCGATGCTGGCATCACCCGCGACCGCGCCGGCGTGCAGCATCCGCACATCGCCACCCGAGCAGAACCAGCGCTCCAGCGTATCCACCAGGATGACATGCACCGCCGGATCGGCGCCAAAATCCTCCAGCGCGGCGCGAATTGTTTTCACCATGTCTAAATTGAGCGCGTTGAACGCCTTTGGTCTGTTCAACCGGATGCGTCCTGCTCTACCCTCACGCCAGACCTGAACCTCACGATCCATTCTTCGATCTCCCAAAAGCGATTTTCCGGAGCAGTACAGAATGTTTTGTCCAAGACAAGGGGATGCGATGGCGGAGTTTTTCTCTGACGAACGCAAAAGCCCGGAGGCCTCCCTCTGGGCGGTCGTGGCGATGAGCGGGCGGGTGATCCGCATCGCCGAGGTTTACGCCAGCCGCAGCGCCGCCCTGGCTGACAAAACTTGGCGCGAGGCGCAGGTGCGCGCCTATGCCGGATTTTTGGAGTCATCGGACCAGCCCACGCCGGTTTATGCTGTCAAACCCATTCGCCGGACTGATCTACCCCGCCGCTGGAAGCCGCTTCCCGCGCTGGGGTTCCTGAATAGAAGGCTTTAGAATGAACGAGTTCCGCGTTGAACATGATAGTCTTGGCAAGGTTCGTGTTCCCGCCACCCGGCTTTGGGGCGCGCAGACCCAGCGCAGCATCGCGAATTTCCCCATCGGGCGGCGCGATTATATCTGGGGCAGGGAGGTTATCCGCGGTTTTGGCATCCTCAAAAAGGCCTGCGCCCTGGCCAACCAGGCGCTGGGCCAGCTGGCGGCGGAGAAGGCAGCACTCATCGTGCAGGCGGCGGAGGAGGTGATATCGGGCCAATGGGATGCGGAGTTCCCCCTGGTGGTGTTCCAGACCGGCTCGGGCACCCAGAGCAACATGAACGCCAACGAGGTCATCGCCAACCGCGCCATCCAGCTCGCGGGCGGGGTTTTGGGCAGCAAAAAGCCGATCGACCCCAATGATGACGTCAACCACTCGCAATCCTCCAACGATACCTTCCCCACGGTGATGCATATTGCCGCCGTCGAGGTGATTGAGAATGCGCTGCTGCCCGCCGTGGCGGCGCTGGCGGCTGTATTCGAGGCCAAAAGCCTCGCCTTCGCCGGTGTGGTGATGACCGGGCGCACCCATTTGCAGGATGCCACGCCGATCACCCTCGGGCAGGTCATCTCCGGCTGGGCGGCGCAGCTGGATGCGGCGATGTCGGGTATCCGCGCCACGCTGCCTGGCCTGCATGATCTCGCCATCGGCGGCACGGCGGTTGGCACCGGCTTGAACGCCCACCCGAATTTTGGGGCGGTGGCGGCGGAGTTCATCGCGCTGGAGACCGGAAAACACTTCCGCACTGCGGATAACAAATTCGCGGCTCTCTCGGCGCATGACGCCGTGGTGGCCGCCTCCGGAAGTTTGCGCGTGCTGGCCGGCGCGGCGATGAAAATCGCCAACGATGTCCGCTGGTATGCCTCCGGCCCGCGCACCGGCATCGGCGAGTTGCTCATCCCCGAGAATGAACCCGGCTCTTCCATCATGCCCGGCAAGATCAACCCCACCCAGAGCGAGGCGCTGACGATGGTGGCCGTGCAGGTGTTCGGCAACGACCATGCGGTAGCCTTCGCGGGCAGCCAGGGCAATTTTCAGCTCAACGTGTTCAAGCCGGTGATGCTGCATAATTTGCTCGATTCGGCACGGCTGCTGGCCGAGGCGCTGGGCGCCTTCAACACCAACTGCGCGGCGGGCATTGAGCCCGCCTATGGAAGGATTGCTGAGAATTTGGAGAAAAACCTTATGCTCGTCACCGCGCTCAACCCGCACATCGGCTATGCGGCGGCGGCCAAAGTGGCGCTCAAGGCGCATCACGAGGGACTCTCGCTGCGCGCGGCAGCCCTGGCTCTGAGGGCCACCACGGGAGAGGAATTTGACGAATGGGTGAAGCCTGAGGAGATGACCCGGCCGTTGCGCCTGGCGGACTGAAGCCCGCGGCACTTGCTTTCTGACGGTTGCGTCTGCATCTAATGTCGCAGAAACCTGGTGCCCCACGGCGCCACCCTTTAACGAAAGACCCGAATGATGGATGGCGGCACCGAATCGCGGCGGATAACAATACACCGGCCAGAGGATTTTGCCCCGATGCGCGCGGCGGGCCTGCTGGCCGCCCAGACTCTGGACATGATCGGCCCGCATGTGGTTCCCGGGGTGACCACCGAGGAGCTGAATACGCTTTGCCATGACTTCATCCTGGCGCATGGGGCCATTCCGGCGCCGCTCAACTATCGCGGCTTCCCGAAATCCATCTGCACTTCCATCAATCATGTGGTCTGCCACGGCATTCCGGGTGAGAAGAAATTGCTGGAGGGCGATATCGTCAACATCGACGTCACCGTGATCCTGGACGGCTGGTACGGCGATTCCAGCCGGATGTATGTCGCCGGTACGGCCAGCACGCGTGCGCGGCGGTTGATCGAGGTGACCTATGAAGCGCTGATGCGCGGCATCGCGGTGGTCAAACCCGGGGCCACCTTTGGCGACATTGGCTATGCCATCCAGTCATATGTCGAGGCGCAGCGCTTTACCGTGGTGCGCGATTTCTGCGGCCACGGCATCGGCCGCAATTTCCACGAGCCGCCCAACGTGCTGCATTTCGGCCGCAGGGGAGATGGCCCGGTGCTTAAAGCCGGCATGTTTTTCACCATCGAACCCATGGTCAACGTGGGCCGACCGGAGGTGAAGGTGCTGGATGATGGGTGGACAGCGGTCACGCGTGACCGCTCACTCTCGGCGCAGTTTGAACATATGATCGGCGTGACAGAGACCGGCCATGAAATTTTCACCCTCTCACCGAAGGGCTACACGGCTCCACCCTATGCCTGATAAAACCGCCAGAGCATAAAAAAAGGCCAGGGATTTTGTCCCTGGCCTTTTTGCGTGGCGGTTATGCGCCCGCGGGGTCAATCCACCCCACATGCCCGTCCGGGCGGCGATACACTACATTCAGGTACCCGTTTTTGGAGTTACGGAACATCAGCACCTGCTGAAACGCCAGGTCCATGCGCATTACCGCGTCGCGCACGGTCAGCGACTCAATGGTCGCGTCGGCTTCAGCGATGATGGTGGCGTGCAGCGCCTCGGCATCGGTTTGCGCCTCTGCCTGTTTTTCAGTCTCCGCCGGCGATTCGGCCTGCAGCACATATTGCCGCCCGGCCTCGGGCTTCGCGCGGTTTCCGGCATCGCGCGCGTGTTCGGAGACACGGCGCCGGTAGCGGCGCAGACGGGTGGCGATATGCTCGGCCGCATCGTCGAAGGCGGCATGCGCGTCGCCTGCCTCACCCTCGCCGCGCACGGTAATGCCGCGGCCCGCATGCACGTTGATATCGCAGGTAAAGAAACTTCGCGCCTTACTGAATGTAACGTGCGCCTCCAGCGCCTGGTCAAAATATTTATGGGTAATGACATCCAGATGCGTTGCCACATGCGTGCGCAGTGCATCAGAGAGGTCAACTTGTTTGCCAGAGACCGTCAATTGCATGGTCTTCTCCCGAACGAAATCAGACTCGTAGTCCAAAGGGTCACCCATTAACCCCCTAGGCGGGCATTTTGTCCCGCTTGCGTTGCGCCGAGCCAGGTATACGCAACGCTTCTCTGTATTTGGCCACGGTCCGCCGTGCTATGTCTATGCCTTCCTTTTGTAATATTACCGCGAGCGCGTCATCGGAGAGAATATTTTTCGGATTTTCTCCCGAAATGAGGGCTTGCACGCGATGGCGGACCGTCTCGGCGCTATGGGTTTGGCCGTTTGCGCCGGTCAGGGCGGTGGTAAAGAAAAATTTCAACTCAAAGATACCGCGCGGGGTGGCGATGGATTTATTCGAGGTCACGCGGCTGATCGTGCTCTCGTGCAATTCCACCTCGGCGGCGATGTCGCGCAGGGTGAGCGGGCGCAAATGGCTGATGCCATGGGCGAAGAAGCCCTCCTGCCGGCGCACGATCTCGGCCGAGACCCGCAAAATTGTCTGCGCGCGCGACTCCAGCGCCTTCACCAGCCAGGTCGCGCTTTGCATCTGCTCTGAGAGAAACGCCTTTGTCTCGCGCGAGGCAGATGCCGCCAGCCGCGCATGGAACCCGCGGCGGATGAGCAGCCGGGGCATCGTCTCGGGGTTGATCTCGAGCATCCAGTCGTTCGCCTCGCCGGTCTTCACCGGCAGCGGGCGCATCAGCACATCGGGGATGAGCGGGCGCAACGGCTCCACCTCAAAGCGCGCGCCGGGTTTAGGGTCCAGCCGCTTCAGCTCGGCCACCATATCGGCCAGGTCCTCGGCATCTACCCCGCAGACCGCCTGCAGGCCGCGCATCTCGCGGCGAGCTAGCATTTCGAGGTTGGCGAGCAACGCCGCCATCGCCGGGTCGAACCGGTTTTTCTCTTCCAGCTGCACACGCAGGCACTCCACCAGATCGCGCGCGAACACGCCCACCGGGTCAAACCGCAGCATGATCGCGCGCACGGCCTCCAGCTGTTCCAGGCTGACCCCAAGCGTCGCGGCAATCTGCTCCGGCGGGTCGGACATCCGCCCGGCGGCATCAAGCGCTGCGATCAGCGCCGCGGCGATCACCCGCTCGCGCATGGTGGAGAACGCAAGACGCGCCTGCTGCTCCAAATGCTCGCGCAGGCTGGGGCCTTTGGCGCCCAGCGCGTCGATGGCGTTCCAGTCCTCGCCATCGTCATGCCCGCCGCCGCCGTAGGCGCCATCCGCGCCAGTGCCTGCATCGTAAGTGTTGCTGACATCGATATCCAGCGGCGCATCCTCAGCGCCCGGCATCATGCCCGAGCTGGCAAAACTCGTGGCATCGGGCGGTTCGGCGGCCACCGGCGCGGGCAAATCAGGTTCGGCCGCGCTCCCCGGATCAGCGCCCTCGGCCCGCTCCAGCAGCGGGTTCTTTAGCAGCTCATCCTCGATGAACTGGCTCGCCTCGATATTGGAATATTGCAGCAGCTGGATGGCCTGGCGCAGCTGCGGCGTCATCACCAAGGATTGCGATTGCCGTAGATCAAGCCTTGGGGCAAAAGAGGGGCGTGCAGCAAAAGAGGGGCCAAGTGCCATGCATGCAGATTAACGCAAGTTTGCGGCCTATCCAAGAGAGTTTGGCACAGAAAATGCATAAAATTGCTGCTTTTTCGCATGGCGGTTGCGGCGGCACGGCGCGGCGTGGCACATACAGCCCATGGACAGGCGCACACTCCTAACAGGTATTTCTCTCTCCCTGGCCCTGCCGGGGTTGGCACGGGCAGGGGATTTTTTCGCCTTTCTGGCGGCGTTGCGCGCCCGCGCGCTGGCGGCGGGCATTCCTGCGGCCATTGTCGCGCAGACCACGCGGCATCTTGCGCCCAACGCCGCCATTCTGAAGCTCGACCATCACCAGGCGGAGTTCACCGAGACCTGGGTTGAATATTCCTCGCATGTGCTGAGCCATGCGCGCCTGCAGGCTGGTGCGGCAAAGGCCGCGCAATCGCGCAATCTGCTCGCCGCTGTGACCAGCCGCTTTGGCGTGGGGGCGGAGCCTTTGCTTGGCATATGGGGAATTGAGACCAATTACGGTGCCGACCAGGGCGATTTTGGCGTGATCGACGCGCTCACCACCCTGGCCTGGGACCGCAACAGCCGCTTTTTCGCCGGCCAGGCCATTGATGCGATGCGCATCGTCGCCCGCGGCGCCGCCCCGGCCGCACGGCTCATCGGCTCTTACGCGGGGGCCATGGGCCAGCCGCAGTTCATGCCCGGCGTTTATCTCTCCACCGCAGTCTCTTTTTCGGGCAACGGCTATCCGGACATCTGGCATTCCGACGCGGATACCCTGGCCTCAATGGCGAATTATCTGCGCAAATACGGATGGCAGCCGGAGTTGCCGTCCTCCGAGCCGGTGTTCGCGCCGGGGCTGGACCCCGCGCAAACCGGGCGCGACGTGGTGCGCAGCCTCGATGACTGGCGGCGCGCCGGGGTGCGGCGCCTGCCGGGCGCGCCCGCGCTGCCCGGCGATACCCGGGCGGCTGTGTTACTGCCAGACGGCGCGGGTGGCGAGGCTTTTCTGATTTACGCGAATTTTAACGTGATAAGGCGCTATAATGCTTCTGATTTTTACGCACTGGCCGTCGGCGAGCTCGGGCGCATGGTGCTGAGTGCATGATTAACCGCTACATTCTCGGCATTTTCGCGGCCCTCTCCAGTTGCGCGCACCAGAACGCGGGTCCGCCGCCGGGGCCGGTGAGCTTCACCATCGGCAATCCGTACCAAGCGGGCGGGGAGTGGCGCTACCCGCGCGATTATAATAGTTATGACGTTACGGGCCTCTCGACCGTGATCGGCCCCAACGCGCCCGCCTATACCGCCGACAACGAGGCCTATGACGCCGAGGCCCTGGCAGCGGCCAGCCCGGTGTTGCAATTGCCCTGCATTGTCACCATCACCAATCTGGTTAACGGCCATGCGGTGGAGGTGCGCGTGAACGGCCGTGGGCCGGATATTCCCGGCCGGATCATTGCCGTTACCCCGCGCGTGGCCAAGCTGCTGGACTATCCGCGGGGCGGGGTGGTGGAGGTGGAGGTGAAGCTGAACACCACGGCAACCGCCGCGCTGGATGGCGCACTGGGCCAGGGGCCGAAGATGACCGCCGCGCCGGAGGCCGGGATCACCGCGCAGAGCCTCGGCCCGCCGGGTTCCGCCGCCACCGGGAGCACGCAGAACCTGACCCCCGTGGCGGCCAGCAGCTCAGCCGCGCCTGCTGTGCAGCTGACCGGCGAAATCAGCGTCAGCGCGCCCGCGCCGGGGCCGCTGTTCGTGCAAATTCCCGGCTTTGGCCGCCCGTGGGATGCCCACCAGGCCGCGCAGCGCCTGGGTGGGATGCCCTCGCGGATTGTTCCCCAATTTGGCGGTGATCGCACACTTTATGCTGTAAACATAGGGCCTTACCATTCTGTCGCGGACGCCGACGCGGCGCTGAGACAGGTGCTGGACCAGGGCGTCCCCGATCCTGAAATTATCGTGAGATGAGCACGCGCCACGGCGTTTTCGTCACGCTGGAGGGCGGGGAGGGGGTTGGCAAATCCACCGCCGCCCTGCGCCTGACCGCGCTGCTGCGCGAGGCGGGGCATGAGGTTGTGGCCACGCGCGAGCCAGGCGGCACGCCGGGGGCTGAGGCAATTCGCGACCTGTTGCTGAACGCCGACACAGAGCTGACCGCCCTGGCCCAGACCATGCTGCATTTTGCCGCCCGTGCGGACCATGTGGCCCGCGTCATCCGTCCGGCGCTGGCGCGCGGCGCGGTGGTGATAAGCGACCGCTATTCAGATTCCACCATGGCGTATCAGGCCTATGGCATGGGTGTGGAAATTGCCGCCGTGGATGCGCTGATCAGGCTGACCGGCCTGACACCAGACATTACATTTATTCTTGAAGTCCCTGAATCTGTTTCAAAATCACGTATAAAATCACGCGGCGCGGCCAGTGACCGCTATGAGCGGATGGACGCTGAGGTGATGGCGCGCATCGCCCAGGGGTTCCGCGCCATCGCCGCCGCCGCACCCGCGCGCTGCGTGATGCTCGACGGCACGGAGCCGGTTGAGGTGGTTGTGGCCCGCATGCGCGGCATCATTCAGGAGCGGACGGGGCGCTGATGATTGAACCGCGCGCAAATCCGCATTTCAGGGGGCATGAGGCCGCGCTCGCCTCGCTCCACCACGCTGCCGGGGCCGGGCGGCTGCATCACGGCTGGCTCATCTCGGGACCGCCGGGCATCGGCAAGGCAACGCTGGCTTTCCGGTTCGCCCGTTGGCTGCTGGCCGGAGGCACCAGCACGGATCTCTCATTGCCTGCAAACTCTCCGGTATTTCGCCGGGTGGCGGCCGGCACGCACCCGGATCTGTTCACCGTGGAGCGGCGGCTGAACGATAAAAAAGACCGGTTGCAGTCAGTTATCGTCATCGAGACGGTCCGCGAGGCCATCGGCTTCATGCATCATACGCCGTCAGAGGGGGGGTGGCGCGTGGTGATCGTTGATGGCGCGGAGGATATGAACCCGCAGACCGCCAACGCGTTGTTGAAGATGCTGGAGGAACCGCCCGCGCGGGCGATCCTGCTGCTGGTCACCGCCGCGCCGGGGCGCCTGCTGCCGACCATCCTCAGCCGCTGCCGCGCCCTGGCGCTCTCGCCGCTGCCGGATGGCGATGTGGCGGCGTTGCTGGCGGACTACGCCCCTGAATTGGGTGCAGATGAGCGGGCGCGGCTGGCCGGGTTGGCGGAAGGGAGCATCGGCACGGCGTTGAACCTGGCGGCGCAGGGAGGCGTGGCGCTGGCCGGGCTGGTGGATGAGGCTCTGGCTGCGCCGGTTGCCCCCGCGCGGGCGCAATCCATAGCGGACACCATCGCGCGCGCCGTGGAGGGCGCCGATCATTTCGAGACCTTCTTCACCCTGCTCCGCGCGGCGCTGGCCGGGCGCACCCGCGCCGCCGCCCGCTCCGGCCAGAACCCGGCCCGGCTTGCGGGGGATGTTACGCTCTGGCAGGAGTTGGGGCAGCTTGAACGTGAGACCGCCGGTCTCAATCTTGATAAACGCGCCGCGGTGATCGTGGCGCTCAGCCAGTTGCACAGGTCATGAACAAACAGAAATTTTATATCACTACGCCGATCTATTATGTGAACGGCGCGCCGCATCTTGGCCACGCCTATACCTCGACCGCCGCCGATGTGCTGGCCCGCTTCAAGCGGCTGGACGGGTTTGACGTGTTTTTCCTCACCGGCACGGACGAGCATGGCCAGAAGGTGGAAGCCGCGGCGCGCATGGCGGGCGTTGACCCGCAGAGCTTCACCGACAAGGTCTCCGCTGATTTCCAGGACATGGCGCGGCGGATGAATATCTCGAACGATGACTTCATCCGCACCACCGAGGCCCGCCACAAGGCCAGCGCGCAGGCCATCTGGCGGAAATTGCAGGAAAATGGTGCCATCTACCTCGGCGCTTATGAAGGCTGGTACGCGGTGCGCGACGAAGCTTTCTATGATGAGGAGGAGCTGACAACCGCGCCGGACGGCAGTAAGAAGGCCCCGAGCGGCGCCTCGGTGGAATGGGTGATCGAGCCGTCTTATTTTTTTAAACTCAGTGCCTTTCAGGATAAACTTCTGGCGTATTACGAGGCCAACCCGGATTTTATCGCCCCGCAGGCCAAGCGCAATGAGATCCTCTCCTTCGTGCGCGGGGGCCTTAAGGACCTCTCCATCAGCCGCACCAGTTTCTCCTGGGGCATTCCGGTGCCGGGCGATGAGAAACATGTGATGTACGTCTGGCTGGATGCGCTGGTGAACTACCTCACCGCTGCCGGATACCCCGATCTTACCGGCCCGCGCGGGGGGTATTGGCCGGCCAGCCTGCATCTGGTCGGTAAGGAGATCATCCGCTTCCATGCCGTGTACTGGCCGGCTTTCCTCATGGGCGCGGAGCTGGCTCTGCCGGGAAAAGTGTTCTCGCACGGCTGGTGGACGGTCGAGGGCGAGAAGATGAGCAAATCGACCGGCAATTTCATTGATGTCCGCCCCTTGGTGGATGAATTCGGCCTGGATACCGTGCGCTTTTTCCTGCTGCGCGAAGTGCCCTTCGGCAACGATGGCGATTTCTCCCGCAAGGCCCTGATTTCGCGGACAAATGCGGAGCTGGCCAACGGCATCGGCAATCTGGCGCAGCGCACGCTCTCCTTCATCGCCAAAAACGCCGGCGGCGTGGTGCCGCCAAAGGGCACGCTGCATGAGGCCGACCATGTGCTGCTGGAATTGGCGGGGGAACTGCCGGAGAAGGTGAGGGGCGCGCTCAATCGCCTGGCCTTTCACGAGGCGCTGGACGAGATCTGGAAGCTGATCCGCGCCGCTGATGGCTATATCGACCATCAGGCGCCCTGGACCCTGCGCAAAACCGACATTAACCGCATGCACACCGTGCTGTTCGTGCTGGTCTCGGTGCTGCGCGTGGTGGCGGTTCTGTTGCAGCCCTTCATGCCTGAAACTATGGAAAAGCTGCTCGGCCAGCTAGGCGTGGCGGCGGCGACGCGTGATTATGCCGCGCTGGATACGCCGCTGGCCGAGGGCACGCCGCTGCCCGCCCCAACCGGGCTGTTTCCGCGTTTCGTTGAGGTGGAAGCCAAATAATGCTGGTCGATACACATTGCCATCTCGACTATTTCAACCAGCCCGGCGAGGAAGCCGCGGTGGTGGAACGCGCCCGCGCCGCCGGGGTGGCAACTCTGGTGACAATCGGGGTTACCCTCGAGCAATCTCAACAAGCCATTGACATTGCAGAAAAGTATGATAATGTTTGGGCCTGCGTCGGGGTTCACCCCAACCATGCGGCGGATGTTCTGCCGGTTGCCACGCCGGAGGTGATCGCCGAGATGGCGAAACACCCGAAAGTGATCGGCATCGGCGAGAGCGGGCTGGATTATTTCTACGAAAAAGCCTCGCGTGATGTGCAGGCACAAAATTTCCGGGCCAATATCCGCGCCGCGCAAATCTCCGGCCTGCCGTTGGCCATCCATGCGCGCGATGCGGATGATGACATCATCCGCATTCTGCAAGAGGAGCGGGCAGGGGGCGGCGATTTCGGCTTTTTGCTGCATTGCTTCTCCTCAACCCGCAAACTGGCCGAGGCGGCGGTGGCGATGGGCGGCTATATCTCTTTCTCGGGCATTCTCACCTTCCCTAAATCTTTGGAACTGCGGGAAATTGCCACAGATATGCCGCTGGAGCGCCTGCTGGTGGAGACCGACGCGCCCTACCTCGCCCCGGTGCCATTCCGGGGCAAGCGCAACGAGCCGGCCTATGTCGGGTATACCGCCAAAATATTATCTGAAACCAAAGGGATATCCCCCGAAGCACTGGCAGAACTCACGACCCGCAATTTCCACACCCTCTACGGCAAGGCCACATGAAGGTCACGCTGCTGGGGGTCGGCGGCTCAGCCGGGTTGCCGCAGATCGGCGGTCCCGGCGGTTTTGGCGACTGGGGCAAGACTGACCCCGCCGAGCCGCGCAACCGCCGCACCCGCTCCAGCATCGTCATTGAATCCACTGAAAACAAAAGAATACTGGTTGACACCGCGCCGGACCTGCGCTTGCAGCTGGTCTCTTGCGGTATCGGCCGTATCGACGCGCTGGTCTACACCCACGCCCATGC
The DNA here is from genome assembly GCF_028687955.1 of Acidocella sp. Classification (GTDB taxonomy): domain Bacteria; phylum Pseudomonadota; class Alphaproteobacteria; order Acetobacterales; family Acetobacteraceae; genus Acidocella. Next base: position 12,580 of record NZ_JAQTZC010000058.1, read on the forward strand.
TGACCATATCGCCGGGCTGGATGAAATCCGCATTCTCAACCGGCTGCTGGGCGCGGCCCTGCCCACCTATACTGACGCGCGCACCTGGGCTGAGTTATATCAACGGTTCGATTACGCTTTTCGTCCGTTCGACGGTGGTTTTTTCTTCCGCCCAGTGCTGGTGCCGCACACGGTCGAGCCTGGGAGCATCGTGGAAATTCAAGGTCTTCCCGTGCGGTTCATTGACCAGGACCACGGCACGATGCGCTCGCTCGGCCTGCGCGTGGAAAATATCGCCTACTGCACGGATGTCGTGCGGTTGGACGAGACCGCGCTCAACGCATTGGAAAACCTCGACGTGCTGCTGATCGACTGCTTCACCCCGGGCCCGATCCACCCGACGCACGCCAATCTTGCGACCGTGCTGGGCTGGGTGGAGCGCCTGCGCCCCCGGCGCACGGTGCTCACGCATCTGGGGCCGGACATGGACTACCAGCACCTGCGCGCCACGCTGCCGGCTGGCGTGGAGCCGGGATACGATGGTATGGTGATCGAAGCCTGAAACTATAAACAAGAGGATAACGCCCGCATGAAAGCAGTTCGCATTGGCGCCCCGGCCACGCTCGGCTCGCTCAGTCTGGTGGACCTTCCCGCCCCCGCGCCGCCCGGCCCTGGTGAAATCACCGTATCTTTGCGTGCCAGTACATTGAATTATCATGATTATGCGGTTGTCTCGGGGATGCTCCCGGCCGCCGCCGGACGCATCCCGATGTCCGATGGCGCGGGGGACGTTACGGCGGTTGGCGCGGGCGTGCGTGATTTTTCACCCGGCGATGCCGTGCTCACGACCTTTTTCCCCCATTGGCTGGATGGCCGCGCGCCCGATGAAGGCTTCCAATACGTCCCCGGCGACGGCATGGACGGCTACGCCCGCGAGGCCGTGACGGCGCCTTCCACATGGTTCACCCGCGCGCCAAGGCATCTCACCCATACCGAGGCGGCTGCGACCACCTGCGCCGGGGTTACTGCCTGGAAGGGCCTGGCCGCCGATGGTGGCGTGAAAGCGGGCGATACGGTGTTGATCCAGGGCACTGGCGGGGTCTCCATCTTCGCGCTGCAACTGGCCAAGGCCTTTGGCGCCACGGTCATCGCCACCTCCTCCTCGGCGGCCAAATTGGACCGGCTGAAGGCATTGGGGGCGGATCATCTCATCAATTACCGCGAGCAGCCCGAATGGGGCGCCGCGGCGCGCGAGATAACTGGCGGACGCGGCGTGGACATTGTGGTGGAGATCGGCGGGGCAGGCACCTTGCCGCAATCCATCCAGTCGGTGCGCTTGGGCGGGCATATTGCGCTCATCGGCGTGCTGGCCGGTTTTGCCGGCCCGATTCCCACAGCGGCGATCATGATGCGCCAAGCCCATGTCGTTGGCGTCACCGTCGGCAGCCGCCAGCACCAGCTTGATCTGATCCGCGCGATGGAGGCCACGGGGCTGAAACCGGTGATCGACAAGGTTTTCCCGCTGGATCAACTGGCTGACGCATTCCGTTACCAGGAATCCAACGCGCATTTCGGCAAAATCGGCATTGCAATCTAACCGCGTCCCGGCGGGCCACGCGCTTCGCGGTGACGTACAGCCCAGATGCCGGTCTAAAGCAACTCTCTCTAAAGCATCTGGTTCTTTCCATAATATATATTCTGCGATTTGTGGAGGCCAGGAAAAGGCGGCTGGAAACCTCAGCCGCCCCTTGCCTTAAACCTCCAGAAAAATCGCCCCGTCCTTCTCTGTCGCGGCTAGCGTTTTCAGCCCGGCTGGTTGTTTGCCCATGGCCAACGCGCTTTGCGCCCAGCCGGGCAACGGCATCCCGAGGAAGTTTTTCACCCAGTCCACGTTCCGGCCCGAGCAGATGTCGAACTTCGAGCCATGAAACGGGCAGGTTACCGCCCCGCCCTCAATTTTGCCTTTGGTCAGAGGCATGCCCAGGTGCGGGCATTTGTTCACAAACGCCTGCACCTTGCCGCCAACGCGCGTCAGCGCAATGGAGTGTCCCGCCACTTTGATGGCATGCAGCGCGCCTTCGCTCACCTCGCCGGACTTGGCGGCTTCAATCTGGCTCATCCTGGTTCCCCCCTGAGAAATAAGTCCGTGCCTGCCTTTGGCTTATCATTCCTAAGACATGAGGGCTTATTTCTCAAGCGGTAACTGTGTGAACCCTGGTATCATACCAGCCCCGATTGAGTTCAACACATTGCCCAATCGCGCGATCCGATTGAGCTGATGCGCTGTGGATTGGCAATCAGCCAGTTCCATGCGGTTTTGCATGCTTCGATGATTTCATCATAGGTCTC
>NZ_JAQTZC010000115.1 GCF_028687955.1 Acidocella sp.
ATTAAGCGGAGTAATACATCTCGAACTCAACCGGGTGCGGCGTGTGCTCGAAGCGGTACACTTCCTTCCACTTGATCTCTATGTAGCTCTCAATCTGCTCCTTGCTGAACACATCGCCCTGCAACAGGAACTCATGGTCGGCTTCGAGCGACTGGAGCGCCTCGCGGAGCGAACCGCAAACCGTCGGGATGCCCTTCAGCTCTTCGGGCGGCAGCTCGTAGAGATCCTTGTCCATCGGGTCGCCGGGGTGGATCTTGTTCTTGATGCCGTCGAGGCCCGCCATCGCGAGCGCCGCGAAGGAGAGGTAGGGGTTGGCGGTCGGGTCGGGGAAGCGGACTTCCACGCGCTTGGCCTTCGGGCTCGTGGTGTAGGGAATACGGCACGAAGCCGAACGGTTGCGCGCCGAATAGGCCAGCAGCACCGGCGCCTCAAAACCCGGGATCAAGCGCTTGTAGCTGTTGGTCGCGGGGTTGGTGAACGCGTTGATCGCCTTGGCGTGCTTGATCACGCCGCCGATGAAATACAGGCACATCTCGGAGAGATCCGCATAGCCATTGCCCGCGAACAGCGGCTTGCCGGCTTTCCAGATCGAGGCGTGCGTATGCATGCCCGAACCGTTGTCGCCGTAAATCGGCTTGGGCATGAAGGTCGCGGTCTTGCCATAGGAATGCGCGACGTTGTGGACGCAGTATTTATAAATCTGCATCTGGTCGGCCATCTTGGTGAGCGAGTTGAACCGGGTTCCCAGTTCGTGCTGGCTCTGCGCCACCTCATGGTGATGCTTCTCAATCGGCAGGCCCATCTCGCCCATGGCGGAGAGCATCTCGGCGCGCAGGTCGCTATCGCCATCCACGGGGGGAACGGGGAAATAACCGCCCTTAACCGCCGGACGGTGGCCCATGTTGCCTTCCGGATAATCCTTCAGCGAGGAGCCAGGGCCTTCGATGGAATCCAGCTGGTAGGTGCCGAAATTGCCGCCGGTGCCGAACTTCACGCTGTCGAAAATGAAGAACTCAGCTTCCGCGCCGATGAAAATCGTGTCGCCGATGCCGGTCGACTTCACATAGGCTTCCACCTTCTTCGCGGTCGAGCGCGGGTCGCGGGCATAGCCCTGGCCGGTCGCGGGCTCGATGATGTCGCAAAACAGGATCAGGCTCGGCTTGGCCGCGAAGGGGTCCATCACCGCCGTATCCAGGTCCGGCTGCAAAATCATGTCGGACTCGTTAATCGCCTTCCAGCCGGCGATCGAGGAGCCGTCGAACATGAAGCCGTCCTTCAACGTGTCGGCATCGACCGTGGAGACATGCTGCGCCGTGTGCTGCCACTTGCCTTTCGGGTCGGTAAAACGCAGGTCCACATACTCGACCCCGTTTTCCTTAATCAGTTCAAGAACCTTCGCTACGCCGTCGGCGCTTTCAGCGGGCTTCTTCGCCATGCTTTATCCCCGTAATGTCAATAAGTTAATCGTCAAGCTCATCGTCTATCGACGGCGCCGCACCACGCGGCCCCGAACAACCCTGTTGCAAGCGCAGCATGTTAACCGTGCATGACCGCCAGGACAATGCCTGTCAGACCGCGGCGTCGCCTTTTTCTCCGGTGCGGATTCGGATGGCCTCTTCAACCGTGGAGATAAAAATCTTGCCGTCGCCAATCCGCCCGGTGCGCGCGGCATTGGTGATCGCCTCAACCGCCCGTTCAACCACCGCGTCCTCGCAGACCACTTCAATTTTCACCTTGGGCAGAAAATCCACCACATACTCGGCGCCGCGGTAGAGCTCGGTATGCCCCTTCTGCCGGCCAAACCCCTTCGCCTCCACAACGGTGATGCCTTGCAACCCAACCTCGTGCAGAGCCTCTTTCACTTCGTCAAGTTTGAACGGCTTAATGATCGCTTCGATCTTTTTCATCTGGTCCACGCCCGCCACGGCCAGGCGTCCTCCTTCAAGTGTTCGTTCGGATAGCGCAATCGCGCGCCAGCCAACGGGCTGACGGGATACAGTCTTGCACGCACCGTGCCAGCCGCGCAAACCACAAGCAAGAACCATGTTGCACAGGGGTTTAGCGCGTATCACGATTCGATTTGCCTATCGGGCAGCGGCTTCTGCCTAATTTTTCAGCATACTTGCCGGCCGCCCCCGCCGCGCGTTACGCTCCGGCACGTCGCTCAAGGAAATCAACGTGAAACCAGCCAACACGCTGCTCGAACAAACCGGCACCACCATCTTCACCGTGATGTCGGCGCTCAGCCTGCAACACGGCGCCATCAACCTCGGCCAGGGCTTCCCTGACACCGAAGGCCCGGCCGATATCGTGCAGGCGGCGGCGGATGCGCTGCTCGACCACCGCAACCAATACCCGCCCCTCACCGGCCTGCCCGCGCTGAAATCCGCCGTCGCCGCCGCCAACCAGCGGTTTTATGGCCTTCCCATAGACCCCGCCACCGGCGTCTGCGTCACCTCTGGCGCCACCGAGGCGATCACCGCCTGCCTGATGGCCCTGCTCAACCCCGGCGACGAGGCCATCCTCATCGAACCGCTTTATGACACCTACCTGCCGGTGGTGAAAATGCTCGGCGCCACGGCCCGGCTGGTGCGGCTGGAGCCGCCCGGCTGGGAGCTGCCGCGCGCCGCCCTGGCCGCCGCCTTCAGCCCCAAAACCAAGCTGCTGCTGCTCAACTCGCCGATGAACCCCACCGGCAAGGTTTTTACGCCCGATGAGCTGGACTTCATCGCCGGGCTGCTGACGCAACACGATTCCTATGCGGTGTGCGACGAGGTGTACGAACATCTGGTCTTCCCGCCCGCGCGGCACATCCCGCTGATGACCCTGCCCGGCATGGCCGCGCGCACCTTGCGCATCGGCAGTGCGGGCAAAACCTTCTCGCTCACCGGCTGGAAGGTGGGCTACATCTCCGGCCCGCCAGACCTCATCTCCCTCACCGCCAAGGCGCACCAGAACCTCACCTTCACCACGGCGCCCAATTTGCAGCGCGCGGTGGCCCTCGGCCTCGCCAAGCCCGATGATTATTTCACCACCCTGGCCGGGGAGCTGATGGCCCGGCGCGATATTCTCAACACCGGGCTCAAGCGCCTGGGCTTCATCACCCTGCCCACCGATGGCAGCTATTTCATCACCGCTGATATCTCCCCCTTAAACTTCCAGGGCGATGATGTGGAATTCTGCCGCGCCATCACCACCCAGGCCGGGGTCGCGGCCATCCCGGTCTCGGCCTTCTATGCCGGCGCCGCCCCGCGAAATTACGTCCGCTTCGCCTTCTGCAAGCAGCCCGATGTGCTGCGCGCGGCCCTGGCGCGGCTGGAAAACTGGCGCGCGGGCAAAAGCTGAGCACGAAACGCCCTCAAGACGTTGACGGGCGATACTCCCTCGCAGTACGACGCCCCTACCCTGGATGGCGGACGTAGCTCAGTTGGTAGAGCGCCGGTTTGTGGTACCGGTTGTCGCGGGTTCGATCCCCGTCGTTCGCCCCAGGGATTTCCCTGTATCGCC
>NZ_JAQTZC010000059.1 GCF_028687955.1 Acidocella sp.
GTCATCCTCGCCGGAGGCTGAGCCATTCACCGCCAGGCAGGCTAATTTGCCGGGGACCCGGGTGATACGGATTGCCGAGCCGTTTAATTATTCACGGCTAAATAACATTGGCGCGCGGGCGGCGCGGTATGAATTTTTGTTGTTGTTAAACAACGATGTGATTGTTCGTGAGCCGCTGTGGCTGCGCACGATGCTCGACGAATGCCTGGTGAACGAGCGCGTGGGCGCGGTGGGGGCGAAGCTTTTATATCCGGCGGGGACGGTGCAGCATGCCGGAGTGGTGCTGGGCGTGGGCGGTGTGGCAGACCATGCCTTCAGAGGGATTGCTGGGCGGGCGCCGGGCTATGTGATGCGCGCGATGGCGGCACAGCAGATATCGGCTGTGACGGGGGCCTGCATGCTGGTGCGCCGGGCTGCTTTTGAGGCTGTTGGTGGGCTGGATGAGGCGGAGTTAACGGTTGCGTTCAACGATGTCGACTTATGTGTAAAACTGACACAGGCCGGATGGCAGATTGTTTATACGCCCGATGCCGTGGCGGAGCACCGCGAGAGCGTTAGCCGCGGGGATGATTTCGATGAGAGCAAGATTGCGCGGTTCATGCTTGAAAATGAGGTGATGCGGGAACGGTATGCGGGGATTTTGCCGTATGATCCGTTCTATAATCAGCATTTTTCACGCGAGGGCGGTGTGTACCGGGAGTTACGCCTGCTGGAGCCGGCGCGTTAGGCCGGCCGGAATGGGGCGCTGGCTGTGCGCGGCGGGATGTTAGCTGCGGGCCAAGCGCCGGGCTGTGAGGAGGAGTATTCTCCGGTCTTCGGCGGAGCATGCGCGGTAGAGACGCATGAGGGCCAGTTCATCACCTAAAAGTGAGCCGGTTTCACCAGACACAAGATAGCCAAGGGAGGTGTTAAGCACCTTGGCGATACGTTCCATATTGTCACGGACCTGCCCGGCGCGATCAGTCTCCCATTGGGCGATGGCGGAACGGGAAACATTGAGTTTCGCGGCAAATTCATCCTGCGTGAGGTTGGCGGCGAGGCGGAGAGCTCTGATGCGTGAGCCGACGGTTTCGGGAGGGGGCTGTTTTTTTGATGACATGGTGTGTTTCTAACATGCTGTTTATAATAACACTATGTTAGTTTTTGTTGACAAAAAGTGTTATAATAACTAACTGTCCGGCGGATAACACAGAGAGGACAGAAGAATGCCAAAGGCGAGAGTTTGGACGGCGGCGGCGGATGCGGTCATTCGGAACATGCGGGCTGGTGGGGCGACGTGGGCGCAGATCGGCCGCACGCTCGGATTGTCGCGCAACACGGTGATAGAGCGGGGGCGGCGGCTGTGCGCGCTGGCGCCGGTGAAGGTTGTGGCGCCGGTGAGCGGGGAGGTGGTGTCTGATGATCCGAACCGGGGGGCGCTGCGGGCGAGGCATCCGCTGACCTGGGGGCTGCTGACAAGCGAGCCGTATCCGCAGGGCGGCTGCCAGTGAGGGCGGTGGGGGCGATGAGCGGGGATGAGGTGGTGGCGCGCTTGGAGGCGGCGGGGGCGACGCTGCTGGCGCTGCCTTCGGGCGGGTATTCAACGCAGTTGCGGCAGATGAAATTCGATATCGTGCACACGGCGCTGGAGGCATACGGATGGGAGTCCGCTGTGCTGCGCCCGCCGGTGCCGAGTGCGGCGGCGATCAGCGCCATGGATGAGGCGTTTGGCTGGCTCGCGATGATCCCCGAGACCCGCTATGTGCTGCGGCGGATTTTAGGCGCGCGCGCGTTGGTGCATCCGATCACGGAACGGTATTTGTATCCGTGGCGGCGGCTGGGCGCGATGCTGGGGGCGGACCACAAATCAGTGCAGCGCTGGCATGGGCAGGGCATTGAAATGCTGGCCACGGCACTGGTGAAGGAGGTAAAAAATTAATTTTTCTAACGTCATGTTTTTTTAACTTGCCCACATGCCCCACCTTGGCATATACGTCTTGGCATACTGGTTCTTAACGCGCACCAAGAGGTACGGCAGAAAATATGTTGGCGGGTTTGCTTGGATTTTCCCGCCATGCGATGGCAGGCATGGCGCGGGTGCCGGCGCGGCATCACGAGCTTTTGATTGAAAAGCTAGATGATGTCGCCGAGGGGCGTTGTGACCGGCTGATGGTGCAGATGCCGCCGGGATCGGCGAAGTCTACGTATGGGTCGATATTGTTTCCGGCGTATTTTTTTGGCCGGCACAAGACGGCGCAGATTATCGCGACCGCGCATACGGCTTCGCTGGCGGATTATTTCGGACGGCATGTGCGCAAGGCAATTGCGGAGCATGGCGAGTGGCTGGGGGTGACGCTGGCCAAGGAAAGCCGGGCCTCGGCGAAGTTCAGGCTGCAGGAGGGGGGAGAGTATTTCTCGGCCGGGGTGCGCGGGCCGATTACCGGGCGGCGGGCGGATCTGATCATCATTGATGATCCGGTTAAATCCTGGGCGGAGGCGGAGAGCCGGGCGTCAAGGGATGCGCTGTATGATTGGTACAGGGCAGAACTTTCGGCACGGTTGAAGCCGGGAGGGCGGCTGGTGCTGATTATGACGCGATGGCACGAGGATGATTTGGCGGGTCGCCTCATGGCAGGGGAACCGGCCTGGGAAAACTTACGGCTGCCAGCGATCGCGGAAAGCGGTGACGCGATGGGGCGGGCCGTGGGGCAGGTTCTGTGGCCTGAGTGGCAGGACGAGGCGGCGGTTTTGCGGCGGCGCCATGAGGTTGGCGAGCGGGCGTTTTCGGCGATGTATCAACAGCGGCCGCGGCCGCCGGATGCGGCGTTGTTCAAGGTGGATGCGATAAAGATTTTGGCGCAGGCGCCAGAGGTTTTGCGCAGCGTGCGGGCGTGGGATTTGGCGGCGACGCTGCCAGGTGTTGGGCGCAACCCGGATTATACGGTTGGGTTGAAGCTGGGGCTGGCGGCGGGAGGAGATTTGGTGGTGCTGGATGTGATCAGATTCCAGGGCTCTCCGGCGCAAGTTGAGGCGCGGATTCATGCGGCCGCGAAAGCGGATGGTGTGGGCACGATTTTGGCATTGCCGCAGGATCCGGGGCAGGCGGGGGCGGCGCAGGTCGCCATGCTAAAGCGTAATTTGAGCGGGTTTCAGGTGGTTTCATCACCGGAGACGGGCGCGAAGGTGATGCGCGCGATGCCGGCGGCAACGCAGGTGGATGGCCGGAAGGTGGCGTTGCTGGCGGCGCCGTGGAACGAGAATTTTATGAGTGAGATTCGAGCATTTCCGGATTCGGCAAAGGATGACCAGGTGGATGCGTTCGCGCGTGCGGTAAATACGCTGGCGACCACGAATCCTCAGGTTGCCCGCCGGGTGAATGTAGCGCTGCTGGGACGATGACCGCTAATTAAACTGTGAGGTTGCATGTTCGAGACGATTTGCGACACGGTGCCAACCGACACCGGCCTGCCGGCGCGCGTGGCGCGGCTGGAAATTTTGCGGCGGGTGCTGGAGGGGACAATTTATGACAATCTGCCCTACCAGTTCCATGAGGAGCGCAACGGCGCGGGGGAATATATTCCGTTACGTCAGCGCAGGCCCTCGGTACGCTACGGGCTGGCGCGCATTGTGGTGGAGGATTCCGTTGCATTGTTGTTCAGCGCAGGGCATTTTCCCACGGTGGAGGCTGCGGATGCGGCGCTGGCGCGAGCATTGGGCGATGTGATTGCGGAAAGCCGCCTAAACGAGGTGATGATTGATGCCGCGATACGGGGATCCGTTGGGTCGGTTGCTATTTTATTGAGAGTATTGCGGGGGCGGGTGTTTTTCGCGGTGCTGGAGAGCCAGTATCTGACGCCGGTGTGGGATGTGCAGGCGCCTGATACGCTGAGTCAGGTTACTGAAAAATATAAAGTGAACGGCGCAGATTTGGTGGCGCAGGGTTATGCGGGGGCTGATCCGGCCGCAATGTACTGGTTCCAGCGGATATGGGACAGCGAGGCGGAGATATGGTATTTACCGTGGCCAGTGAATGATGCTTCCGCCGGGCCGGTGCGCGATGAAGTGCGCAGCGTGCGCCATGGACTTGGCTTTGTGCCGATGGTGTGGATACGCAATTTGCCCGGCGGCGATGGGATTGACGGCGCGTGCACCTTCCGGGCCGCGATTGATAGCAATATTGAGATTGATTACCAGCTGAGCCAGGCAGGCCGGGGGTTGAAGTACAGCTCCGATCCGACGTTGCTGATCAAGGAGCCGGTGAGCAGTGATTCGGAGATTGTGAAAGGTGCGGGGAATGCACTTGTGGTCTCTGAAAAAGGTGATGCTAAGATGCTCGAGATTGGCGGGACGGCATGCGAGGCAGTGATTCTATATGTGCGGACGCTGCGCGAGTTTGCGCTGGAGAGTGTGCATGGCAACCGGGCGAATGCCGACAGGCTGACGGCCGCGCAATCGGGCAGGGCGCTGGAGTTGATGAATCAGGGATTGCTCTGGCTCGCGGATAATTTGAGAATTTCCTATGAAAATGGTGGTATTTTGCCGCTGATGAAAATGATTGTGCGGGCTTCGCAGGTGTTTCCGCTAACGGTGATGGGAGAGATGTTGGCGCCGCTGGATTCGACGCAGCGGCTGCGCCTGCGGTGGCCGCGCTGGTATCCGCTTTCAGCCGATGACCGGCTGAAGGAGGCGCAGGCGGTAGCGACGTTGACGAATGCCGGGCAGCTCTCACGCGAGACGGCGGTGAAAACCATTGCGGCATCGCATAGTATTGCTGATGTTGAAGCTGAATTAAACGCGATTGATCAGGATGCTCCATGACAGATGAGATGAATGACGCAGAGGATTGGCAGGCACGGGCGCAGAACGCCGAGGCGGCGCTGAGCCGTGTGCAGGCGGAGGCGGAGGTGCGGTTGATCCGCGCTGAGCTGAAGGCGGAGGCGTTGCGTGCTGGAATGGTTGATCTGGATGGTTTGAAGCTGCTGGATGCTGCGGATTTGCGGCTGACGGAAGCCGGCGATGTGGCCGATGCACCGGCGGTTCTGGCCAGGTTGAAGCGAGCGAAGCCATGGCTGTTTGGGATGGTGATGTCATCTTCATCGGCGGCGAATCCGCCGCGGCCGGAGCCGGTGCGCACGCGCCATGCCAATGATCTGAGCCATGAGGAATGGGTGGCGGCGCGCGCCGCGCTGCTGCGCCGCCGTTAATCCGGCGCAAGGTAATTTAATTTGCTGAAAATCCGCCGGGCGGGGCCTGCCGGATATTGAAGAATCACGTTTTAAAATAAAGGAATTTTTGCCTATGGGTATTCAAAATTTTCCGGCCGCGCTGCAACCGATTATCCAGCAGGGATTTTTGGAGCGAGAGTTTGAGACTGCGCTGAAGTCGCGGTTGGGATACCGGTTGATCGCGGACAGAGAAGAGTTTTCAGTCGGGATTGGCGAGACGCTGACCAAGACGCGCGCGGGGTTGAAGCCGAGTGTGACGGTGCCGCTGGCGGCGTCGACCAATACGAATCTGGACAATGGGTTGACCTCCACGAACTGGGGGGTTGAGCAGTATACGATCGCATTGAATTTTTATGCCGCGACGCAGGATTTGAACATGGTGACGAGCCGTGTGGGCATTGCCAGCCAATTTTTGCAGAATGCGGCGACAAATGGCGAGCAGGCGGCGCGAAGCCTGGACGAGTTGGCGCGCAATGCGCTGTTTGCGCCGTATTTTGGCGGGAACACGCGGGTGACGGCGACGCTGGCGGCTGCGGGCCCGAGTGTTGAGGTTGACGATATCCGTGGTTTTCAGACAGCATTTTCCAACGGGGTGCAACAGGTGGTATCTGCCACCTATCCGCTGACTGTGACAGTTGGGCTGAATTTGTATACCGTTGTGGGGGTGATGCCCGATGCGGTTAACGTATCGAGCGCGCCAAACGGTATTTCAGGGCAGTTGCTGTTCTCGGGCAATGTGAGCATTGCTGATGGCACCGCGGGCAATGCCGTGCAGGCGGCGACGGCGAGTTCCATCGTGCGTCCGGCGGGCCGGAGCACGACCGCCGGCTTGCAGGCCACCGATACGCTGAGCATGGGCAATCTGCTGGATGCCGTGGCGCTGCTGCGCCGCAATGCGGTGCCGTTGGTTGATGGCGTCTACAACTGTTATCTTGATCCGGTATCGGCGCGGCAATTGTTCTCCGACCCTGATTTCAAGCAGCTTTTTCAGGGGGCGACGTCCTCCAATCCGGTTTTCCGCCAGGGTATGGTGAGCGATTTTCTGGGGCTGCGGTTTATCACCACCACTGAAGCCTATGTACAGAATCATCCTTCGATTCAGAACCTGTATGTGCGGAGGCCGATTGTTTGCGGCCAGGGTGCGCTGATCGAAGGCGATTTCGCGGGGATGGCGGCTGATGACGTGGCGCCGAAGGATAGCTTGGTGAACGTGATTGACAATGTGGCGATGGTGACGCGCGAGCCAATTGACCGGCTGCAGCAAATTATCGCGCAGAGCTGGTATTGGATCGGCGGTTTTTGCGCGCCATCGGACACCACGACGACACCGACCACCGTGCCGACCGCGACCAATGCGAATTACAAGCGCGCGGTGATGCTTGAGCACATTGGTTAAGGAGGGACGGCAATGTCAACAGGTTCGACGCAACCATTCCGGCCGGCTGGGACGGTCAGCATCACGGCCACGGCCAGGGCCGCCCAGATTCCGCTGGCGGGCGGGGGGAATGCCGTGCTGATTTATAACGCGGGGGCAACGCCGGTATTTTTCCGGCTGGGAGGGGCAACCGGGCTGACGGCGACGCTGAACGATACGCCCGTGCCACCGGGGGGAAGAATGCTCGTAGGCGCGGGGCCGTTTGTTAGTTATGCCGCCGTGTTGGTCGCTTCAGGCTCCGCGCTTGTGTATTTCACGCTGGGCGATGGGGACACATACTGAGATGACCGGCAGTGTTGCAGCCTCTTTCACCGATGGGCAGAAGGCGGATATTCGCAGGTTTTGCGGATATCCGGCCTATGGCGCCGGGCCGGCGGGATTCAACGCCTGGAGGTTTTTTCAGGCATATGGAACGCTGGAGTACCGGATGAACAATCTGGCGCCGGCGGAAGTTGCCGTGACGCTGCAATATATCTCAACCCTAGCCACGCTTGAGACGACGGTGCCGAGGACATCGGAAAACCTGGATACCGAGAGCGCCGCCGCGTGGACGCATAACGCCGACGAGATGCGTGATAGGAGCAATTTGTTCGATAACTGGCGCCGCCGCCTGTGCGGTTTTCTGGGTGTGCCGCCAGGGCCCGCGCTGGCGCAGGCCGGCCTGACTTTGGTGGTATGAGATGGATGGCGTGCGATTGGCTGACCGGCTTGCCTATGGGGCCGGGTGCGCGGCGCGGCGGACAGGGTTTCTGTACGACGCGTACCGGCCGGAGGGGCCTGAGGCGCCGCTGGGGCTGGATAAGCGGTTTTTAAGGCTATGTGTGGCCTTTGTGTTGCCTGGCGGTTCAGTCACCGCTCCCAGCGGCCTGGGCATGCCATTCCGCCAGGCCTGGGCGGATTGGAGCTACTTGCGGGCGGGGGATTACCTAGCAGGGCCGGAAGGCACCGTGTTTGTGGCCGGGATTGAGCCGCCGAAGCCGATGCTGGTTGTGATGACGAATGCGGTTGTGAGTCTGGTGCGGCCTGAGGCGCCTGTGCTGGCGGGGCTGAATGGATATGGCGCGGTGCTGCCGGGCACGCAAAGGACGCTGATGGCGGGGTTTCCGGCAAGCCTGCTGGTGGGGGGCATGGGCGACAGAACCAGAGCCGGTCTGCCAGATAATACGAAAGTGCCGGGATTTAGCGCATTGTTGCCGGTGGTGGCAGAGGCACTGCCGCATGTGGGGGACATTTTGAGCACGGAACGCGGCGAGCGGTTTATTGTAACGGCTGTTGAACGGCTGGATGCGGTGTGGCGATTCTCGCTTGTGCAAGAGGTGGGATGATGGCTGATCAGGCGGATGTGGAGGCCGCGCTGGCGGCGATCGTTGCTAATGCGCTGTATCCGCGTGGTGTGAGCGCGCCCAGCACGACGGGGAGTATTTGCCGGATATACAGGGGATTTCCAAATACTCCCGCGTTGGACGCGGACCTGGCCGCCGGTGTTGTTAATGTAACGGTGATGGCTAGCGCGGCGGTGGTGAAAAATGTGACGCGCTACCCCCGGCGGTGGGTGAGTGTGGCGCCGGTGGTGGAAGTGTTGAGTGTGGCGGTGACGGGGCAGGCGGCGGTATTCTCAGGCACCTGCGCGGTTGGGCAACTGGCGGGCATAAAAGTGAATGGCGCCGTCTATCCCTATGCGGTGCAGGCAAATGACAGCCCGGCTACGGTGGCAAGCAATATCGCGGCGCTGTTGCGTGCTGACGGCTGGGTGGCCGATTATGCCGGTGCGGTGGTTGGGGTGCCTGGCGCCGAGACGTTTACGGCGCGTGTTGTAAGCGGCGCGGGTTCGTTGCAGGAAATTAAGCGGCAGCAACAGGATTTCAAGATTACACTATGGTGTCCTGATCTGGCATCGCGGGATGCGGTGGCCCCAGTAATCGACGAGGCGTTGGCGGATTTGAAGTTTATACCTCTGGCGGATGGCTCGTATGCGCGGTTGATTTTTGCCGGCAGCGTGGCGGAGGACAATGCAGGGGATGCGACACTCTACCGGCGTGATCTGACGTATGGCGCTGAGTATCCGACCACGTTGACGCAGGTGACGCCGGCGATGCTGTTTGGCGTTACCACTGTGATCGCGAACGCCACATTTGTTGAAAATATTCAATCATAAAGGAAATTGTGATGCTATTTCACCTCGTGGTGTTGAAGCCGTTTGCCGGTTACAGCCGTGGCGACCTAATTACGGATGCCGTAGTGGTTGAGGATATTCTGGCTGGACCGCAAAAGGGTTTTGTTGTCCGCCTTATGCAGAAGGAAGGTTGAACCATGCCTGTTGTACAGCAAGGTGCGATAAATACCACGGCGTTGATTGTCCCTGATTTATATGTGCAGATTGTGCCGCCGCAGACGCTGTTGCTGAACGGTGTGCCGACGGATGTTCTGGGCGTGGTGGGTACGGCGAGTTGGGGGCCGGTGGGAGAGCCGGTGATTATTGGCAACATGGGCGACTATGCCGCGAGCTTTGGCGCAGTGATGCCTAGAAAATACGATATGGGAACGCAGGTTGCCACGGCCGTGCAGCAGGGGGCGGGAAATTTTTTATGTGTGCGAGTTACTGACGGCACGGATGTTGCCGCTTCTTTGAATGTGCTTGGCGCCGTCCAGTTCACGGCTTTGTACACAGGCAGCCTGGGCTCGCAGTTGACCCTCACATTCTCAGCGGGATCAGCTGCCAGCAGTTGGCGGCTTACCGTGGCCCTGCCGGGGCTGAACCCGGAAATTTATGATAATATCAGAGGGATTGGAGCGCAGTTCTGGCTTAATCTCGCCAATGCGATCAACAAGGGTAATGGAGCGTTGCGGGGGGCTTCGCAACTGGTGGTGGCCACTGTGCTGGGGGCGGCGACGGCCCCGCTAGCAGGCGTGTTTCTGTTCAGTTCCGGCACGCCGGGAAGCGATGGTGCAAATGGCGTGAGCGCGGCTACGCTGGTGGGGAGTGATTCTCTGCCGCGGCAAGGAATGTATGCGCTGCGCGCACAAGGCTGCTCGCTGGCACTTCTCGCGGATGCGGATGATCTCACGCAGTGGAGTGTGCAGACGGCGTTTGGTCTTGCTGAGAGCGTGTATATGATTTTGACTGGGCCGGCGGGTGATAATATCGCGAATGCGGTTACAACGAAGGCGCAGGCGGGTGTTGACAGCTATGCGGCGAAGTTGATGTTCGGCGATTGGGTTTATTGGTCTGATCAGGCGAATGCGTTGATCCGGCTTGTATCGCCGCAGGGGTTCGTGGCCGGCCGGTTGGCCAATTTGTCACCGGAGCAGTCATCGTTGAACAAGCCGCTTTACGGCGTGGTCGGTACGCAAAAATCCGGTCAGCCGGGCGGTGGCACGGCGGCGACCTACGCAGCGGCCGACTTGGCCGCATTGCTGGGTGCGGGCATCGATGTGATTGCGAATCCACAGCCGGGCGGGGCTTATTGGGGCGTGCGTGGCGGGCACAACTCATCCTCGAACGCGGCGACGAATGGCGATAATTATACGAGGCTGACGAACTATATTGCGAGTACGTTGGCGAGCGGCATGGGCGCATTTGTCGGCCAACTGGTGAATACCTCGTTATTCCAGAATATACGCTCCACGTTGCTGGCGTTTTTGAATGGGTTGCTCTCGCAGGGGATGCTGGGGCGGACCGGGAGTGGCGCGCCGTTTACGGTTGTTTGCGATGTCACCAATAATCCGCCGGCTAGGTCAGCGTTGGGATATGTGCAGGCGGATGTGCAGGTGCAGTACCAGGCGATCAATGAGAAATTTATCGTAAATGTTCAGGGGGGGCAGACGGTGCAGGTGAGTGTGCATACCATTCCTTCGAATATTTAAGCCGGGAGAGCAGAAATGCCGTATAATACATTTTCGGTCGGCAGTGATTGCCAGGTCGTGGTGATGGGGCCGTTTGGCCGTGTGGATCTGGCGCATGTGACGGGATTTGAGGCGCAGCAGTTGACAGTGGCTGTGCGGGTGGACCGGCTGGATGGCGTGCAGCTTGGGGCGGAATTGCCGAAGGGCTGGGCGGGAAGTTTTTCGCTCGATCGTGGATCGTCCGCGGTGGATGATTTCATCGCGCAGATCGAGGCCGCGTATTTGGCTGGTCAGTCGATAAATTCCGGGACGCTTTACCAGTATATCCATGAGCCGGATGGATCGGTTTCGACGTATCAGTTCAATGGTGCAGTGTTTAAACTGGCGCTGGCGGGAACGTATAAAGGTGATTCGCCGGTGACGCAGCGGCTTGAATTTTATGCGTCTGGGCGCACGAGGGTATGATGAGCGAAATCGTGACGGATAACGCCGGGCGGAGGATTCAACTGCGGCGGATCGGGGTGGTGGAGCAGATGCGCTTGTTCAAGGCGCTGGGGCCTGAGCTTTCTGCCAATGCAGCGTATATGCATGGTGCGTTAATTGGGGCGGCGGTTGCGATGATCGATGATTTGCCCATGCCTTTTCCTACGAATGAAGCCGGGTTGGAGGCCGCGCTGGAGAGGATAGGGCTGGATGCCATGCCGGTGGTTGCCAAGGCCCTTGAGGATGAGTCTGACCAGCAACTTGTGGCCGCCGCGGGAAACTAGCACGGCACCCGGCACTGACGGATTGTTTGTATCTGGTTGGCTGCGGGGTGCCTTATGACGTGGCGTTTAACATGGATGCGGTGGAGCGCTTGGCGCATATCGTGGTTTATGGTGAGCTTTCCGGGCTGACATATGATTGGAAACAATTACGTTGGGTACAAATATAATTCTATGCTGGCGAGTTAACCGCCGGGGAATTTCTGAAGCTTTCTCAGGATGGAGAGGGGTATGATTGTACCTAAGGATGACACGGGATACACTGCAACGGGCCATGATTGGCCTGTTGAGGACGTTGCTGCCGTTGCCGGCCAATTTTTGGTGATGGGCGCGGGGCGATATTCTGGCAGGGTGGGTAAATGGCATTTGCCGGTGCGGTCGGGCGTGAATCGGAAGCTGCACAGGATTTTTTTTAAAGATAAGCAGGCAAGAGGACTCCAGAGCGTGCCCATGGCGCCAAAGCGTAGTTTTACGTTTCGCTTAGGAATGAGTGAAGCGCCGAGGATTCAGGGAGAGTTAAAAAATACATTTTGGCTTGCGGGTTCAGCTGGTGAACGTTTTTCAATGCCCGGGCTTCGCGCGGGTTGGGGGAAGCAATCGTCATGGCTGGGCGGAGGGCATGTGTTGCCGGGAAGGGGAAAACATTTGGCTGGCCTGCATATGTTGCTAACAAAGAATGAAAATGCCACGATAAGCCATCTGCGGATAAAACCGGGCGGCCGGGTGGGAAATGTAGGGCCCTTCGCGCCGGTGAGTGTGGTTGCACCGTTCCGGATGAGTGGCCAGGAGAGCAGGCTTGGACGTTCTGTGCGTCAGGAAAATATGCGCGTGCATCCGGCGGGGCCGCCGCGTTTATACAGCCAGGAATTGGCATCTACTGGTTATGGACTCAAGAAAAATCGTGATATTTCGGAATATGTGACTGGAAGTGATCAAGGTAGCGTGGCGCAAGAACCGCGTAAGCGGATGGCCGATATCTCGCGCGCTATGGGGGATTATTTTATGCATCAGGCGAGGCTGCCGCCTTCAGGGGCGATGGCGTTTGATCCGCGGCTGACACCTGCCTGGGCTGGTTTGAAGCTTCCTGTTTGAGGTTATCATGAGTCATGTGATTTTGACGCTGGGCAGTGTGGTATTCCGCGACATGGAAGTACCTGAGAAGATATCCTTCGGTGGACGGCAGAATTTGGCTGTCCAGCAGTTGATAGGCGGGGGAAGGATTGTTCAGGCACTTGGCCTGGATGATGGGAAAATTTCCTTTGCGGGAATTTTTTCAGGCAATGATGCGGTTACGCGGGCGCAGATGCTCGATGCCGCACGGGCGCTGGGAGCCCCCTTGCCGTTGGTATGGGATGGGTTTTATTATACGGTGATCATCGATGAGTTTTGTGCAGAATATCGCAAAACAAACCTGATTCCATTTTCAGTGACATGTCTGGTTATAAGCGATCCGCTGGCATCACTGGCGGCAGTTGCAGCGCCGGTGGCGAATCTGATCGGCAATGACTTGACGGCAGCTGGCGCACTGAGCGGCCAGGCGGGGGTTTCATTGGACGGGATTAGTGCCAGTGGAATTGCCGGGGTGGCAGCCTTACAGAGCACGTTGCAAGGCATAGTGGGCACACAGGGAGGGGTGCTGAACGGTGCGGCTGCACAATTGAACGGCGCAGCGGATGCGCAGGGAGGCGTGGTGGCGGTTAATCAGCTTGATGTTGCGTCTTCGACTTTAGCCGCGGCCGCAGCGGTGAGCGGCTATGTAGGCCGCGCTGTGGCGAATCTGGCGGGGACGCTGCTATGAGCAACCGGATTATCACCATTGCGGGTGGAAACCTGTTTGCGGTTGCGGCCAAATATCTGGGAGATGCGACGCAGTGGATTCGTATCGCGCAGCAAAACAGGCTCAATGATCCGATTCTGCAGGGGGTAAACATGTTGATTATACCACCGATTGATGCGAGCGCGGGAGGTGGCGTTGGCAGTTGAACAGCCACAACTGCGGATCAGCATCGGAGGGGGGGGTGTACCTGGGGCAATTGAACTGGACATTGAATCGGTGGGATATTTTGCGGCGGACCGGTTTCGGATCAGTTTTGCGATCGGGGTTGCTGCGTTTACAACGATTTCGTATTTTATGAGCCTAGGACTTGAGATAATCACGATAGAGGCCGCTCTGGAAGGGTTTGGATATACCACGCTGCTTGTGGGGCAGGTTGATAATATCCAAATAGATATATTACAAAATAGGGCAATACTGACGGGGCGGGATCTAGCGGCGAAGCTGATTGATACTGAATTTTCAGAGACATTTGTGAATCAGACCGCCAGCCAGATTGCTGTGACGATCGCGCAGCGGCACCAGTTGATAGCCAATGTAACGGCTACAACGACTATGACGGGACAGTACTATCAATTGGATCATGCGCGCACGGCTTTGGGTGTGCATTCACAGGGGACCACTGAGTGGAATCTGCTTTCTACTTTAGCAAGTGTGGAGAATTTTCAACTATCTGTTGTTGGTACAGTCCTGAATTTTGGGCCTCCCGCACCGGGTATTCCGTTGTTTTTGTCGGCGCAGAATTTTATTGCAGTGACATTTGACATGGCGGCAAGCCTACCAGGTGGAACTATTGTGAAGTCTTGGAATTGCCGGAATAAAACCGTGATTGCCCAGAGCAAAGGCGCAGGTCTTATGACAACTTTGGTGAGGCCGAATTTGACGCAGGCGCAGGCGCAGGCGCTCGCTACGAGCCATTTAGCTACACTTGCGCAACATGCATTGGTTTTGCTGGGAACGATGCCAGGTGATTTGGTAACGATGCCGGGTATGCAGATACAGTTTGGCGGGACGAATTCATCGTTGGATCAGAATTATACGATCGTTGAAGTGTTGCGCACAGTCGATGAAAACCATGGTTTTTTGCAGAGAATACGGGCCTATACGGCTAGTTAGGGACATTCATGGATCAGTTCTGGAATATGGTGAAGGCACGGGCCGGAGGATTGGACGGGCTTGCCGGGGTGGCGCGATTTGGACTGGTTTCAAGCTTTGACTCCGCGACTTACAGCGCCAAGGTATTAATTCAGCCTGAGAATGTGCTGAGCGGATGGCTGCCGATTGTCTCCACTTGGGTGGGTGCCGGCTGGGGTCTGGCGGCGCCGCCGCCCTTGGGTGCGCAGG
>NZ_JAQTZC010000116.1 GCF_028687955.1 Acidocella sp.
GGGTTTATGATGCGGAAACTATCCGAAACCTCATCGCGCGCCATCCCCCAGTTTTCAGGCACGTCGTTGCGCAAGAAGTTCAGCATTGCGATGCTGAAATCGGTGAAGCTGACATAGCATTTGTTGTGGGTGATGTGTCCGTGCATCAGCCCCCATAATCGTTCGATCGGATTGAGATGCGTATGCATCCGGTGAATGACGCGGGCGTTACTTTTTTAGGTGTCGTCGTTCTCTGATGATATCCTCGAGGTTCTGTATGCATCCGGTGAATGACGCGGGCGTTACTTTTTTAGGTGTCGTCGTTCTCTGATGATATCCTCGAGGTTCTCGACGCCGAAGTTGGAGAAGGCTGCGGTGCCTTTGCCATCTGTGTGGATTCCGACGGAAGCCGGCCGGGGATTCCGATTTGATGTCGGCCACCGTTCCGATTTGAAGCCGGCCAGCATTCCGATTTAATTCCGGCCACTTGGCCGGGCATCCGGGCGTTATCGGCTGGGTCAGTAACTCGGGCATTTTCTCTCTTGTGATCAACCACGAGGAGGGGCGGATGCCGGCAAAGCGAGGGCTGACGATGAGGCAGATACGATACACATTACGGCTGGCCAGCGAGGGGATCAGCGCACGGCAGATCGGGCGGATGCTGGGCGTGGCGCGCAGCACGATCCAGGATAATCTGAAGCGGGCGCAGGTGGCGGGGCTGGCCTGGCCGCTGCCGGCCGATCTGACCGATGCGGTTTTGGAGGAACGGCTGTTTGCCCGCAACGGTGCCGTTCGCGGGATACGCCGGCGTGCTGAGCCGGTTTGGCGCGAGCTGGTCTGCGAGCTCAAACGCCCTGGGGTCAACCTGATGGTGCTGTGGGAGGAATATCGCGCGGGGCATCCGGAAGGGTACAGCTACAGCCGGTTTTGCGATCTGTTCCGGGAGTTTGAGGCGCGGTTGTCGCCGGTCATGCGCCAGGAGCATCGGGCGGGTGACAAGGTGTTTGTCGATTATTCCGGCAAAAAGCTTGGCATTACAGATCCCACGACGGGCGAGGTACGGTTTGCGGAGATTTTCGTCGCGGTGCTGGGGGCGTCGAGCTTCACCTATTGCGAGGCCACGTGGAGCCAGACGCTATCTGATTGGATCGGCGCCCACGTCCGCATGTTCCGGTTTTTCGGTGGTGTGCCGCGGCTGGTGGTGCCGGACAATCTGAAGTCCGGCGTCAACAAGGCGTCGTTCTACGACCCCGAGATCAACCTCAGCTACGGCCGGATGGCTTCGCATTACGGCATTGGCGTTCTACCGGCGCGGCCGCGCCGGCCGAAGGACAAAGCAAAGGTGGAAGCCGGGGTGCGTTTTGCCCAGAGCTACATTCTGGGCCGGTTGCGGGCGCAAAAATTCTTTTCTCTGGCGGAGGCCAATCAGGCGATCACCGTCATGGTTGCGCGGATCAACGACCACATCATGCGCCGGCTTGGGGTCAGCCGGCGGCATCTGTTCGAGACGATCGAGCGCCCGGCTTTGGGCGTGTTGCCAGACACAGACTACGAATTCGCCGAATGGGGTTTTGCCCGTGTTTCGCTGGATTATCACGTTGAGGTCTGCGGCTACTTCTACTCGGTGCCGCATAATTTGATCCGGGCCCAGGTTGATACCCGCGCGACGGCGCGAACGATCGAGATATTTTTCCAGGGAAATCGGATTGCCGCGCACGAGCGCCGCTATGGCGGTGCGCGCCACGGCACCGACCCCGCGCACATGCCAAGTGCGCACCGGCGCTACGCCGAATGGACGCCGGAGCGGTTCCGCCGCTGGGGCGCCGCGGTTGGCCCCAACACCGAGGGCCTGGTCACGGCCATTCTGGCCAGCCGCCCACACCCGGAACAGGGCTTCAGGACCTGTCTTGGCGTTCTACGGCTGTTCCGGGAGCTGGACAAAATCCGCGCCGAGGCGGTGTCGGCCCGCGCCGTCGCTTACGGCGCGTTCACCTACAAAAGCATCGCTTCGATCATCGCCAACAAGCTCGACCGCGCCGCCATCACCGCCAATGAGCCGCAGGCGGTGATGAGCCACGGCAATCTACGCGGCTCCAAATATTTTCACTGAGAGGACCAAACCATGCTTACCCACCCAACACTCGACCTGCTCCAGAAGCTCGGCCTGCACGGTATGGCCAAGGGGTTTAGGGAACTTGAACGCCAGCCAGAGGTTGCCGGCCTGGAACACGGCGAATGGCTGGCCCTGTTGCTCGAACACGAAGCCACCTTGCGGCGGCAAAAGCGCTTCGAGACCCGCGCCCGCGCCGCCAAACTTCGGCAATCCGCCAGCATTGAGGATGTCGATTACCGCGCGGCGCGTGGCCTCGACCGCGCATTATTCCTGAAGCTCGCCGGCTGTGACTGGGTCCGCGCCCGGCATAATTTGCTGATCACCGGCCCATGCGGCGTGGGCAAAAGCTGGCTTGCCTGTGCGCTGGGCCAGAAAGCCTGCCGCGAGGATCTGTCCACCGCCTATCATCGCGTGCCGCGGCTGTTCTCCACCTTGGCCATGGCTCGGGCTGATGGCCGCTATGCCAGGATGCTGCGCCAGATCGCCAAGGTCGATCTGCTGATCCTGGACGATTGGGGGCCCGAAACCCTGACCGCCGACCAGCGCCGCGACTTGCTGGAGATCGTCGACGACCGCCACGAGATGCGCTCGGTCATCATCACCAGCCAGGTGCCCATCGAGCAATGGTACGAAATCATCGGCGACCCCACCATCGCCGATGCCATCCTCGACCGCCTCATCCATAACGCCTACCGCATCGAACTGACCGGCGAGAGCCTCCGCAAAAAGCAGAATCCCGCCGCCGCAAACGCCTCAACTTGACCCCGTAAAGAGACACGATAATCATTCAACCAGACCCAATCGATAACGCTCAGGTGGCCGACATCAAATCGGAATACCCGGCCGGCTTGGGATCGGAATCAGTGGCCGGCTTCGAATTGGAATGCATGGCCGACTTCATCGGAATCCGCAATCGATGGACCAACAGCGGAGTTTTGAATCAGGCTTGATACCGTATGTTCAATTCGGCCGTAACGAGGGCGGGCTGCAGCATTTCCATTATTGGCTGGACAGGTTCGTCTCCGCTCCCGCAGGTGTTTCCACGGCCGCATTGCTGGCGGCGTGACGCCGCACAGCGGGGATGAAAGGTTGCATAAGCTGTCCTCGGGGGCCATCCAGGGCGCTGATGACGGCCTCGCCGGTGACCTCTTCACAATCCTGCCGGCGCGGGAAGAAAATATTATATCAGTTGGTACACCGGGCGGGATTTTAGTGCTGGCAGCAGCCGTTGCCTCCGGCTTGGCGCTCAAGTTGGATTGGTGGGCAGGGTACAGACCCGTAGGAGCAGAGAACACAACAATCGCCGGGCTTGGGGCGAAGCAAGGTGCCGCATTCCTCACATTCATAGAAATACTGGCAGGCATTCGTG
>NZ_JAQTZC010000060.1 GCF_028687955.1 Acidocella sp.
CAGGGTGGCCCTAACCGGCCGCCTTTTTTGTTGGATTTTTGCCTGAATGACCGCCAACCGCCCGAACCATACCGGCCTTGAGGGCCGCATCGCTGAGCTGATCGTGGAACCTCTGGAAGCCCAGGGGTACGAGCTGGTGCGTGTGCAGATTATGGGCACTGAGTCGCCGATCGTGCAGATCATGGCCGACCGGGCGGACAACGCCGCCTTCACGCTCGATGACTGCACCGCCGTGAGCCACCTGCTCTCCGCGGTGCTGGACGTGGAAGACCCGATCACTTCCGCCTGGACGCTGGAGGTGAGCTCCGCGGGGATTGACCGGCCGTTGACCCGGGCCAAGGATTTTGTCCGCTACGCCGGATTCGAGGCGAAGATCGAGCTGAATTTCCCCGGCCCCGGCAACCGCAAGCGTTTTAGCGGTGTATTGGTGGGGGCCGATGAAGAGAGCGTGCAGCTGAAGGTGGAGAGCGGCGAGGTGCTGAGCCTGAAGCGGGCCGGCATCAAGAAAGCCAAGCTGATTCTCACCGATGCGCTGATTGCGTTCTCGATGCCGGAAGCCCCTTTGCAGTGAATCAACTCATGACACGTCTATTTATTGGAGACTGACGATGGATACCGCAGTTAACCGCCCGGAATTGCTGCTTGTTGCCGATGCCGTCGCGCGCGAAAAGCAGATTGAGCGCGACGATGTGCTGGAGGCGATGGAGCAGGCGATTCAGAAAGCCGGCCGCGCCAAATATGGCCACGAGAAGGACATCCGCGCCACCATCGACCGCAAGACCGGCGATGTGCGGCTCTCACGCTGGACCGAGATCGTCGAGACGGTGGAGAACGAGGAGACGCAGATCCCCGTTGCCATCTCGAAGAAATTCGCGCCCGAGAAGGAAGTTGGCGATTTTATCGTGGATCCGCTGCCGCCGATCGACTTTGGCCGGATCGCCGCGCAGACCGCCAAACAGGTGATCGTGCAGCGCGTGCGCGAGTATGAGCGCTCCAAGCAGTATAACGAGTTCAAGGACCGGGTGGGCGAGATCATCAACGGTGTGGTCAAGCGCACCGAGTACGGCAATTTGATGGTGGATCTCGGCCGCGCCGAGGCGTTGCTGCGCCGCGATGAGACCATCCCGCGCGAGAATCTGCGCAACGGCGACCGGGTGCGCGCGTTTATTTATGATGTGCGCGAAGAGCAGCGCGGGCCGCAGATTTTTCTCTCGCGCACGCATCCCGGCTTTTTGGCCAAGCTGTTCGCGCAGGAAGTGCCGGAGATTTATGACGGCATCATCGAGATCAAGGCGGTCTCGCGTGATCCGGGCTCGCGCGCCAAAATGGCGGTGGTTTCGCGCGATCAATCGATCGACCCGGTGGGCGCCTGCGTGGGTATGCGCGGCTCGCGTGTGCAGGCGGTGGTGGCTGAGTTGCAGGGTGAGAAGATTGATATCATCCCCTGGTCGCCCAATGTCGCGACCTTTGTGGTGAACGCGCTGGCGCCGGCCGAGGTTTCCAAGGTGGTGATGGATGAGGAGGCCGGGCGCGTTGAGGTCGTGGTGCCTGACAGCCAGCTCTCGCTCGCCATCGGGCGGCGCGGCCAGAATGTGCGCCTCGCCTCGCAGCTGACGCGCTGGGATATCGATATCCTGACCGAGGCTGAGGAATCCGAGCGCCGCCAGGAGGAGTTCCGCCGCAAGACCGGGCTGTTCGTGGAGGCGCTGGATGTGGACGATGTGATCGCCGGCCTGCTGGTGGCCGAAGGATTTGAGACGATAGAGGATTTGAGTATGACACCGTTGGATGAAATCGCCTCGATTGAGGGTTTTGACGAAAACGTGGCCGCCGAGCTGCAGCGCCGGGCGGAAGCCTCGCTGGCCAAGCAGGCGGGTGAGCTGGAAGACAAGCGCGTGGCGCTGGGCGTGAGCGACGAGGTTGCCGCGATCGAGGCGCTGAGCGCGAAAGACCTGATCGCATTGGGCGAGAAGGGTGTGAAGACGCTGGACGACCTTGCCGACCTGGCCGGTGACGAGCTGGTGGAAATCGTCGGCGCCGAGGCGCTGAGCGAGGAAGCCGCCAACGAGATCATCATGGCCGCGCGCGCGCACTGGTTCGAGGGAGATGGCAACGCAGCCTGAACCCGACATCGCCGGGAGCGAAGACGAGGCGCCGGAGCGCGGGCCGCTGCGGCGCTGCTTGGTCAAACGCGAGAGTTTCACGCGTGAGGCCATGCTGCGTTTCGTGGCGGGGCCGCAGCGCCAGCTGGTGTTCGATGTCAGCGCAACCCTGCCTGGGCGCGGATTGTGGTTGAGTGCGTCCAGGGATGTGATAGACACGGCGCTGAAACGTGGCGTGTTTGCCCGTGTGGCGAAGCAGCAGCTGGTTGTGGCGCCGGATTTGGCTGCCCAGGTGGAAACAGCGTTGATACAGCGGATTTTCGATCTGGCCGGGCTGGCGCGGCGGAGTGGCGCGGCGATTGCGGGCTTTGAGAAGGCCCGCGAATGGCTGACCTCCGGCAAGGCCGGGCTGGTGTTGCAGGCGGTGGATGGCAGTGTTGAGGAGCGCGCGCGGTTTGTGGGCGGGCGTGAGGTGCCGGTGGTGGCGGTTTTTTCCGCGGCCCGGCTGGGTAAGATTTTCGGGAGAGAGCAGGCGGTGCATGTGGTTATTGCCCCCGGCCGGCTGGCGAAAATGATTGAAATTGAGGCGGGCCGTCTCGCAGGTGTTGCGGGCGGCGTTTTAAGCGGGCAGTAGTGCCCAATCAGGCTGGGGTAGTACCAGCCACGATTGTTGAATGGACCAGATTACGCATGACTGACGGCAACGACCAGACTGAAACCAAAGGCAGGCTCTCGCTGCGCCCGGCTACGCGTGGTGATGCGGGGCATACGGTCGACGCCGGATCGGTGCGGCAGAGCTTCTCGCATGGCCGGTCCAAGGTGGTTCAGGTTGAGGTGCGCAAAAAACGCGGCCTGGCAGCGGCGCCCGCCCCGGCGGCCCCAGCAGCCCCGGCCCCGGCTGCTCCGGCGCTTTCATTGAACAAGCCGCTTGCCGAGCGCCCGGCCGGAACCAGCCCGCCACCGGCACCCGCCACGGCGCCGGCACCCGCCCGCCCGGCAGGCCGCCCCGGCGTTGCGCCGCGCGCGCTCACCGCCGCCGAGCAGGCAACCCGCCAGCGCGTGCTGGCCGAGCAGCAGCGCCTCGCCGCGCAGCGCGAGGCCGAGCGCCGCGAGCAGGAGAAAATTTCCATTCTCTCCGCCGCCGAGGAGGCCCGCCGGCGTGAGGAAGATGCGCTGTTGGCGCCGCCGCCCGCGCCGGAGCCGGGGCCGGAGCCTGCGCCCGCGCCGGTTGAGGCCGCCGCCCCTGAGCAGCCGGCCGAGGCCAAGCCCGCCGCCGCCCCGGCGAAGCCCGCCGTCCCTGGCCGCGAGACTTTGCAGCTAAAACCCGGCCAGCGCTCCGGCCTGCGGTCCGATGAAGAAGACGAAGCCCCGCGCGGTGTGAAGCGCCCGAGCGTCGGCCCCGCGCCCAAGCGCGGCGTGCCCGTGGTGGCGCCGAAGAAAATTGGCGATGACCGCCGCCGCGCCGGCAAGATCGACGTGCTGGCCGCCATTGAGGGTGAGGACGAGAAGGTGCGTTCGCTCGCCTCCGTGCGCCGCCAGCGTGAGCGTGAGCGCCGCCAGGCCGAGCTGGAGCTGCTGCGCGCCGATGGCGTGAAGGTGGTGCGCGAGGTAATTCTGCCGGAGACCATCACCGTGCAGGAGCTGGCCAACCGTATGGCCGCGCGCGGCAACGAGGTGGTGCGCGCCCTGATGAAAATGGGCGTAATGGCGAATATCATGCAGGTGATCGACGCTGACACCGCCGAGCTGGTGGTGGCGGAGTTCGGCCACAAGGCGCGCCGCGTGTCGGATGCGGATGTGGAAGTGGGCCTCGAAGGTGAGGAGGATACCGACACCGAGTTGCTGCCCCGCCCGCCCGTGGTCACCATCATGGGCCATGTCGACCATGGCAAGACCAGCCTGCTTGACGCATTGCGCCATACCGATGTGGCCGCCGGTGAGGCTGGCGGCATTACCCAGCATATCGGCGCCTATACGGTGAAGCTGCCTTCGGGCGCGCAGATCACCTTCCTCGACACGCCGGGCCATGAGGCGTTCACCGCCATGCGCGCGCGCGGCGCCGGGGTGACCGATATCGTGGTGCTGGTGGTCGCCGCCGATGACGGCGTGATGCCGCAGACGATTGAGGCGATTAAACACGCCAAGGCGGCGCAGGTGCCGATCATCGTGGCTGTCAACAAGATCGACCGTCCGGGCGCGGATGCCAACCGCGTGCGCCAGGAGCTGCTGCAATATGAGATCGTGGTCGAGGAAATGGGCGGCGAGACCCAGGATGTCGAAGTCTCGGCGCTGAAGAAGCTCGGGCTGGACAAGCTTGAGGAAGCCATTTTGCTCCAGGCCGAGGTGCTGGAGCTGCGCGCCAACCCGAATCGCTCGGCCGAGGGGGCGGTGATTGAGAGCCGGCTCGACCGCGGCCGTGGCCCGGTGGCGACCGTGCTGGTGCAGAAGGGCACGCTGCATGCCGGAGATATCGTGGTGGCGGGCGCCCAGTGGGGCCGCGTGCGCGCCATGCAGGACGACAAGGGCAAGGCCGTGAAGGAGGCCACACCCTCGACGCCGGTTGAAATCCTCGGCCTGTCCGCTGCCCCGGTCGCGGGCGAGCCGTTTGTGGTCGTGGAGAGCGACGTGCGGGCGCGCGAGATCGTGGAATACCGCCAGCAGAAGCTGCGCGAGCGTTCCGCCGCCAGCGCCACCGCCGCGCGCGGCACGATGGAAGAGATGCTGGCCCGGATTCAGGCTGGGGCGCAGAAGGAAGTGGCCCTCGTGGTCAAGGCCGATGTGCAGGGTTCCGCCGAGGCGATCTCGGTGGTGGTCACCAAGGTCGGCAACGAGGAAGTGCGCGTGCGCGTGATCTATTCAGGCGTTGGCCAGGTCACCGAGAGCGATGTGCAGCTGGCGAAGGCGTCGGATGCGATTGTGGTTGGCTTTAATGTGCGCGCCAATGCGCAGGCGCGCGAGCTGGCGCACCGCGATGGCGTGGACATCCGCTATTACTCGATCATCTACGAGGTCGCGGACGACATCGAGAAGCTGGTCAAGGGCAAGCTCGCCCCGGTGCATCGCGAGAAATTCCTCGGCTATGCGGAAATCCGCCAGGTGTTCAACATCACCAAGACCGGCAAGGTCGCGGGTTGTTATGTTACCGAGGGCTTGGTCAAGCGCGGCTGCGGCGTGCGCCTGCTGCGCGACAATGTGGTCATCCATCAGGGCGATCTCTCGCAGCTCAAGCGCTTCAAGGACGATGTGAAGGAAGTGGCGCGCGGCTATGAGTGTGGCCTGTCGTTCGCCGGGTTCCAGGATCTGCGCGAGGGCGATGTGGTGGAATGCTATGAAACCGAAATCGTCGCTCCGTAAAGGAGCGCCCGAACAAGAATTCCGTAAAGGAGCGCCAGGGAGGGAATCCCGTAAGGAGGGGCCGTCTCAGCGGCAGCTTCGGGTGGGTGAGGAAATCCGCCATGCGCTGGCGGAGATCTTTTTGCGTACCGAGTTCCACGAGAAAGCGCTGGCCACGGCACATCTGACGATCTCGGAGGTGCGCATGTCGCCGGATCTTAAACACGCCACCGTGTTCATCACCGCGCTCGGCGGCAAGGACATTACGCCGCTGCTCCCCTCGCTCAAGCGGGTGTCGCCGTTTCTGCGCGCGCAGATCGCGCCGAAGCTCGGGCTGCGGGTGACGCCGGATTTGAAATTCCTGGCCGATGAGGCGCTGGAGGAGGCGACGCGCATCAACAAGCTGCTGCATCAGCCGGAGGTGGCGCGGGACCTGGAAACAGGCGCCAAGCCGCAGGCCAGCGCCGCCCCGGACGAAGAATAACTGAACACGGCCGGGGCCAGGTGAGCGTCATCCTGCATCCAACCGCGCCGGAGATTGCCCGCGCCGCGGCGCTGCTGGCGGCGGGGGAGCTGGTCGCCTTCGGCACCGAGACAGTCTACGGCCTGGGCGCCGATGCGCGCAACGGCGAGGCAGTGGCAAACATTTATGCGGCCAAGGGGCGGCCCAGCTTTAATCCGCTGATTTGCCATTACGCCAGCGCGCGGGCTGCGTTCGCGCATGTGGTGCCCAACGCCATGGCGGAGAAGCTGGCGGCGGCATTCTGGCCGGGGCCGCTGACCATGGTGCTGCCCCGCGCGGCGGCTTGCCCAGTTGCGCGGCTGGCGGCGGCGGGGCTGGAGACGCTGGCGGTGCGGGTTCCGGCGCATCCCGTTGCGTTGCAATTGTTGGCCGCGTTCGGCGGGCCGGTGGCCGCGCCCTCGGCCAACCGCTCGGGGCGCATCAGCCCGACCACGGCGGCACATGTGCTGGCGGGCTTGGGCGGCAAAATCGCGGCGGTTGTCGACTCCGGGCCTTGCGCGGTGGGGGTGGAATCCACGGTGCTGGACCTCTCCGGCCCCGCGCCGGTGCTGCTCCGCCCTGGCGGGGTGAGCGTGGAAACGCTGGAGGTGGTGATCGGCCCGGTGGGGACCGGCGCGCCGATGATCCAGGGGCAGGCGATGGCATCGCCGGGGATGCTGGCCTCGCATTACGCGCCTGGGCTGCCGGTGCGGCTCAACGCCGGCACGGTGGCGGCGGATGAGGCGTTGCTGGCATTCGGCCCGCCGCTGCCCGGCGCAAAGCTTGTGTTTCAGCTCTCGGCAATGAAAAACCTCACCGAGGCGGCGGCGCGCTTGTTCGAGGCCCTGCATGAGCTGGACGCCAGCGGTGCAGCCCTCGGCCTGACGCGCATCGCGGTGATGCCTGTCCCCAACACGGGGCTGGGCCGGGCGATTAACGACCGGTTGAGCCGGGCGGCAGCGCCTCGCGGCTGAGGGAGCCGGTCAGCCGTTCAGCGCCGCGCGCAGCCGCTCAGCCGCCGTGCCCTGGATCAGCCGGTAACGGATCAACAGGTCTATCAGCACCAGGTTGACGTTGAATTTGAAGTCATCGGTGGTGGAGGCGACTTCCAGCACGCGGGCCAACGGCCAGAGGGCGAAGCTTTCCACCTCGCCGTCCGCCGGTTCGGGGATGAAGGATTCCGGCAGCTCCAGGTCGTAGGCGTAGACCACATCGCGGCGCAGCCCCTCCGGGCGCTCCATGTTGTAGGCAAACCGCGCGACCTGCCGCGCATTGGCGGCCAGGACGGCCGGGAGCGAGGCTTCTTCCTCGGATTCCTTGATGATGGTCTCAAATGGCGTATGCCCGGCGGCGACCCCGCCGGCGACCAGATTGTCATACTTGCCGGGGTCTAGTTTTTTGTTGGCGGCGCGCTTGGCGATCCATAAATGCCAGCCATCCGCGCGGCGGACCAGCCCGTTCATGTGCACACCCACGCCGATGACGCCGAAGCTGGGCAGGGCGCCGCGGTCCAGCACGGCCAGCACCGGGCCGCCATCGGTCTCGCGCACGTCAAAATTCTCCGCTCGCAGCGGCAGACCAGTGGCATGGGCCAGCTTGTTCAGCTCCGGCAGCGCCGCGGGGGCGAGCCGCACGCGGGTTTCATCGCGCGTCACCAGCGGGCTGGAGGCGGCCAGCCGGGCCGCGAAACCAGGCGTCACATAGCCGATATGGTGCGCTCCGGCGTAGAGCGGCAGGCGCGCGCCCGGCAGCACCGCTGAATGACAGGCAGAGATGTGAGAGAGGAGCTTTGCAATTTGCGTATCAGATGCCATGTGCGGTGACATGACCCGTAATGCCGCTCGTGCCAACCCCCATCTTGCTCCCACCCCTGGCGCGCCGAAGGCGCCACGTGATTCCTGGGCCACTTTGCGCTCGCTGCTGCCGTATTTATGGCCCAAGCATGAGTTCGGCCTGCGCCTGCGGCTGGTGCTGGCCAGCATCGCGATGGTATTGGCCAAGGTGGCGACGGTTTATGTGCCGATCCTCTATAGCCATGCGGTGGACCGGCTGGCGCATGGCGCCAGTGCTATCGTGGTTCCCGCGGCGCTGATCGTGGGTTATGCGCTGGTGCGCGTCGCCGCGGCCGGATTTGGCGAGCTGCGCGACGCGATTTTCGCCGCCGTGCAGATGCGCGCCTCGCGCGTGGTGGCGCGCCAGACTTTTGAGCATCTGCATGGCCTCTCGATGCGCTTCCACCTGGACCGGCAGACCGGCGGGCTTTCCGGCATTATCCTGCGCGGCACGCTGGGCATCCAGAACGTGCTGCGGCTGAGCACCTTCAATGTGTTGCCGACCATCATCGAGCTGCTGCTCACGGTGGGCATACTCTGGCACATGTTCAGCTTCTGGTATGCGCTCATCACTTTTGTCGCGGTCGGGTTCTATATGGCGTTCACCTTTGGCGTGACCGCGTGGCGCACCAAATTTCGCCGGATTATGAACGAGACCGATAACGAGGCGCAGACCAAGGCGATCGACAGCCTGCTGAATTTTGAGACGGTTAAATATTTCGGCAACGAGAGCCATGAATCGCGCCGCTACGATGAAAGTCTGGCGCGCTATGAGGCGGCTTCGGTGAAGGCGCAGGTTTCGCTCAACGGGCTGAACATCGGCCAGGCGGTGATCATCTCGGCCGCGCTGGGCGTGATGATGCTGATGGCGGCAACCGGCGTTGCGCACCACACCATGACGGTCGGCCAGTTCGTGTTGGTCAACACCTATCTCATGCAGCTTTATGTGCCGCTTAATTTTCTCGGCTTTGTGTACTGGCAGATCAACCAGGGCATGATCGACATGGAGCAGATGTTCTCCCTGATGCGGGTGAATTATGAGGTGCGCGACAAACCCGGCGCCATTGAGCTGGCGCCGCAGGGCGCGCCGGTGGAGGTGCGCTTCGAGAAC
This sequence comes from Acidocella sp., assembly GCF_028687955.1. GTDB lineage: Bacteria > Pseudomonadota > Alphaproteobacteria > Acetobacterales > Acetobacteraceae > Acidocella. The sequence goes on from NZ_JAQTZC010000060.1 coordinate 8,881, forward strand.
GTGCGTTTTGGCTACAATCCGGATCGCGATATTCTCAAGGGCGTCAGCTTCACCGTGGAGGCGGGCCAGAAGGTGGCTATCGTCGGGCCGACCGGCTCGGGCAAATCCACCATCTCGCGCCTGTTGTTCCGGTTTTACGACACGGTCTCCGGCGCTGTGCTGGTGGATGGGCATAATGTGCGCGACTACACCCAGCACAGCCTGCGCGCGGCCATCGGCGTGGTGCCGCAGGATACGGTGCTCTTCAACGACACGATTTTCTACAACATCGCCTACGGGCGGCCGGGGGCGAGCGTTGAGGAGATTGAGCAGGCGGCGCGGCTGGCGCAGATCCATGATTTCATCACCACCCTGCCGCAGGGGTATAAAACCAAGGTCGGCGAGCGCGGGTTGAAACTCTCCGGCGGTGAGAAGCAGCGCGTGGCGATTGCGCGGACGATTTTGAAGAACCCGCGTGTGCTGATCCTCGATGAGGCGACCAGCGCGCTGGACACCGCGACGGAGCAGGAGATCGGCGCGGCGCTACGCTCGGTGGCGTATGACCGCACGACGCTGGTGATCGCGCACCGGCTCTCCACGGTGACCGATGCCGATGAGATATTGGTGCTGCGCGAGGGTGTAATCGTGGAGCGCGGCAGCCATGCGGCGCTGCTGGAGGCCGATGGTGTATACGCCGGCATGTGGGCGGCGCAGCAGGCGGAGCAGGAAGAGGCCGTGCGGGAAAAAACTCTCGGCGAAGTGGCCGGGTAGGCGTTTGCCCTGGTAGCGGGGCGGCAAATCACCAGATAGAAGGCGCTGATGGAAAATACGATGAACAAGACACAATCCCCGCCGGAGCGCGACCTGAGCCATGCTGGTTCGGTCGTGGACAAGGCGATCGAGTATATGATCGGCCAGCAGATCAACTCGCTGGCCGTGGCCTCCGCCCTGCTTGGCGGCGCGATGGGTCTGCTCACGCGCACCTTGCCGGACGATGTGGTGGTGCAGATTCTGCGCCAGGCGATGGAAAGCGTTGAATCGGGGGAAATGCGCTCCACCGTGGGCAAGGATCACGCGGGCGAGGCTTGACCGGGGCGAGGCTTTTAGCCATAAGCCGGGCTGGATTTCGGGCTGGCATCCGCCTGCCCGCTTTGCGTATTTGAGGATTGTACTATGGCCCGCCGTTGTGAATTGACCGGAAAGACCGTGCAAGCTGGCAATAATGTCAGCCACGCTAATAACAAGACCCGCCGCCGGTTCCTGCCAAATTTGCAGGAAACCTCGCTGCTGTCTGACGTTCTGGGCAACGTCCGGCTGCGTCTTTCCACCCGGGCGATCCGCACGATCGAGCATAACGGCGGCCTGGATGCGTTTTTGCTGAGCCAGAACGACAGCAAGATGACCACCGAGGGCCTGGCGCTGAAGCGCCGCCTGGAGCGCGCGACCGCCAAAAAGGCCGCCAAGGCGGCCTAACCCACCTGGCCTGGCAGTGAAGGCTGGGCCGGATGCTCATACAAGTGACGCCGAGACTCGGGATCAGCGAGGCTGATCTCGATGAAAGCTTTATTGCCGCCTCCGGCCCTGGGGGGCAGAATGTCAATAAAGTCGCGACCGCTGTGCAGTTGCGCTTTAACCTCCTGAAATGTGAATCGCTGCCGGGCGCCGTGAAGTCGCGCATGCGAGTGCTGGCCGGGCGGCGCTTGAGCAATGACGGGGTGATTGTCATCACCGCCAACCGCTTCCGCACGCAGCTGCAAAACCGGGCGGATGCGCGCGAGCGCCTGTTCGAGATTATCCGCGCGGCGGCGGTGGCCCCGGTGTTGCGCAAGCCGACCCGGCCGACCAAAGCCTCGAAAACCCGGCGGCTGGAGGCGAAGAGCCAGCGCGCGGAGACCAAGAAGCTGCGCCGTGGTGCCGAGGATTAGGGCGCGGTCGTTTGAGGTTCGCTCAATCGAGCGAGCCGAAAGCGTGAATCGCCCCCGGAAATAGGGCGCGGTCGTTTGGGGCTATCGCATTTTATACCAGCCCGCCACCAAACCCAGAGAGTCAAACTCTTGGCGGGCTGGTATAAGCTCTTGATTTTACGCGCGGCCGCCCCACCAGCCCCACGCGCATACCAGTCAGCCTTAAGGCTGACTGGTATTATTTATCCCACCCGGTCGTCCAGCCGCTCGTCTTCGATCCCCGCCGGCTCCAGATGCGAGATCACCTCCACCACCTGCGGCAGAAACAGCTCCCGAACGGCGGCTTCCGCGGCATCGCTGATGGTGTGGCCCTGGGTGATGGTGAGGTGCGCGTCCACCTCCATGTGGAATTCCACAAAGGTCCGGTCGCCGGAATAGCGGGTCCGCAGGTCATGCACGCCGCGCACGCCGGGGCAGGCCATCACCTGTTCTTCGATGCGTTTGCGCTTCGCGGGCGGCAATTCGCGGTCGAGCAGTTGTTTCAGCACATCGGTGTCGATCCCGCGGCTGTTCCAGTACATATACCCGGCGACGGCCAGCGCGAACGCCGGGTCCACGCGGTTCCAGCCGGTGAAATGGATGATCCCCAGCGCCGTCAGCACGGCCAGATTGATCGCGACATCTGCCAGGTAGTTCGCGCGGTCGGCCGCAATGGCGGTGGAGGTGGTTTGGCGCACCACCCAGGTCTGCAAAACCACCAGCCCGGCGGCGGCCAGCAGGCTGGCGATGACGACCCATAGGCCAAAGCCGATCTGCTTCACCGGATCGGGGAAAGCCAGCCGCTCGACGGATTGAAACGCCAGCACCAGCGCGCCGCCGTAGAGGAAGCGCGATTGCGTGAAACCGGCCAGCGCCTCGGCCTTGCCGTAGCCGAAGCGGTGGCGCCGGTCTGGCGGGCGCTCGGCCATGCGCACGGCGCGGAAGGTGGTGAAGGAGGTGACCACGTCAACCAGCCCGTCCACCGTGGAGGAGAGCAGCGCGACCGAGCCGGTGGTGAGCCAGGCGGCGATTTTTACCGCCAGCAGCAGCACGGCGACCACAAAGGTGATGCGGCTGGCGAACCGGCGCAGCCTGGAGGCCCGTTCAGCCGTTACTTGTGTTTGCGGGTGGAGCATCCAGCCCCTCTAGCGTGGCGCGGGCATAAACTCAAACGCGCCTGCCTTGCATTGATGCGCCTTAAGGAGCTACCACCCCCTCAGATGACGGTGGCCCGCCGTGATGGCAGGCTTAAACGGGAATGCGGTATCAAAACGCCGCGGCTGCCCCCGCAACTGTGAGCGGCTAGCTCTCTCCACATGCCATTGCCCGCGCGGGTGAGAAGGCGGGGGGCGCGAAAATCCGCGAGCCAGGAGACCGGCCGGCATCGAGACATTTGCGCGTTCATGGGCGGGGTGCACCATGGATGGAGGGGAGAGAGACCCTGAGCCTCTGTCGCAGTTGTTGAATGTGCCGCATGCGGAGGAAATCCGCGCGCGGCTGGCGCGGAGCGGGTTATGAGCAAGAGTGGGTTATTGTGGTGTTTTCTGGCGGCATCGCTGCTGCCGGCGGCGGCGTGGGCGGATGGCGGGGTGGATCTGACCACCGTGACCGCGACGCGCATCCCCGATCCGGTGACAAAAGTGGCGGCGGGGGTGAGCATTATCACCCGCAAGGATTTCCAGAAGCGCGGCTACACCACGCTGGCGCAGGCGCTGAGCGCGGTGCCGGGGCTGGGGGTGGTGCAGTCGGGCGGCTCGGGGGCGCAGACCAGCGTGTTCATCCGCGGCGCGAATTCGGAGGATGTGCTGGTGCTGGTGGACGGCGTGCCGGTGAATGACCCTTCCGAGGCCAACGGAGCCTTCAATTTTGGCGATTATACGCTGAGTGATGTCGCCCGCATCGAGGTGGTGCGCGGCGCGATGTCGGGCCTTTATGGCTCGAATGCGATCGGCGGGGTGATCAACATCATCACGTTGCGCGGTTCGGGCCGCCCGAAGGCGAGCGTGACGCTGGCCGGGGGGTTCCCGAGCCAGGGGCAGGCGAGCGCCATGGTTTCCGGCTCGTCTGGCAAGTTTGATTACGCGCTGACCGGCGCGCTCGATGAGGAATCCGGGTTTGACTACACGCCAAAGCGCATGAGCGTTTATGCGGGGGTGAAAGACCCATTCCGCTCGCAGCTTGCCTCGGTCAACCTGGGGTATACGCCGGTGCCCGGCACGCGGGTTTATCTGGTGGGCCGCGCGCAGCAGACCACTGCCGGTTTCCCCGGTCTTGGTTATCCGATCTATGATGATCCGAATAATTACGACAAGAACACCAATTATTTCGGCAAGCTTGGTGTTGCCAGCAATCTGTTCAACGGCTGGCTGAGCACGGAGCTGTTCGCGGCCCGGTTGGACAACACGCTGCACAACACCAATCTGCTGGACGCGGCGGACCCGAACCAGGTACAGGCCGATGAGGTGTATCACGGCACGCGCACCGATGTGCAGTGGAACAACACCGTGCACCTGCCCTATGTGGGCCGCACCTCTGATTCCGCGGTGCAGTTTGGCGCTGAATATATTAACGACACCGCACACGAGCGGGTGAACGATGCGTATTACGGCTCCCCGTTTGTGGCGCATATGGGCGCCTCGCAGCACACCTGGGCCGGGCATGCGGGCGCGCAGACGACATTGCTGCGCCGCCTCACCCTCACCGGCGCGCTGCGCGATGATGCTGTCTCGAGTTTCGGCAATGCGCTTACCTGGCGTGTGGGCGGCGTGCTGGCGGTGCCGGAGGCCGATATGTGGCTGAAGGCATCCTACGGCACCGGGTTTCTGGCGCCATCCTTGTACGATCTGTACGGCCAGAACAGCTCCGGCGGTTATACCTACCAGGGCAACCCGAAGCTGAAGGCCGAGTACAGCAGCAGCTTCGAGATCGGGCCGCAGTTTGATATTCCAGCCTTCCGGCAAGGCGATTTCGCGAGCATCTCGGCAACCTATTTCCAGTCGGACATCCGCGATATCATCACCTATGTCTCGCTGCCGCCTAATTATACCAGCTCGACGGAGCGCAACATCGGCCAGGCGCGCATCAAGGGGGTGGAGAGCGAGCTGGTGTTGAACCCGGCGCCCTGGCTGAGCGCGGATTTCACCTACACCTACACCAATTCGATTGATGCACAGACGCGCGCCGCCCTGTTGCGCCGGCCGCAGAACGCGGGTTCCGCGACGCTGACATTCACCCCGGCACCAGGGTTCAGCATCACCCCGCAGGTGCAATATGTGGGGCGGTTCAGTGATTATATGTATGACAACAACGGCTATCCGATTGCCGCGGGTACCGGCAGTTCACGCCCGGGGACGATTGTGAACCTGAACGCATCCTACCGGCTGGATGACAAATTCACCCTGTTCGCCACGGGCAAGAATATCCTTGGCTCAAATTTCGAGCCGGTGAACGGGTTGCAGATGCCTGGAGCCTCGGTGCTGCTGGGTGTGCGCGCCACCATT
>NZ_JAQTZC010000061.1:0-7213 GCF_028687955.1 Acidocella sp.
CTTGTGTTCCAGCACCATCCGCACCGCACGCTCGCGAACCTCAGGTGAAAATTTGTTGCTCGTTCTGTTCGTCATGACCCCATCCTCTCAAGAGTTGGAGCCTCCGGCAAACGCGGGGCGGTTCATTACCGTGATCGGCCATACCTCTGACTCGGTGACGAGGCCGATTAGGGTGCAGGGGGTTCTAGTGGGGCTAGATTCTAAGACGAAACGGTTTCGCTTTGTCGACCCCAACGGTGATGACTATGCTGGCCCACTGTCGGAAACCTTCCCCGCTGGAGCGGTCTGGCAGGTGAATGACGTGTATGTGGCAGATATCGAGGTCGAGGAAACGGTCGAGTATGCGACCGATACTAAGAAGCAGATCAACCGTCTAAAGCATCTCGAATCTCTGTCAAAATCCTGACAGCTCGGTAGTGCGCCAATAAACTTCCGGCTGGGTGACCAGCGATAAAATGAAGCCGTTGGGGGGATAGTGGGGGGAAGCAATGCTGACGCGGCGGCACAGATCGCTGCCCCGCCAGACAAACCCTTGATCTTTATAGGAAAAAATGGCGCGCCCGAAGAGATTCGAACTCCTGACCCTCAGATTCGTAGTCTGATGCTCTATCCAGCTGAGCTACGGGCGCGTACCGGCGGGGTGTAACCGAAGCGTCGCGGTCAGGCAACCCCGCCTGGTTGATTAAATGGTGTTGAGCTCTGCGAGCAACGCATCCCCCATCTCCGAGGTGGAAATTTTTGCCCGGCCGGGAATCGCGATGTCCGGCGTGCGCCCGGCTTTGGCCAGTACGTTCTCCACGGCCCGTTCGATCAGCGCGGCGTTTGCCTCCATATCGAAGGAGTAGCGCAGCATCAGCGCCAGGCTCAAAATCTGCGCGAGCGGGTTGGCAAGCCCCTTGCCCGCGATGTCAGGCGCCGAGCCGTGGATCGGCTCATAGAACCCTGGGCGGCGCCCTGCGGCGTCCATGGCGCCCAGCGTGGCCGAGGGCAGCAGCCCGAGCGAGCCGGTGAGCATGGCCGCGAGGTCGGAGAGAATATCGCCAAATAGGTTCCCGGTCACAATCACATCAAACTGCCGTGGGTTTTTGGCCAGCTGCATGGCGCAGTTGTCAGCATACATGTGGCTCAGCTGCACATCCGGGTATTCGGCGGCGTGCAGCGCCGTCATCACCTGGCGCCACAGCAGCCCGCTTTCCATCACATTGGCTTTCTCCACGCTGCACACGCGGTTCTGCCGCTTGCGCGCCAGCTCGAAGGCCACCCGCCCCACGCGCTCGATTTCACCCGTGGTATAAACCTCGGTGTTCACACCGCGCTTGCTGCCATCGGGCAGGGTCTCGATGCCGCGCGGCTCGCCGAAATAAATCCCGCCGATCAGCTCGCGCACGATCATGATATCCAGCCCGCGCACCAGTTCCGGCTTCAGCGAGCTGGCATCCACCAGCGCATCGAACACCTTCGCCGGGCGCAGGTTGGCGAACACGCCCATCTCCTTGCGCAGTTTCAGCAGCGCCGCCTCGGGGCGGATATCGAAGGGCACGGTGTCCCACTTCGGCCCGCCGACGGAGCCAAACAACACCGCATCCGCCGCCAGCGCATGCGCCAGGGCCGCCTCGGTCAGCGGCACGCCGTGCACATCTATGGAAGCGCCGCCGGCCAGCTCCTCGGTGACCGCAAAGTCCACCCGGCCGGTCTTTTGCAGCCAGTCCAGCACGCGCTTTGCCTGCGCCATCACTTCGGGGCCAATGCCGTCGCCCGGCATCAGCAACAGGTTCTTACGCTCGCTCATGTTTTCTCAGACTCCGTTAATGGCTGGCTTCCAGCTCGGGGTTTTGGCTTCATAGGCATCAATCGCGGCCGCATGCTCCAGCGTCAGGCCGATATCGTCGAGGCCGTTCAGCAGGCAGTGCTTGCGGAACGCATCCACCTCGAAATGAATTTCCTCGCCATCGGGGCGCACCACCACCTGCTTTTCCAAGTCGATGGTCAGGCGTGCATTCGTCCCCTGCGCCGCATCGTCCATCAGCTGTTCGCAGACATCCGCCGGCAGCACGATCGGCAGAATGCCGTTCTTGAAGCAGTTGCCATGGAAAATATCAGCGAAGCTGGGCGCGATCACGCAGCGGATGCCAAAATCCAGCAGCGCCCAGGGCGCATGCTCGCGTGACGAGCCGCAGCCGAAATTATCCCCCGCGACGAGAATTTGCGCCTGGCGGTATTTCGGCTGGTTGAGCACGAACGAAGGATTCTCCGAGCCATCGGCATTGTAGCGCATATCGGCGAACAGGCTCTTGCCCAGCCCGCTGCGCTTGATGGTCTTCAAAAACCGCGCGGGGATGATTTTGTCCGTATCTACATTTGCCAGATTCAACGGCGCGGCCGGGGCGGTGAGGCGGGTGAATTTATCCATTACACAAGCTCCCGGGCATCGGTGAGAACGCCGGTGACGGCGGCGGCGGCGGCCATGGCGGGGGAGAGCAGGTGGGTGCGTCCTCCCGGCCCCTGGCGGCCCTCAAAATTGCGGTTGGAGGTGCTGGCGCAACGCTGCCCTGGCGTCAGCTTGTCGGGGTTCATGCCCAGACACATCGAGCATCCGGCCTCGCGCCACTCAAACCCCGCATCGGTGAAGATTTTCGCCAGCCCCTCGGCCTCGGCCTGCGCCTTCACCAGCCCCGAGCCCGGCACCACCAGCACCCGCACACCCGGCGCCACATGGCGGCCCTTGGCCACGGCGGCGGCGGCGCGCATGTCCTCAATGCGCGAGTTGGTGCAGGAGCCGATGAACACAACATCCACTTTCGTTCCGGCAATCTTCTGGCCCGGCTGCAAATCCATATAGCGCAGCATCTGTTGCAGTTGGGCGCGGCGCGCCTCGTCCGGCTCGGCCTGCGGGTCAGGCACCGTGCCGGTAATGGGGATCACCGCCTCCGGGCTGGTCCCCCATGTCACCTGCGGCACAATCTCGGCGGCGTTCAGCACCACCACCTTATCGTAATGCGCGCCTTCATCGCTCGGCAGCGTTTTCCAGTACGCCACGGCCTTCTCGAAATCCGCGCCCTTGGGCGCATACGGGCGGCCCTTGATGTACTCAAACGTCGTCTCATCCGGCGCGATCAGCCCGGCGCGCGCACCCGCCTCGATGCTCATGTTGCAAACGGTCAGCCGCCCGGCCATGTCCAGTGCCCGTATCGCCTCGCCGCCGAACTCGATCACATGCCCGGTGCCGCCCGCGGTGCCGATCTTGCCGATAATCGCCAGCACAATGTCCTTGCCGGTGCAGCCGGGGGGCAGCACGCCGTCCACCCGCACCAGCATGTTCTTGGCTGGCTTTTGCAACAGCGTCTGCGTCGCCAACACATGCTCAACCTCGGAGGTGCCGATGCCGAACGCCAGCGCCCCCAACGCGCCATGCGTGCTGGTGTGCGAATCGCCGCAAACAATGGTGAACCCGGGAAGTGAAATTCCCTGCTCAGGCCCGATGACATGCACAATGCCCTGGCGCGCGTCGCTCACCGGAAAATACGGCACCCCGAACGCCGCCACATTGGCTTCCAGCGTCTCGATCTGTAATTTGCTCTCCGGCTCGTTGATGCCGTTCAGCCGGTCCGCATCAGTGGGAATATTATGGTCCACCACCGCGATCGTCTCATCCACGCGCCGAACCTTGCGCCCGGCCAGCCGTAACCCCTCAAAAGCCTGCGGCGAGGTCACTTCATGCACAAGATGCCGGTCGATATACAACACGCATGTGCCGTCTTCCAACCGGTCCACCACATGCGCATCCCAAATCTTGTCAAATAAAGTCCGTGACATCGAAGCTGGTACTCCTGAGTAAGGAAGGCCAGGGGGCGCCGGACTCACAGGCCGCCTATTAGCTCATAGGCGCACCTACAGTGCGACGCCCCCCCTAACTTTACTTCACTCAGCCGGAGTGGCTTCGACTTCGCGGGCCTTCTCGGCGATACGCGCGGATTTACCGCGGCGGCCGCGCAGGTAGTACAGCTTGGCGCGGCGCACGTCGCCCCGGCGCATCACGTGGATTTCCGAGATGGTCGGCGCGTAGAGCTGGAAGATACGCTCCACGCCTTCGCCATAGGAGATTTTCCGCACGGTGAAGGAGGAGTTGATGCCGCGGTTGGAGCGGGCGATGCACACGCCTTCAAAGGCCTGCACGCGCGAGCGTTCGCCTTCCTTCACGTTAACGCTAACGCGCACGGTATCTCCCGGGGCGAACGGCGGGATTGGCTTGCCGGCGGTGAGCTTGGCGATCTGTTCGGCGTCGATGGTCTGGATGATGTTCATGGTCGAGGTCCTTTTCGAAAGCGGTGTTTAGGGTGCCGAGGCACCAGATGCAATGTATTGGTTGTACAGGTCCGGTCTGCGGGTTTTCGTGGTTTGGCGGGCAGCCGCCAGCCGCCAGGCGGCGATGGCGGCATGGTTGCCCGAGGTGAGCGTCTCCGGCACGGCGCGCTGCGCCCACACGGCCGGGCGGGTGTAATGCGGGTATTCCAGCAGCGGGGCGCTAAAGCTTTCCTCCACCGCGCTCTCGGCAGCGCCCATGACGCCGGGCAGCAGCCGGATCGCCGCGTCGAGCAGCACCAGCGCCGCAACCTCCCCGCCGGAGAGGATATAGTCCCCGATGGAGACCTCCTCCGCCTGGCGGGCGTCGATCACGCGCTGATCAATCCCCTCGAAGCGCCCGCACAGCAGGATCACCCCAGGCCCTCCGGCCAGTTCGCGCACCCGCTTTTGCGTCAGCGGCGCGCCGCGAGGTGTCAGCACGATGAGCGGACGTTCATCAGCCACCGAGCCGATGGCCGCATCCAGTACATCCGGCCGCATGACCATCCCCGCCCCGCCGCCAAAGGGCGTGTCATCCACGCTGCGGTGGCGGCCCAGCCCAAAGTCACGAATATCCGTAACCTTCAGGCTCCAGCTACCCGCCTCCATGGCCTTGCCCGCCAGGGACTCGCCCAGCGGCCCAGGAAACATGGACGGGAAAATGCTCAGCACATCGGCGCGCCAGCTCATGATGGCACCACGACTTCAACCGGGGGCGCCACGGTCACATGTCCGGCGGCAATATCCACCACCGGCACGGCCGCGCGGGTAAAGGGCACCAGCAGCCCGCCCGGAGAAATCTCCAGGCTCGGGCCGCCGCCATAGTCATGCACGGCGGTAATGCTGCCGATCTCCACCCCGGCTTCGTTACGGGCCTTCAGGCCAATAAGGTCAGCGAGGTAGAATTCCTCCTCATCAGGGGCTGGCAGCGCCGCGCGCGGGGCAAAAAGCTCGGTATTGGTGAGCCTTTCCACCTCGTTACGGTCGGTGATCGCACGGTTGCCCTTAGGTGTGATCTCGCTCAGCTGCGCGACATTGCCGTGCAGCCACTCCAGCGAAAACCGCCGGCCGGTCCGGTCGCTCAGCGGATACTCAGCCAGAGCGTCCGGGTCCTCGGTGTAGGCATTCACCCGCACCAGCCCCCGCACGCCATGTGGCTTGCCGATCACGCCCATCAGGATCAACCGTTCGTTCACCTAACGGCCTTTAATTAAACGGCGGCTTTCGCGCGCTCGGCGGCACGCTCTTGCGCCTTCTTCTTCGGCGCGGACTGCTTGGGCTGCTCCGGATACACCGGCATCGCGATCAGCCCGGCCTTGCCGAGGAATTTGGCAACGCGGTCGGTCGGCTGCGCGCCATTGGCGATCCAATGGGTCAGGCGCTCGCTCACCAGTGTCACGCGCTCGGCGTGCTCGGCGGGCAGCATCGGGTTATAGGTGCCCACGCGCTCGATGAACTTGCCATCGCGCGGGCTGTTCGCATCCGCGATCACGATATGGTAAAACGGGCGCTTCTTCGCGCCGGCGCGCGACAGACGGATTTTAACAGACATGGTAACTCCTCAAGGTTAAACGGTAAAACTTCAAAACGGGCGGCGGCCGCCCTTGGCCTGGCCCATGGCGGCCTGCATCTGGCGCATCATCGCCTCCTGGCCGCCGGCTTTATTCATGCGTTTCATCATGGTGGACATGTCGTCAAACTGCTTCAACAGCTTGTTGACCTCCTGCACCGATGTGCCAGACCCCGCCGCCACCCGCTTCTTGCGGCTGGCCTTCAGCAGGTCCGGGTTGCGGCGCTCGGCCTTGGTCATCGAGCTGATGATCGCGGCCTGACGCTTGAACATGGTGGTATCGAGATTGGCATCCTCGATCTGTTTCTTGATCTTGCCGACGCCGGGCAGCATGCCCAAAATCCCCGACAGCGACCCCATTTTGGAAATTTGGCGGAGCTGGGATGCATAATCGTCCAGGTCGAACTTGCCCTTGGCCATGCGCTTGGCGAGCTTCTCAGCCTCCGCCTGGTCAATATTCTGCGCCGCCCGCTCCACCAGGCCGACGATATCGCCCATGCCGAGAATCCGCCCGGCAATCCGCTCGGGGTTGAACTCATCCAGCGCATCTAGCTTCTCGCCGGTACCCGCGAGCTTGATCGGCGCGCCGGTGACCGCGCGCATCGAGAGGGCAGCGCCGCCACGGGCATCGCCGTCGAGCCGGGTCATCACGATGCCGGTAATCCCCAGCGCCTGATTAAAGGCGGTGGCGGTGGTCACCGCGTCCTGGCCGGTCATCGCGTCGACCACCAGCAGCGTCTCCACCGGATTCACGGCAAAGCGGATGGATTTGACCTCCTCCATCAGCGCCGCATCGATGGAGAGCCGCCCCGCGGTGTCCAGAATCACCACGTCGAACACTTCGCGCCGCGCCACATCCATGGCCCGCTGCGCGATCTGCAACGGGCTCTGCCCGGCGATAATCGGCAGGCTCGCCACCTCGGCGCGCTGCGCCAGCTGCTCCAGCTGCAACTGCGCCGCCGGGCGCTGCGTATCCAGGCTCGCCAACAACACCTTCTTGCGCTCACGCGTGCGCAGCCGCAGCGCCAGCTTGCCGGAGGTGGTGGTTTTGCCCGAACCCTGCAAGCCCACCATGAGGATGGGAATAGGCGAGGGGGCCAGCAGATTAACCGGCACCACCGCGCCGCCGAGCGCCTCAACCAGCGCATCGTTGACGATTTTGACAACCATCTGCCCCGGCGAGACCGAGCGCAGCACTTCCGCGCCCACGGCCTTTTCCTTCACCGTGGCGATAAAATCCTTCACCACCGGCAGCGCGACGTCAGCATCCAGCAGCGCCAGGCGGATCTCCCGCAGCGCCTC
>NZ_JAQTZC010000061.1:7313-14098 GCF_028687955.1 Acidocella sp.
CCCGGCCTTCCGAGATAGCGATGGGTAGCGCTGCGCTCACCCATCCTACGCTTGCTAACTTATTTTGTCTTTTTTGTTTTGCTTATGGTACAGCCTCTATTGTGGGAGGAGCGTGTCATGCGGCGATTTTTGTGTGTTTTGGTGCTCGCTTCTCTTTTTTGGCTAAGAGAGTTTGTGCATCCGGCAATGGCGGCGTCCCCAGACTGGGATGGCCCGGCGTGTAGCATCGGCGCAGCGAGCTTTGTGGTCTGTAGCCAAGAGCCATCCGTGCCGGGCGATATGGGGCCTTGCTACGTCAGTCGTTTTGCCAATTATTCGCCGGACCCTGTACAACTCGACCTCATCGCGATCTGCCAAGCAGCCAAACGTGCGCTGAGTGCGACCCCTGACCAAAGAGCCAACGCTTTAACAAGAGTAGTCGGGCTTGGGGTTGAGATAAATGCTGAAATCCGTGACGCCCCATCTGACGCGGAAAATTCTCTTGATGCACTAAAATCAATTAGTCATGATTATGATGCGTTAGGCGGAAGTATCGTTGTCTACTCATCTTCCCAGTCAGATGACGATTGGTCCGATGTGGAGAATAACTTGCTCGATTTAGAAACAGACGCACAGGTTTGGGGCGACTAAAGACCATCTACCGCATAACCCGCAGCCCGCCCGGCCATTGTGCCGGTTTTTGTTTGGAGAGGGTGTGGAGATAGCAAGGACAGCAAATGTAGGGCGGAAAAGCGCAGCGTATTCCGCCATCTTTGCCCCCCTCAAGCCACCCGCGCCACCTCACCCACAAACCCCACTTCCGCCCCATCCAACGCGCGGCGCACCGAAACCGCGCCTCGAACCCCCGCCGGAATCGCCACCGCGAATCCGCAGCATCCGCTGCCCAGCCCCGCCGCCCGCACATCCGCCCGGTAGCCATTGGCTAGCACCCGCGCCACGACCTCGGCCCCGGCGAAAACCAGCAGTTCCACCGGCACCTCGGGGCACGCCGGGCACAGCGCCCAGCCCGCCACCACTTCCGGCCCGGCCACCTCCAGCGCCCCGCGCAACGCCCCGGCCAATTCGGCCACCGGCGCAATCCCCGCCCGCGCGTTCACCGCTGCCTGCGCATCGCGCAGCCCAAACCCATCCTCCAGCCGCGCCATGCAGGCCACCGGCGCCGCCTGTTCACCCGGATACAGCGCCTCGAACCCCGCCGCGTTGTGGAATTTCCGGCGCTCGCCAATATCGAGATAACTCTCCGCCGGGCAGTTTTGCGCGAACACCACATCATGCGCCGCCAGCTCGATATGATAATAGCTGACCCGCTCCACGCTCTGCGCCTGCGTCACGCTGACACCATTCACCAGCCGCCATGCCGGCACCAGCCCGTCACCGGCCAGAATCCCATGCCCCGGCGAGACCCAAAGTGCGCGCTCCGGCACCCCATCACCCAGCGCCCCGGCGTTGATACAAACCGGCAGCATCAGGTGGTTGCCGGTTAAAAACCGCCCGTCATAATGGCTGACCCCGATCCATTTAACCCGCTGACGGCCCTTGAAGAGGCTCAGCACCTCGTCGCCGATGGCGAGGCTCTCCACCGCCGCTTCGCCCTCCGGCGTGGCGATGCGCGTCCCCGCCGCGAAGCACAGCACATTGAACCCCAGCGCGCTCATCAGCGCCGTATCAGCCGATGAAATGGTGTTCAGCACGCCTTGATTGGCATAGGCGGTGAAGGCATCGTTCCCCGCGCTGCCCGCCCAGTCGGAGAGATCGGAGATGGTGGAGAGCGTATCCAACGCCGTGGCGCCGCCGTCGATCGAGATATACGTCAGGTTCGTCCCGTTGGTCTGCAACGTGCCCGGCGCGGCGTATTTATACAGATCCATGATGAACTGCGGCGCGCCGGAATTGGCGTCGATCCGCCCCAGCGCATGCGTCAGCTCATGTTCGGCGACCCCGACAAAATCATACTGGTTGGATGGCACGCTGGTCCCGGTGGTGCTGAAATCCAGCAGCGCCCCCGCCGAGCCAAAGATAACAAAGCCATCCTGCCCCGGCCCGGCGGAGCCTGTCATAAGGCCCAGCGCCTCGGCCTGCGCATCAGTGAGCTTCAAATACCCGGTCCCGGTCGGGTCCACGGCGGGCAGGTTGGCGGCGGCCTCTATGCCCGCGGGTGTTGAAGCATGCGCCTTCAGCGCCGCCACCACGCCCGCATAGCTGAAAGCCGTCATGTTCGCGCCGCCCTCGCCGAACACGGCATTGTTCCAGGAGACCTCGATGCTCACCGTCACGGGGTCGGTGATCAGCGCGTCGAGCTGGCTGGCGGCATAGTCCATGGCCGTGACGAAACCGGCGGGCGCCAGGCTCGTGCTCGAGTCAAAACTCAGTTGAATATCCATCGGCCTCACGCCCAGATCGCGCTAGGATTGTTGGCCAATTTTTGCCTCCAGGGCAAGCTCACCCGCCCAGAAACCGCCGTATCCCCGCCACCGCCTCGGCCAGGCCGGAGCGGATCACCGGCGCTCCCTCGGGGAAGGCGCTCAGCAGCCGCGAGGGCATCTGGCGGTCCAGCAGCACGAACACGCCCCGGTCATCGGCCCGGCGGATCAGCCGCCCGAACGCCTGACGCAGCCTTAAGCGCACGATCGCATCGTCATAATCCTTGGGCGCCCCGCCGGAGAGATGCGTGCGCCGCGTGCGGTGCAGAATATCCGGGCGCGGCCAGGGCGTGCGCTCAAACACCACCAGCCGCAACGCGTTGCCGGGAATATCCACACCGTCGCGCATCGCATCGGTGCCGAGCAGGCAGGCGTGCTCCTCGGCGCGAAAAATATCCACCAGCGTGGCGTTGTCCATGGCGTCCACATGCTGGGCGTAGAGCGCAATTCCCGCCGCCTCCAGCGGTTTGGCGATGCGCGCCTGCACCGCGCGCAGCCGCGAGATGGCGGTGAACAACCCCAGCCCGCCGCCGCCCGCCGCCTGAAACAGCGCCTGATACGCCCCGGCCAGCGCGCCCATGTCCTGCGTGTTCACATCCGTGATCAGCGCGATGCGTGTGCGCTCCGCATAATCAAACGGCGAGTCGAACGCCGCGCGGATGGCGGGCGCGGCCAGATGCGCCGCCCCGGTGCGCGCCTCGGCACCCTCCCAGGCGGTTTCGTTATCCGCCCCGTCGCGCAGCGTGGCGGAGGTGATGAGCATGCCATGCGCCGGGCGCGCGATGGTCTCGATGAACGCCTCCGTCGGGTCCAGCAGATGCGAGAGCAGCAGCACGTCGCGGTCGGTTCCCGCCTCGCGTTCCAGGCGCAGAAACTCGATCCGCCCCGGCCGCTCGCCGGGTTTGGCCTCGCCCCCCAGCCCGTCCAATATCCGCCGCCATGCCGTGATGCTGTCGATCGCCCGGCGCTTGATGCTGCGCGCGGTGCCCTCCAGCCGCTGGCGCGAGGCTTCCTCCAGCGTTTCCGCCTCGGCCTCCAGCCGCTCCAAAAACCGCTGACGTAACGTCACCAGGGGCAGGCGCAGCTTCTCCAGCGCGGCCGAGAGCGTGGCCGCCACCGGCAAAATCTCCGGGTCGATCGGGTGCAGATCCACCTCGAATGCCATCGCCCCTTTAATCTCCGCCTCGGTGCCACGCGCCAGCGCCTGCACCCGCAACGCCCGCAAAAACGCCTCTGCCGGGTTTTTGTCCGATTCCAGCTCAGGGTCCAGCCGCGTGGAGAACATTGGCGCCGGCAGTGCCTTGGCCGCCAGCAGCGCCGCGTCCAGCGCGCGCTTTATGGCATCGTCCGTCGCGGCGAAATCCTCCAGTCGCCGCGCCAGCCCCCGCGCGCGTGAGCGTGCGCCCTCCGCCCCCAGCAGCCAGCGCCGCAGCTCCGCCATCGCCGCGCCGGAGAGCTCCACCGCGAAAGCACTGTCAGCGGCATCAAAAATATGGTGCCCTTCGTCGAACACATAGCGGGTGGGCACATAATCATCATCCAGCCCGCCCCACACGGCCTGCGCCATCACCAGCGCGTGATTGGCAATCACCAGATCCGCCTCGCGCGCGTTGCGGATCACCCGCTCGATCACGCAGGTGGAAAAATGCGGGCAGGCGGCGTGGATGCACTCGCCCCGCCGGTCCGCGATCTGCGCCAGCAGGCTATGGCCGAACAGTTCCGCGAACCAGCCCGGCAGGTCGCCGCCGAACAAATCGCCATCCGCGCTCGCCATCGCCCAGCGCGCGACCAGCCCCAGCGGCACGGCGTAGCGCTCCACGCCCATCGCGTCCTCGAAATTGAGCAGGCAGAGGTAATTCTCCCGCCCCTTGCGCAGCACCACCTTGGTGCCCTCCGGCAGCCGCCCCGCCTCCTGTTCAATCTGGCGCTGCAAATGCCGGGTAAAGGTGGAAACCCACACCGCGCCCTTGTTCTGCTGCGCCCACAGGCTGGCGGGGGCCAGATAGCCCAGCGTCTTGCCCGTGCCCGTGCCTGCCTCGGCCAGCACCACATGCGGCTGGCCCTCCGCTTGGCGCGGCTTGAAGGCGGCGGTCACCGCCGAGGCATAATCGGCCTGCGCCGGGCGCTGCTCCGCCTCCGGCCCCAGCAGCGTGGCCAGCCGCGCCCGCGCCTGCCCGGATGTCACCGCAAATGCCGAGGGCGGCGGGCGTGGGGCGGATTCCTCCCATTTCGGCAGGCGCTTCCAAAGCCGCATCGCCATGCCGTCCGGCCTTGCGCCCGGTTGCCCCAGAGCCGCCAGCACATAAGGCGCCCAGCCCCAGCCGGCGGCTCCCATCCGTGCCGCCAGCCCGGCCGCGTCCTGGTTCGCCGGCACATTTTTGCCCGCCGCCAGCCTGGCCAGCAGCGCCTCGGCCATCGGCGCCAGCAACCGCGCGCCGTCCTCCAGCGTTTCCGGTACCTCCATCTCCAGCGCGCGCGCCAGCCCGGCGGGTGTGGGCGCCAAGCCGCGGGCCGGGCACACAAAGGCAAATAATTCCAACAAATCCAGCACCTGCACGGCCGGATTGCCCAGCCGCTTCAGCGTCGCCGGGCCATGCACCAGCAGCGGCACCGCGCCGCCGAGCTGCTTGGCGACAAGCCCCGGCTTTACTTCCACAGCCGCGCCATCGTGCGTCAGCAGCACGGCGCGGCCATGACCGGCAACAAGGGCGGGGGAGTCCGGCAGGAAAGGCATTGCTCTCCGTATAGACGCGGCGGAATTTTGACCATAGAGCGGGGCTATGAGCGAACAGATTTCTACCCAGCCGAGCTGGCCCTTCCGTGAAGCCGAACGTGTTGCCGCGCGCCTGAAGCAAAAAGGCAAGACCGAGGCGTTGTTCGAGACCGGCTACGGTCCGTCCGGCCTGCCGCATATTGGCACCTTCGGCGAGGTCGCCCGCACCAGCTGGGTGCGCAAGGCCTTCACGGATCTCACCGGCCTGCCCTCGCGCCTGTTGGCGTTCTCCGATGACATGGACGGCCTGCGTAAGATTCCAGACAATGTGCCCAATAAGGAGATGCTCAAGCACCACCTCGGCAAGCCGTTGACCAAAGTGCCCGACCCCTTCGGCAAGTTCGAGAGTTTTGGCGAACACAACAACAACATGCTGCAGGATTTTTTGAACGAGTTCGGCTTCGAGTTCGAATTCGCCTCCTCGTCTGATTATTACGCCTCCGGCCGGTTCGACAACGCGCTGCTGCATGTGCTCGCGCATCATGATGCCATCGTCGAGATCATCCGCCCCAGCCTCGGGCCGGAGCGCCGCGCCAGCTATTCGCCCATCCTGCCCATCCACCCGCGCACCGGCATCGTCATGCAGGTGCCGATTGATCAGGTGGACGTGGAACACGGCACCGTGTTCTGGACCGACCCGGACACCAACACGAAATACGAGACCGCGGTTACCGGCGGCGCCGCCAAGTTGCAATGGAAGGCCGACTGGGCGATGCGCTGGCACGCGCTGGACGTTGATTACGAGATGTCCGGCAAAGACCTCATCGACTCGGTGAAGCTCTCTTCCGCCATCGTGCGCGCGCTGGGCACCGAGCCGCCGGTCTGCCTCACCTATGAGCTGTTCCTGGACGACAAGGGCCAGAAAATCTCCAAATCCAAGGGCAACGGCCTCTCGGTCGAGCAATGGCTCACCTACGCGCCCAAGGAGAGCCTGGGCCAGTTCATGTATCACGCGCCGCAGCGCGCCAAGCGCCTGTTCTTTGATGTCATCCCCCGCGCGACGGATGACTACATCGCCGCCGTGGCGGCGCTGCCCACGGCGGAAAAACCGCATGAAAACCCGGCCTGGCACATTCATGGCGGCGAGCTGCCCGAACACGCCGGCTCGCCCATCGGCTTCACCATGCTGCTCAACCTCGCCTCTGTCATCAACGCTGACAGTCCGGAAATGCTCTGGGGCTTCATCCGCGCCTATATCCCCGGCGCGAACGCCGAGACCTACCCCTTCCTGGCCCGGCTGGTGCATCACGCCATCGTCTACAACCGCGATTTCGTGGCGCCCAAAAAGCAGTTCCGCGCGCCGGGCGAGGTGGAGCGTGGCGCGCTGCTCGACCTTGCGGAAAGCCTGAAGGCGAACGAGATGGTGCAATACCCCGGCGCAACCCCGGCGGAGCAATTGCAGAATCTGGTTTACGCCATCGGCAAGCGCCACCCCTTCGCGCCGCTCAAATCCTGGTTCGACTGCCTGTATCAGGTTCTGCTCGGCCAGGTTGAAGGCCCGCGTTTCGGCGGATTCATCGCGCTTTACGGCATCGAGCGTACCATCGCGCTGGTCGAGACCGCGCTTGCCCGCAGCGTGGAGGCAGCCTAGC
>NZ_JAQTZC010000062.1 GCF_028687955.1 Acidocella sp.
ACAAAACCGGACCGCTGGCGCGGACAAATATTTTGGAGATATAACGTGACGGAAGTCTGGATTTGCGAGCCTGTGAGAACGGCAATTGGCCGCTTTGGCGGTGTCTATAGGGACGTCTCAGCGGTGACCCTGGGCAGTGCCGTCGTCGCGGGTCTCCTCGAGCGCACCAAGCTCCCGGGCGATGCGGTCGAAGACGTGCTGTTCGCCCAATGCTATCCGACCATGGATGCTCCGGCCGCAGGTCGCGTCATCGCCCTCAACGCCGGGTTGCCGATCGGTGTCGGCGGCCTCCAAATCGACAGGCGTTGCGGGTCCGGTCTCCAGGCGATCATTTATGCGGTCATGCAGGTTGCCAGCGGCGGATCAGAGCTTGTCATCGCCGGTGGCGCGGAGTCGATGAGCAACGCGCCTTTCTACAATAGCGGCACGCGATGGGGCGTGAAGGGAGAAGCGATCAGTTTTGTCGACGCCTTGGCACGTGGCCGCGTAACAGCCGGGGGTAAAAACTTCCCCGTACCAGGCGGCATGCTGGAGACCGCGGAGAATCTGCGGCGTGACTATGGCATAACGCGTGAAGAACAGGACGCCTTAGCACTTGAATCCCAGCGCAGGGCGGTAAGCGCGCAGCAGGCTGGCCGCTTCGCCGAGGAGATCATTCCAATCGACGTCCCCAATCGTCGCGGCTCGGTCAGAATCGAGGTCGACGAGCATCCGCGTGCAGATGCCACGCTCGAGGCACTGGCGTCGCTAAAGCCGATCCGGGGAAGTGTCGATCCCGAGGCGACCGTGACCGCCGGCAATGCCAGTGGCCAGAATGACGGTGCCTCTGCGGCAATCGTCTGCACCGCCGACATGGCGCACCGCCATGGACTGAAGCCTTATGCGCGGCTCGTATCCTGGGCCGTCGCCGGCGTCGAGCCGAAGCTGATGGGCATCGGTCCGGTCCCATCGGTCGGCAAGGCGCTCGACCGGGCCGGGCTGACCTTCGGCGACATCGACCTCATCGAGCTCAACGAAGCTTTTGCCGCGCAGGTCCTCGCTTGCACGCGTGCCTGGGGCTTTGCCGAAAGCGACTTCGCGCGGATGAACGTCAACGGTTCGGGCATATCGCTCGGTCATCCCGTCGGCGCGACCGGCGGCCGCATCCTCGCGACGTTGCTGCGCGAAATGGAACGCCGCGAAGCGCGCTACGGCATCGAGACCATGTGCATCGGCGGAGGACAAGGGCTCGCGGCGGTATTCGAGCGGGTCAAGGCCTGAGCCAGCGCAAGCTCCGGATGACGATGTTTACAGCGTGCAGAGCGCGTCAGCTATGATCGTGAATAGGGTCACCTTGCTTTTCGTCCCCGCGGAACCCAAGGCAGCAGCTCGCACCTCTCTTGCGGAGATTTCCCACTAATACCAGCCCGCCAAGAGCTTGACTCTCTGGGTTTGGTGGCGGGCTGGTATAAGCTCTTGATTTTGCGCGCGGCCGCCCCACCAGCCCCGCGCGCATACCAGTCAGCCTCAATCGGGGCTGGTATAAGGCGTGATCAGACGCATCAATGATGTACGATCACTATGGTTTGCAGAAGATGTCGCGGCGCTCAGTGCCAAAAAGGTTGTTGGCGTGATGTGGCCCAAACCTGGCTGGCGCGGTCACAGACAATTTTCGTATCATAAACCCAACAAAATACCGGATTCTGACTTGATCGGGGTATGTGATAAATATTTTGACGATTAACAATCGAGTGGGAGTAGGGGCACGCCACATGGAAAACACAGCGAACGCGGCGCAGGTTGACTACTGGAACGCGCTGGCCGGGCAGAGCTGGGCGCGCTTTCAGACGCAGCTGGACCGCCAGATAGACCCGCTGGGGCGCGAGGCGATACGGGTTTTGGCGCCACGCGCCGGTGAGCGAATTCTCGATATTGGCTGCGGCTGCGGCCAGACCACGATGGAGCTGGCGGCGCTGACCGGGGCTGACGGTTATGTGAAAGGGGCGGATATTTCAGTGCCGATGCTCGAGATCGCAAAGGCGCGGCCGGTGCCGCCGGGTGCGGTGGCGCCGGTGTTCGAGCAGGCGGATGCACAGGTGGCCAGCTTTGGCGATGGGGCGTTCGATGCCGCGTTCAGCCGGTTCGGGGTGATGTTCTTCGCCGATCCCGTGGCGGCTTTCGCCAATATCCGTAAGGCGTTGCGCGCGGGCGGGCGGCTCGCGTTCGTGTGCTGGCGGCCGTTTGCGGAAAATGTGTGGATGCGCGCGCCGCAGCAGGCGGCGGCCCCGTTCATGCCGGAAAGCCCGCCCGCGGACCCCACGGCGCCCGGCCCGTTCGCTTTTGCCGATGCCGGGCGGCTGCGCGGGATTTTAGGCGATGCCGGGTTCAAGGACATTGCGATCGAGAAATTCGACGGCCTGATCGGCGGCGGGGATCTGGAGCAGAGCCTGGAGCTTTCGCTGCGCGTTGGCCCGCTGGGTGGCACATTGCGCGAGCATCCGGAGCTGGTTAGCAAGGTTAGCGCGGCGGTGAAGGCCGCGCTGGCTGGATATATGACCCCCCAGGGCGTGCTGATGCCAGCCGCAACCTGGATTGTGCGGGCACAGGCGTAAGCGGAGAGTGTAGGGCCATGACATTGCAGATTGCGGTTATTCCGGTCACGCCGCTTCAGCAGAATTGCACGCTGGTGTGGAACGCGGAGAGTTTGCTGGGCGCGGTGGTGGACCCTGGCGGCGATGTGCCGCAGCTGCTCGCGGCGATTAAGCAGGCCGGGATTACGGTGACGGATATTTTCCTCACGCACGGGCATCTTGACCATGCCGGGGGCGCGGCGGAGCTGGCGGCGGCGCTGGGGGTGAAGATCACCGGGCCGGGGGTTGAGGATAAATTCCTCCTCGATGGCATCGCCGCCCAAGCGAAGAGCTTCGGGTTTCACGCGCAGAACTGCACGCCGGACATCTGGCTGCGCGAGGGTGACAAAGTGAGCATGGGAGGCGCGGAATTCGAGGTGCTGCACTGCCCGGGGCATACGCCAGGGCATATGGTGTTCATTAACCACGAAGCGAACTTCGGGATGGTGGGCGATGTGCTGTTCCGCAACTCCATCGGGCGCACTGATTTTCCGTATGGCGATACGGATGCCCTGCTGGAGGCGATCGCGGCCAAGCTGCTCGTGCTGCCGGATGATTTCACCTTCATCTGTGGCCATGGCCCAAACTCGACCATCGGCGCCGAGAAGCGCAGCAATCCGTTCCTGCGGTAGCGCTTCGTTACGGCAGGTCTATGTCCATCCAGGACAGATGCCCGCCCTTACCGGCGCCGGTATCAAGAAACACAGCGCGGCCTCCCGCCCGCCCGGCGCGGATGTAGGGACGGCCGTCAGTGCTGCGCTGGTCGTGGCCGCAATAGAGCGTGATGCCCGGTGGAATATCATCCACCCAGCGCAGCAGGCGCTCAGGCTTGCCCGCACCCGTGACGCGCCCGGTCGTCTGGCCGTAAAGCGCGCGGGCGAGCAACGGCCCCGGGCGGCCCGGCGGGAAAGGCGGCGGGGGTTGGCCCAGCATGCCGGGGTGGAACCCGCCGTGGATGAAAATCGCGGCTGGGGCGATGATCCAGGCGGGGGCCTGGGAAATGACCTCCAGCGTGTGCGCGCGCATGGAAGCGGGCAGCTCGGCCAGGGTGCGGGCGACGCCGGGGCCATGCACCTTGTCGCCACGCAAGGCGCGGGCAAGCTTGAAATCATGATTGCCGAGCAGGAACAGGCCGCGGCCTTCATCAATCAGGCGGAACATGACAGCAAGAGCGCCGGGGGTGTCGGGTCCGTCGTCAACCAGATCTCCCAGCTGCACGATGAAACGATCCGTCTCCGCGGCGATGGCAAAGGCCCTGGAATCGCCATGCACATCGCCCACCACGCGCAGGCACGGCGGCAAAGGCTTCATTTTTCTCTTAGTGCTGCATAAGCGGCCAATGCCCGCGCCCTTCCTTCCGCCAGTGACACTATGGGATATGGATAGCTTGTTCCTAGTTTAACACCGGCGCCGAGGAGAATTTGCGGCGGAACCTCCCAGGGGGCGTGGATGCCGCGATCCGGCAGGCGGGCCAGTTCGGGGACGTATCGGCGGACATAGGCGCCGGCGGGGTCAAACTTCTGGCCCTGCAGAACCGGGTTGAAGATGCGAAAATAGGGCGCGGCATCAGCGCCGCAGCCCGCCACCCATTGCCAGGAGGCGGCGTTGGCGGCTTCATCCGCCTCGCAGAGCGTGTCCCAGAACCAGGCCTCGCCAAGCTGCCAAGGCAGCAGCAGGTGCTTCACCAGATAGGAGGCGCAGATCATACGCACGCGGTTGTGCATCCAGCCGGTCTGCCATAGCTCGCGCATGCCGGCGTCGACGATGGGGATGCCGGTTTGTCCGCGCTGCCAGGCGCGCAGGGCAGGGGCGTTCTCAGCCCAGGGGAAGCCGGTGAATTCGGCGCGGATGGGCCGGGTGCGCAAATCGCGGTGCTGCCAAAGCAGGTTGATGGAAAATTCGCGCCAGAGCAGCTCCTTCAGGAAGGTTTTAACGCCCGGCGACTCACCTAGGGCAGCGGCGCGGTGCCAGACGAAGCGCGGCGAGATTTCACCGAAATGCACATGCGGGGAGAGGCGCGAGGTGCCGGGCAGGGCGGGAATATCGCGCGCCGTGGCGTAATCGCGCACAGGTTTGCTCAGGAATTCATCCAACCGGGCATGGGCGCCAGCCTCGCCGGGGGTCCAGCTGGCGCGCAGGCCGGCGGCCCAGTCAGGCTTTGCAGGGAGCAGGGACCAGTCCGCCAAGGCATCGCCGGAGATGCCGGGCAGCCCTGGAATATGCACCGGGGTAGGGCAGCACGCCTCCGGCACCCCGGTGCTGAAGCAGGCATTGGCGAAGGGGGTGTAAACGCCGTACGCCCCGCCGGTTTTGGTTTGTATCCGCTCCGGCGCGAACAGGCTGGTGGAGAGGTGGCGGTGGAAGCCCACGTTATGCGCGCGCAGGGCGGCGTCCACGGCGCGGTCGGCATCGCGCAGGGCGGGTTCGAAACTACGGGCGGCATGCACGGCGGTAGCGCCGGTTTGCGCGGCCAGCTCGGGGATGATGCGGGCCGGATCGCCCCGGCGGAGCACCAGCGTGGCGCCGCGCTGGGCGAAATCAGCCTGCAGGCTGCTGAGCGAATGGTGCAGCCACCAGCGGCTGGCGGCGCCCATCTGTTCATCGAGGATATAAACCGGCAGCACGGGGCCACCCCCGGCGAGGGCGGCGGCCAGGGCTGGGTTGTCGTGCAGCCGCAGGTCGTTGCGCAACCAGAGGAGCGCAGGCGTCATGCCACCTCGGCCATGCGGCCCAGTTGCTCCAGCGCGAAAGAGAAGAGCTGATCCTGCCCGAGCAGGAACACGCGCAGGCCGCGCGGGAAGAAGCGGGAAATGGCGGGATCGTGCACATCCAGCCCGCCACCTGGCGCGCCGAAGGCGGGTAGCATGAGCCGGTTGCCCCCGGTGACGAAACACGGGCGGCTGACGCGCTTGGCGCGGGCATCGATGCTGGCTTTTGGCTGGAAATAGCCCGAGACCTCGAACGCGCGCGGCCCAAGCTGCGGCCCGGCGGCGTGGCGGAAGGTAAAAGCGCCCTCGCGGTAAAGCGGGACGTAAACGCCCGGCAGGCCAGCGGCCGCATCGGGTTTATCGGACACCCAGATGAAGCTCGCCTCACGGGCCATCACCTCGATCTGCGCGCGTTCATCCTTGGCCAGCAGGCTGCTGGCGCCGCGGCCGGGGAAATCGCGGCCGAGGATGACAACCTTCGCCGGGCGGTACAGGCGCAAAAGCCGGTTGAGCCGCTCCAGCGTGGCCTTGCCGCCCTGCGGCACGAGCTGGCGTGGAGCGCCTGTCATGGCTGGCGCGAGATGCAGATCAGCCGCGATGAGAATACGCCGCGCCGGCCAGAAGGCGGCGCCGGCGGGGTCGAGCATAAAGCGTTCATCGCGCAGGTGAATGGGGGCGGCGGTCATGCGCTGCAACAAGCATATTCTGCCCTTTTGGGCTACGGATAAATTACCGGCTCAGGCAATTTCAACGCGGCTCTTCGCCGGGCGGCTCAGGCCGGCACCTTTGCCTTGGCGGCGGGTTTCGCTTTCGGCTTGGCCGGGGGTTTCGCTTTCGCGGGGGGCTTGGGCTTTGCGGCCTTCACCGCTGGTTCGGCCTTGGCTTTTGCCTTGGCCGCGGGTTTTTTCGCGGCTCCTTTTTTGCCCTTGGGTACGATGACCTTGCCCTTTTCGGCCAGCAGCGCCACCGCCTGGTCCAGGGTGACATCCGCCAACTCCACGTCGCGCGGCAGGTTGGCAACCACATTGCCCCATTGCGCATAGGGGCCGAAGCGGCCCTTGCGGGCGACCACGGGCGCGCCATCCTTCGGATGATCGCCCAGGCTGCGGATGGAATCCTGTTTTTTGCCGATCAGGTTCATAGCCCGATTGAGGCCGATGTGGAGCACGTCATCGTCACGGTCGAGCGAGGCAAAAATGGCGCCCATTTTCACATAGGGGCCAAAACGGCCAACCCCGGCCTCGATCTTCTGGCCGGATTCGGGGTGCAGGCCGACCAGACGCGGGAGCGAGAGCAGGCCCAGCGCATCATCCAGAGTCAGCGCCTCGGGGTCCATGCCCTTGGTTAGCGAGGAGCGCTTGGGCTTGGCCTTCTTATCCGCCGGGTCAGGCTCGCCCTGTTGCACATAAAGCCCGTAAGGACCGCGTTTTAATGTAATATCTTCGCCAGTGCCGGGGTGTTTGCCGAGTAGGCGCATGCCGTCCTTCAGGCTCTCATCCGGGTTGTCGCCACCATCGATGGCGAGTTTGCGGGTGTACTGGCAGGTGGGATAATTTGAGCAGCCGATGAAGCTGCCAAAGCGCCCGAGTTTCAAGCCGATGCGCCCGGTGCCACAGGCGGGGCAGGAGCGCGGGTCGGTGCCGTCCTCGCGGGGTGGGAAGAAATGCGGGCCGAGGTCGGCGTCCAGCGCGTCGATGACGTCGGAAATTTTGAGGTCTTTGGTCTGCGCCACGGCAGCGGAAAAATCGTCCCAGAAGGCGCGCAGTACATCGCGCCAGCGCATCTTGCCTTCGGCGATCTCGTCGAGCTGCTCCTCCAGCGCGGCGGTGAAGCCAGTGTCCACATAACGCGCGAAGAAGCTGGTGAGGAAGGCGGTGACGAGGCGGCCGCGGTCCTCGGGGATGAAGCGGCGGGCTTCCAGGCGGACGTAATTGCGGTCGCGCAGGACTGTGAGGATGGAGGCGTAGGTGGAGGGGCGGCCGATGCCCAGCTCCTCCATCTTTTTCACCAGCGAGGCCTCGGAATAGCGCGGCGGCGGCTGGGTGAAGTGCTGCGTGGCGTCCACCTTGGCGGTTTTCGCGGGGTCGCCCTTGCCGATAGGCGGCAGCAGGCGGGAGTCCTCGTCATCCGCGGAGGCGTCGTCCTGGTCCTCGTGGTAGAGCTTCAAAAATCCGTCAAAGGCCAACACGGAGCCGGTGGCGCGCAGGGTCTGGCCCCCCGCTTGCCCTGGTGGGCTGTCGGTCATGTCCACGGCGGTCTGGTCAAGCTCGGCGGCGGACATCTGGCAGGCCATGGCGCGCTTGTAGATCAGCTCGTAGAGCCGGGCCTGCTCAGCGCCCAGCATGCGGCCGACGCGCTCGGGCTTCAGGGCGATGTCGGTGGGGCGGATGGCTTCATGGGCCTCCTGTGCGTTTTTCGACTTGGAGATGTATTCGCGCGGGGCCACGGGGATGTAGTCCGGGCCGAAATCGGATTTGATCTGCGCGCGGATGGCGGTGACGGCCTCCTTGGCGAGCTGCACGCCGTCAGTTCGCATGTAGGTGATGAGGCCCACGGTCTCGCCGCCGATGTCGATGCCTTCATAGAGCTGCTGCGCGAGGCGCATGGTCTGCTGCGAGGAGAAGCCGAGCTTGCGGCTGGCCTCCTGCTGCAAGGTGGAGGTGATGAAGGGCGGCGGCGGGTTGCGCCTGGTGCGTTTTTTATCAACCTGGGCGACGGTGAAGTTGCCGGATTTGACCGCTTCCCTGGCCGCCAGCGCCTTGGCTTCATCGTTAAGGTCGAACTGATCGAGCTTCTTGCCCTGGTAATGCGTGAGGCGGGCAGGGAAGGGCGCGCCGGCCGGGGTGAGCATACCGGCCTCGATGGTCCAGTATTCCCGGGATTTGAAAACCTCGATCTCGGCCTCGCGCTCGCAGATGAGGCGCAATGAGACCGATTGCACCCGCCCGGCGGATTTGCTGCCTGGCAGCTTGCGCCAGAGCACCGGCGAGAGGGTGAAGCCGACCAGATAATCCAGCGCGCGGCGCGCCATGTAGGCCTCGATGAGCGGCTGATCCAGCTCGCGCGGGTGGGCCATCGCGTTTTTCACCGCGGATTTGGTGATCTCGTTGAAGGTGACGCGCAGCACGTTGACACCCTTGAGGGCGTTCTTATCCTCCAGCATCGCGCGTACATGCCAGGAGATGGCTTCGCCCTCACGATCAGGGTCAGTCGCCAGATAGAGGGTTTTGGCGCCCTTCAGCGCGCGGGCGATCTCGCCCATATGCTTGTTGCCGCGCTCATCGGCCTCCCAGGACATGGCAAAATCTTCATCCGGGCGCACTGAGCCGTCTTTGGGCGGTAGGTCGCGCACATGGCCAAAGGAGGCCAGGACCTTATAGGAATCGCCGAGATATTTGTTGATTGTCTTGGCTTTGGAGGGGGATTCGACGACGACGATATCAGTCAAGAACCGTTCCAATCATAGGTCGGCGAAGCGCGCGACACGGTTACCGGTAAGGGTTTCCACCCTCCCCGCGAGTTCAAGCTCAAGTAGAACCGCCGTGACGGCGGCACCCGACAACTGGCAGCGCCGGGCGATCTCGTCAACTCCGACCGGATCGGCGCTGATCAGCGCGGGGATTTCCAGGCGCGCGCGGGCGAGTTCGCGCAGGCCCCCGGCGGGATCTGTCCAGGCTGGCGGCGGCTCGGCGAAACCAGAAGGTGCGCCATGCTGGAACATCGGATCACGGCCCAGGCCTTGGCGGGCGGGGTGGTCCGGCAGGTTGGCCAGAACGTCGGCGGCGGTTTCGGTAAGGTGGGCGCCCTGGCGGATGAGATCATTGGCGCCCTGGGAGCGCGGGTCCAGCGGGGAGCCGGGGACGCCGAAGAGTTCGCGCCCCGCCTCCAGCGCCATGCGGGCGGTGAGCAGCGAACCGGAGCGGGCCGCCGCCTCAATGATCACAAGGCCCAGCACCAGCCCGGCTATGATGCGGTTGCGCTTGGGGAAATGGCGGGCGATGGGCGCGGTGCCGAGCGGCGCCTCGGCCACCACGGCGCCGTGTTGCGCGATCAGGCGTTGTAGCTTCTCGTTCTCGGGCGGGTAGGGCAGGTCCAGCCCGCCCGCGATCACCGCGATGGTCTTGCCGGTGCGCAGGGCGCCGGTATGGGCGGCGGCGTCTATCCCGCGCGCCAGGCCGGAAACGACAGCGAGGGAGCCGGCCAGTTCCGCGCCAAGGGATTCAGCCAGGCGCATGCCATTGGCCGAGGCGTTGCGCGCCCCGACGATGCCGATGGCGCGGCTGTGAAGCAGGCTGACATCGCCCAGAACGGCGATGACCGGCGGCGCGTCAGGCAACTGGGCCAGATATTCGGGATAGTCCGGCGTGCCGAGAAAGATGAACCGGCCGCCGAGGCGGGCGAGGGCGGTGAACTCGCGTTCCACCTCCTCAGCCGGGGGAATGCGCGGCGCGGTGGCGCGGCCGCCGCTACGGGCCAGCTCGGGCAGGGCAGCCAGGGCTTCGGCCGGGGTCTCAAAGCGCGCGAGCAGGCGGCGGTAGGTGATGGGGCCGACGCTCTCGGTGCGGACCAGGCGCAGGCGGTCAATATCCAGGCGCATCACGCCTTCTGGCCGATTTTAGGCTCGGTGCCGGCCAGCAGCCGCGCGATGTTGGCGCGATGCTTCCAGAATACCAGCGCCGTGATGATGGCCGCCAACAAGGCAGTTTTCCAGGATTGGAAATACCAGGCGGCAACGGGGGAGACGGCGAAGGTGGAGAGCGCCGCGAGCGAGGAACGGCGCAATGTCGCCGCAACAGCAAGCCAGAGCGCGCAGCACAGCGCCCCCAGCGGCCAGCACACGCCCCAGAA
This sequence comes from Acidocella sp., assembly GCF_028687955.1. Taxonomy (GTDB): domain Bacteria; phylum Pseudomonadota; class Alphaproteobacteria; order Acetobacterales; family Acetobacteraceae; genus Acidocella. Next base: position 10,166 of record NZ_JAQTZC010000062.1, read on the forward strand.
CACGCCAAGCCCCGTAGCAACGCCCTTGCCGCCCTTGAAACCCAGCCAAACTGGATAAAGATGGCCGAGAAACACCGCCAGCGAGGCCAGAAACACGCCGCCATGGCCATAATGGCGCACGAAGACCACCACCAGCGTGCCCTTCAGCGCGTCCAGCGCCAGGGTGGCGGCGGCGAGCTTTTTGTTGCCGGTACGCAGCACATTTGTGGCGCCGATGTTGCCTGAGCCGAAGGCGCGGATGTCCCCCAGCCCGGCGGCGCGGGTGAGCAGCAGGCCAAAGGGGATGGACCCCGCCATATAGGCGAACACGCAAAGCAGAAAAATCGTCATCCGTAGACCCTTACACCGGCTTTCCAGGTGCCGAGCACCACGCCTTCCAGCGCGCGGCCGTCAAAGGGCGTGTTCTGCGCCTTGCCCGGCATCTGCCCGGCGCTCACCTGCCAGGAGCGCTCCGGGTGGAACAGGCACAAATCGGCCGGCGCGCTTTTGGCGATGACACCCGCGTTGATGCCAAGCCACGCGGCCGGGCGGGCGGTGAGCAGGGCCAGCGCCTGGGGCAATGTGAGATGGCCGGATTGCACTTGCGCCAAGGTGACGCCAAGCAGCGTTGCCAGCCCGGCGCCGCCGGGCGAGGCCTCGGCGAAGGGGAGGCGCTTGTCATCGGCGTCGCGCGGCTGATGGTCGGAGGCAATGGCGTCGATCGTGCCGTCCCGCAACCCGGCCAGCACGGCCTGACGGTCAGCCTCCGCACGCAGCGGCGGCGAGAGCTTGGCATAGGTGCGGTAGCCGCCGATGGCGGTCTCGTTGAGGTCAAAATAGGGCGGGGCGGTGTCGCAGGTCACGCGCAGGCCCTTGTCCTTGCCCTGGCGGATGAGCGCCAGGGCTTCGGCGGTGGTGACATGGGCGAAATGCACCGCGCCATCGGCCAGTTCCGCCAGGCGGATATCACGCGCGACACAGATGGCCTCAGCAGCGGCGGGGATGCCGGGCAGGCCCATCCAGCTGGCGCGTGCCCCGCTGGTGGCGGCGCCGCCCTTGGCCAGCTCATAATCCTCGGGGTGCTGCACGATGCGCATGCCAAAGCCGCTGGCGTAGCTCAGAGCCAGACGCATCAGGCGCGAGGAGGCGATGGTTTTGGTGCCGTCAGTGAAGGCGATGGCCCCGGCGGCTTTCAACAGCCCGTATTCGGCCAGCTCCTGCCCGGCGCAGCCGCGCGTGGCGGCGGCATAGGGCAGCAGGCTGACACTGCCGGTCTCAGCGCCACGCGCGATGATGAGCTGGACCAGGGCGGGGTCGTCGATGGGGGGGGAGCTGTCAGGCAGCACGGCAATGGTGGTGATGCCGCCTGCTGCCGCCGCCGCCGCCGCGCTGGCGATGGTCTCGCGGTATTCAAACCCCGGCTCGCCGAGGCTGGCGCGCATATCCACCAGGCCGGGGCAGAGCACCGCGCCCTCGGCCTCGACAATTTTGGCGCTGTCAGGCTGGCCGAGCGAGGGGCCAAAATCAGAAATGCGGCCATTCTTCACCAGCAACTCACCCTCAACCAGGGCCTGCGCGGCGCTGTCCAGATATCTGATTTTACGGAACAGAATCATAGGATGTCTCCGCGCGCCAGGGAGTCCAGTACGGCCATGCGCACGGCCACGCCCATTTCCACCTGCTCCTTGATGACCGAACGCACCGGGTCGTCGGCAACGTCGCTGTCAATCTCGACGCCGCGATTCATCGGGCCAGGATGCATCACCAGCGCATCAGGCTTTGCGAAGCCGAGCTTGCGGCGGTCCAGCCCGTAATAGGCGAAGAATTCACGTGAGGAGGGGATCAGCCCGCCCGACATGCGCTCTTTTTGCAGGCGCAGGGCCATCACGATGTCAGCGCCGCGCAAACCCTCCTCCATGTCATGACAAACGGTGACGCCCGCGGCTTCAATGCCAGAGGGAATGAGCGTGGGCGGGCCGACAACCCGCACGAAATTGCCCATCATGGTAAGCAGCAGAATGTTGGAGCGCGCGACGCGCGAATGCGCGATGTCGCCGCAGATCGCCACGGTGAGGCCGGAGATGCGCCCCTTGCGGCGGCGGATGGTCAGGGCATCAAGCAGCGCCTGGGTGGGGTGCTCATGCGTGCCATCCCCGGCATTGATGACCGAGGCTTCAACCTTCTGCGCCAACAGGGCCGGGGCGCCGGAGCGGTTGTGGCGCACCACCAGCAGATCGCAGTTCATGGCGTTGAGGGTCGCCGCCGTGTCCAGCAGGGTCTCGCCCTTAGTGACCGAGGAGGTGGAGACGGACATGTTGATCACATCCGCGCCCAGGCGCTTGCCGGCCAGCTCGAAACTGGTGCGGGTGCGGGTGGAATCCTCGAAGAAGAGGTTGATGAGCGTGCGCCCGCGCAGGGAATCCCGTTGGGTTTTGCCGGAACGGTTGAGGAGGACGTAGCTCTCCGCGAGGTCGAGCAACGAGGTGACGGCGACGGGGTTTAACCCCTCGATACCGAGCAGATGCTTAGGAGATGTCATTAAAGCCCGGTTAGACCACACTCACCCGCGTTGTGTGAAGAGTTCGGCGCAAATTATCATCCTGTTGTTGACACAGATCATGGCACGCCGGTGCTGGTTGCTGCCAGTAGAGCATACGCAAAGTAAGGAGTTATGCGATGCGGCCTTTAAGTGGACTTGCGGTTTTCGCCAGCGCGGTTTTGTTGTTCGGGGGGCTGGCGGCGTATTCCGCCGCGCAGACAACGCCGGATCAGGCGGCGCCCACAGCCAATTACGGCCCCGGCATGATGAACGGCTGGGCGCCTGGTGGCTGGGGGCATGGCATCGGCAAAACCGGACCAGGCGGGCCGGGCAGGGTGGATGTGTTCGATTCACTGAAGCAGGCGTTGAACATCACGGCGGCGCAGGGCGCGGCGTGGGACGCATACACAACCGCCGTGACCACGGCTGACCACACCATGTGGACGGGTATGCGCGCACTTTGGCAAAACAACACCACCGCCGCAAAAGATCCGGATGCGCGCTTCAACCTGATGCGCCAGATGATCGACCTGCGTAAGCAGGATTTTGACGCGCAACAGGCTGCCGCCAAGGCTCTGCTGCCGCATCTGAGCGCGTATCAGAGCGGGCAGGCCAGCGAGATTCTACCCGGGTTGGCCGAAGCCGGCAGGGGAGGGTGCGGTCGGGGCATTGGCCGGGATGGCTGGGGGCCTGGGATGATGATGGGGTTTGGCGGTCCGCCGCTCTGATACCAGGGTTCACACAGTTACCGCTTGAGAAATAAGCCCTCATGTCTTAGGAATGATAAGCTAAAGGCAGGCACGGACTTATTTCTCAGGGGGGAACCAGGATGAGCCAGATTGAAGCCGCCAAGTCCGGCGAGGTGAGCGAAGGCGCGCTGCATGCCATCAAAGTGGCGGGACACTCCATTGCGCTGACGCGCGTTGGCGGCAAGGTACAGGCGTTTGTGAACAAATGCCCGCACCTGGGCATGCCTCTGACCAAAGGCAAAATTGAGGGCGGGGCGGTAACCTGCCCGTTCCATGGCTCGAAGTTCGACATCTGTTCGGGCCGGAACGTGGACTGGGTGAAAAACTTCCTCGGGATGCCGTTGCCCGGCTGGGCGCAAAGTGCGCTGGCCATGGGCAAACAACCCGCCGGGCTGAAAACGCTAGCCGCGACAGAGAAGGACGGGGCGATTTTTCTGGAGGTTTAAGGCAAGGGGCGGCTGAGGTTTCCGGCCGCCTTTTCCTGGCCTCCACAAATCGCAGAATATATATTATGGAAAGAACCAGATGCTTAGGGTCTGTTGATAAATAATTGAATTGTGGAGGGGAATTCTGCTCTGGGGGGATTCCGGCGCGGTAAGCGAATATTCTAGACTCGGTGTATGGTTGACGAAGCAGGCATCCGACTGCGCTATCAA
>NZ_JAQTZC010000063.1 GCF_028687955.1 Acidocella sp.
GAAACTGCGCGCGATGAAGAGCTTTATCGGCGAGGGTGACAAGGTGAAGGTGACCCTGCGCTTCCGGGGCCGTGAAATGGCGCATCAGGAACTGGGCGTGAAGGTGCTGGAGCGCATTCGCGCCGATCTGGACGTGGAGACGAAGGTTGAGCAGATGCCGAAGATGGAAAACCGGCAGATGGTTATGGTGCTCACCCCGCGCTGAGCCACGCGCGGCCTGAAACAGGCATTGAAAAACCCGCCAGGAGAGATCCAGGCGGGTTTTTTGTGGTTATACCAGTCAGCCTTAAGGCTGACTGGTATGCGCGCGGGGCTGGTGGGGCGGCCGCGCGCAAACTCAAGAGCTTATACCAGCCCGCCACCAAACCCAGAGAGTCAAGCTCTTGGCGGGCTGGTATTATGCCGGCTTGGCGGTTACTCGCACCTGATTGAGACTTCGGATTAACCCGTAAGGCGGGTCAATCGGAAGTCATCGCAGTCTAGGTCCTGATTGGTTTAAGTGTGATCAGGCTCCAGCTATTTTTCAGAGGGCGATTCACGCTTTCGGCTCGCTCGGCTGAGCGAACCTCAAGCGAACCTCAAACGATCGCGCTCTATTCCGGGGTTTGGGCGGGCTTGTCGGCCTTTACCAGCCTTGGCCGGCCACGGGGGCGGGGCACACGCGGTACTTCCGCCGGGGTGAGCACGAGTGGCGGCGTCTCGTCAGCGGGAACGGCGGCGGGAGCCGGGGCTGCCGCTGGCGGCGCCTTGGCAATGATGGGGATCGGCTTGGGCTCGGGAGGCGCCGCCACCGGCACCGCCATGATCACGGGTTGCTCGCCGAGACCGGCAGGCTCACCCACGGCGGCGGCCAGCTCGGCCTCCAGCGCGGAGCTGATGTCGATACGCATGTCCAAAGCGGGTTCCGAGCGGGGAAGGCGCTCATGGCGTTCAGGGCGGTCCTGACGATCCTGGCGCTCAGTCCGCTCGGGGCGGTCCTGCCGCTGGAATTCAGGCTTCTGGCGCGGCTCATAAGGGCGTTGCTCGAAGCGGCGATTTTCGTTCTGCGGGCGGTTTTCCGGGCGGGGGTCGGACGTGGGTTCGCCTTCTGCCGTTTCGCGGCGCTGGAACGCGTTCTGATTATTCGGCTGCTGCCCGCCCTGAGCCGGGTTGGGCACACCCTGCGCCTGGTTGATGGCGCTGATGATGCGGAAGTAATGCTCCGCATGCTGGTAATAGGCTTCGCCCAGCACCCGGTCTCCATTGCTGGAGGCGTCACGCGCAAGTTGCTGATACTTATCGTAGAGCTGCTGCGCCGTGCCCCGGACCCGCATTTCAGGACCGGAACTGTCAAAAACATGGTTACGGTTTAGCGGAATTCCATTTTGCTGGTTGCGGAACCCGCCGCCACCACCGCCACCGCCGCCACCAGGGCGATGGTTGCGGCCACGCATGCGCTTGATATTCATATGCTCTCGTCTATCCTCGTAAGATTGCTTGCGCGGCGGGGCGCGTTAGCACCACCAAACCCAAAGCGGCCCCGTAAATCACCGAGACTCGAGGCCAATCAGCCCGCACGCCCCGTGCTTAGCCTTATCCGCGCGTTATGCCAAATGTTTATTTACGCCATGTCAAAATAAGCGCGCGCGGCACCCCGCCCAGATCGGCCCGAGTCGTGGCGGCGAATCCGGCCTGCGCCGCCAGCGCGGCGACATCAGGGGCCTGCCCTACTCCCAGCTCCAGCACCGCTGCGCCATTCATTGTGAGCAGGCGGGGCAGGGCGGCTATGAGCAGACGGTAGGCCTCCAGCCCGTCAGCACCGCCGTGCAGCGCGCTGGCGGGCTCGAACCCGGCCACTTCGGGCATCAGCCCGGCGATATCGGCGCTGGGGATATAGGGGGGATTGCTCACCACCAGATCGAACATGCCGCTCAGCGCCGCCGCCCAGTTGCCGGCGCAAAACGCCGCCCGGCTGGCTAGGCCGAGGCTTCTCGCGTTGTCAGCCGCAAGCGCGGCGGCGGCGGGGGAAATATCAACGCCCACACCGAAGGCCGCTGGGAATTCGCTGAGCAGCGCCAGCAGCAGGCAGCCGGTGCCAGTGCCAAGGTCCAGCACGCGGGCGGGGGCGATGCCAAGCGCCAGCACGGCTTCCACCAAGGTCTCGGTATCGGGCCGGGGAATGAGCGTGGCGGGGGAGACGGCGAAGTTGAGCCCCCAGAACTCCTTGCGGCTGAGAATATAGGCCAGCGGCTCGCGCGCCGCGCGCCGCGCCACCAGCGGCTCGAAGCGTTCCGGGGTCACCTCGGCCTGCAACAACAATCTGGCGGCGGTAATGCCCTCGGCCGCCGCCAGCAGCAGCCGCGCCTCGCGCCGGGGTTCCTCGATGCCAGCCTGGGCCAACCGCGCCGCGATCGCGGTAAGCGCTTGTGCCGTGGGGATCACTGGTTATCAGCCGCCAGGCGCGCTGCCTGGTCCTCGGCGATCAGCGCGTCGATGATGTCATCCATTTCGCCCTGCATGACGCGGTCGATCTTGTGCAGGGTGAGGTTGATGCGATGATCGGTGACGCGGCCCTGCGGGAAGTTATAGGTGCGGATGCGCTCGGAGCGGTCGCCGGTGCCGACCTGGGATTTACGGTCCGCCGCGCGGGTGGCGTGCAGCGAGGAACGCTGCTGCTCATACATCCGCGCGCGCAAAATCTTCATCGCCTTGGCTTTGTTTTTGTGCTGGCTGCGCTCCTCCTGCATGGCCACCACGATGCCTGTCGGAATATGCGTGATGCGCACGGCGGATTCGGTTTTGTTCACATGCTGGCCGCCAGCACCCGAGGCGCGGTAGACATCGATGCGCAGATCGCTCTCGTTAACCTCGACATCCACCTCTTCAACTTCCGGCAGCACCGCGACCGTTACGGTGGAGGTGTGGATGCGCCCTTGTGTCTCAGTCGCGGGAACGCGCTGCACGCGGTGCACGCCGGATTCAAACTTCAGCTTGGAGAACACTGATTTGCCGGTGATCTCGGCGATGCCTTCCTTCAACCCGCCCAGCTCGTTCTCGCCGTATTCCATAACCTCGAATTTATAGCCGTGCAGGCCGGAATATTTCTGGTAGGCCTGGAAGAGTTCGGCGGCGAACAAGGCGGCTTCATCGCCACCCGCCGCCGGGCGGATTTCCAGGATGGCGGAGCGGTCGTCCATTTCATCCTTGGGCAAGAGCGCCAGGCGCAGCGCCATTTCCAGCTCGGGGATCTGCTGCTTCAAGTCTTCCAGCTCGGCGGCAGCCAGTTCCCTCATCTCGGGGTCGGCCAGCAGGCTTTGCGCCTCGGCCTGGGCCCGCTCGGCGGCGCGCAGTCCGGCGATGCGCTCCTCGATTGGTTGCAGCTCGGAGAGTTCCTTCGAGGCATTCACGAACGCATCGCCCGCCAGCGTGCCGGAGAGCATGAAGCGCAGCTCCTCGGCGCGTGAGAGAATACGGTCGAGCTTATGGTCAAAACTCATGAACGCAACAGACCCGGCAGGTCGGAGAATAACACATCCTGCTGCGAACCGTCCTTGAGGTTTTTCAGTTTGATATCCTCGCCCACCAGCACGGCAAATTTCGCGCCCGATTTATTGGCGCGCTCCAGCCGCTTCTTCGCGTTGCCAGCATAGGCGATTTCGGCGGCGATGCCGATGTCGCGCAGGGATTTGAGAATGTTCAAGGCCGTGGCGTGATATTCCTCGTTCATGGGAATGATCGCCGCCAGGCGATGCAAAACTACCGGCGCCGCGATGAGCATGGAGAGCCGCTCAATCCCCGCCGCCCAGCCGACGCCCGGCACACTCGGCCCGCCCATCTGTTCGACCAGGCCATCATAACGCCCGCCCGCCAGCACGGTGCCCTGCGCGCCGAGTGCGGTGGTCACGAATTCAAAGGCGGTGTGGTTATAATAATCCAACCCGCGCACGATGCGGGGGTTCTCGGTGAAGGGGACACCGAAGGCGGTGAGCGTTGATTTCAATCCGTTATAGAATTCAGCGGCGGCTTGTGAGAGATGATCGTGGATCAGCGGCGCTTCGGCCACCAATTTCTGGTCGCCCTCGTCCTTGGAATCCAGGATACGCAGCGGGTTTTTCTCAAGCCGGGTTTTGCTCTCCGTTGAGAGGCCCTCGGCATGTTGCGCGAAATAGGCGACCAGCGCGGCGCGGTAGTTGTTGCGTGATTCAGCATCGCCCAGCGTGTTGATGTGCAGCTCCACGCTTGCGGCGATGCCCAGCTCGTTGAGAACTTGCCAGCCGGCAGCGATAACTTCGGCATCCGCCAGCGGCGTGGCGGGGCCGAGAAGCTCCACGCCGATTTGATGAAACTGCCGGTAGCGGCCTTTTTGCGGGCGCTCATAACGGAACATCGGCCCGGCGTAGAAAACCTTTTGCGGCAGGGTTTGCGTGAGCCCGGCGGTGATCAGCGCGCGGCACACGCCAGCCGTGCCCTCGGGCCGCAGGGTCACGGAATCGCCACCGCGATCCTCAAAGGTATACATCTCCTTGGTCACGACATCGGAGGTTTCCCCCAGCGTGCGCGAGAATACCTTGGTGTCCTCGAAAATTGGCGTCTGCCATTCGCTGAAGCCATAAAGCGCGGTGACGCGCCGCGCGGTTTCAACAACATGCGCGTGCCGGGCCGCGTCTTCGCCGATGAGGTCGCGGGTGCCGCGCACGGGTTGCAGGGGAGGGGCCATGATTTTCAAACCAACCTGTAAAATAAAAAATGCCGGAGCCAGCAGGCTCCGGTTAAAACGAACGTACTGAAACTGCGGCTACTGTGCTGCGAGTTTGGCCGCGCTCAGCTCCGCTTCCACCTGCGCCGCCTTGGCTTCCACCAGTTCGACGATGTGGTTCACCATGTCGCCGTTCTCGATCGTGTGGTCGGTTTTGCCGGCCGCATAGATCATGTGCTTGCCGTTGCCGCCGCCGGTCAGGCCGAGGTCGGTCATCAGCGCCTCGCCGGGGCCGTTGACCACGCAACCGATAATGGAGAGCGTGATCGGCGTTTTGATATGAGCGAGACGTTCTTCCAGCGTTTCAACCGTCTTGATGACGTTAAAGCCCTGGCGCGCGCAGGAGGGGCAGGAAATGATGCGCACGCCGCGATGGCGGATGCCGAGCGATTTGAGAATATCCCAGCCGACCAGCACTTCTTCCTCGGGCTCGGCCGAGAGCGAGACACGCATGGTATCGCCCACGCCAGCCCACAGCAGCGAGCCCAGGCCGATGGAGGATTTCACCGTGCCCGCGCGCTTGCTGCCCGCCTCGGTGATGCCGATATGCAGCGGGTGGTCGCACACCTCAGCCAGTTGCTGATACGCCGCCACGGCCATGAAAACATCAGACGCCTTCACCGAAATCTTGAACTCGTGGAAGTCGTGGTCCTGCAAGATCTTGGCGTGTTCCAGGGCGGATTCCACCAGCGCGTCAGGGTTCGGCTCGCCGTATTTTTCCAGCAGGTGTTTCTCCAGGCTGCCCGCGTTCACGCCGATGCGCATGGAGCAGTTATAATCGCGCGCGGCCTTGATGACATCGCGCACGCGCTCCGGCGAGCCGATGTTGCCGGGGTTGATGCGCAAACAGGCAGCACCCGCCTGCGCTGCCTCGATGCCGCGCTTGTAGTGAAAATGGATGTCCGCGACGACCGGCACGTTCACCTGGGCGATGATATGCTTCAGCGCCGCCGTGCTCTCCTCATCGGGGCAGGAGACGCGCACAATATCCACCCCGGCGGCCTCGGCGCGCAGAATTTGGGCCACCGTGGCGTCAATATCGGTGGTGAGCGTGTTGGTCATGGTCTGCACGGAGATCGGCGCATCGCCGCCGACCTTCACATTGCCGACGCTGATCTGGCGGGACTTGCGGCGGATGATCTGCTGATATTCGCGGTAGTTCATAATAATTCCTTCAGTTGGCCGCCGGCGGCGCGGCGGGTTTTGCCGCTGGCGGTGTCAGAGCATAGTTGTGCAACACAGCGCCCACAGCGCCCAGAGGCGCGCCGGCCTTGCCGTTGATGGCGATCTCGGTGCCCCCGGCGTTGCCCACGGTCATGGTCAGCCCGGCTTCATCGGGGACGGGCCAACTCTCTCCGGCATGCAGCACCTTGCTGAAGAGTATGTTGCCCGTGGTGTCGCTTACTTCAACCCAGGTGTCGGCGGTGGCGAGAATGACCTGGCCGTTGTCAGGGGTTGCGACGGGCGCGGTAACGGGTTGCGCTGGCGGCTCGGCGGCGGGTTGTACTGCCGGAGTGAGTTCTGGCGCCACCACTGCCACCGGCGCTGCCGCCGCCACCGCCGCGGCGGGCGCGGGCGTTGGCGTGGCCTGAGCGGCTGGCGTGGCCGGAGCGGCTGGCGTGGCGGGAGCGGCTGGCGGCTTGGGCGGAACGGCGAGCGGCGCGAGTTGCACAGGCACGCTTGGCACCGCGGCGGCCATGCGCCGTTCCTTCTCGGTGTGTAGATACCACAGCCCGTAGCCCGCGAGCAGGAGCACGACGCCGAGCAGTGCAATCGCCCCGGCGGGAACGCCGCGGTCGGGCACGGGGGCCAGGAACTTCAGCTCCGCCGGGGGCAGTTCGCCCATGCTCCCGGCATCACGGAAGCGGCGCAGGATCTCCTCGGGGTCCAGCCCCAGGCTTTGGGCATAGGTGCGAATAAACCCGGTTTGATACGCGGGGCCTGGCAGGGCCCCGAGGTCCCCGCGCTCAATGGCTTCAAGGTAGGGCAGGCGGATGCGGAGCCCCTCAGCCACTTCGGGCAGTTTCCAGCCCAGCCTTTCGCGTACACTACGAAGGCCGGCACCCACCTGGGCGGCTGGCTGCGGCTGGTCGGTTTGCGTCATGTCGATCCCGGCAATCTCGTTTGGCATTCTGCGGCGCTTTGTATACCGCCCCGGCGCTTTGCGCTACCGCCCCGCGTGCAGGGGTTAAACCGGCAGGTTATGTTCGCGCGCCCAGGCGGTCAACGGTTCGCGGATGCTCCCGCCCGCCGCCCCAGACCGGCGCAATTCGCGCAGCACGGAGCGCAACGCATTCAGGTCCGCTTCCACCAGCAGCGCCTTCACCGGCAAGATGGCATTGCCGGACATGGAGAGCGTGCGCACGCCCATGGCGGCGAACACCAGCGCGTCCATCGGCCGGCCGGCCGCCTCGCCGCAGATGGAAAGAGGCACCCCGGCCCCACCGCAAGCCGTGACCAGCCGTTCCAGCATTTCCAATACGGGGGCGGATAGCGTGTCGTAGCGCTCGGCCAGTTCGGGCGTTCCGCGGTCTGCCGCGAAGAGGAACTGCATGAGGTCGTTGGTGCCGACCGAGATGAAATCCGCCTCCGCCAGCAGGCCGGGGAGCTGGAACAACAGGGCGGGCACTTCCAGCATGGTTCCGGCTTCGAGTGTTTCCGGCACCGGGCGGATGCGCGCGGCCTCGGCTTCCAGCAGATCCCGCGCGGCGCGGAATTCCTCCACCGTGGCGACCATGGGGAACATCACCGAGAGCGGGCGGCCCTGTGCGCCCAGCAGCAGCGCGCGCAGCTGGCGGCGCAAAATCGCCGGGCGGTCCAGCCCCACGCGCAAGGAGCGCCAGCCCATAGCCGGGTTTTCCTCACCCCCGCTGGCCTCGCCGGGGAGCAATTTGTCAGCCCCCAGATCCAGCGTGCGGAACAGCACGGGGCGCCCACCCGCACGGTCCATCACCCGGGCGTATTCCGCCGCCTGGCCCGCGACGTCAGGGATGCCGCCCGCCGCCAATGCGGCGATTTCCGTGCGGTAAAGGCCGATGCCATCGGCCCCGGTGCGCTCCAGCTGGTCCAGCTCCAGCGCCAGGCCGACATTGAGCATTAGGCTCATCTGGGTGCCGTCGCGGGTGATGGCGGGGAGGTCCCGATAGGCCGAGAGCGCCGCCGCGCGGACCGAGCGGGCGGCAAGCGCGCGGTCATAAACCTGCAATATCTCTGGTTCCGGGCGCAAAATCAGCGTCGCCCCTTCGGCGTCCAGCAAGGCGTCATCGCCGCCTTGCGCAGCCTCCACCGCGCCACGCTCCACGGCCAGCGCGGGCAAGCCCAGGGCGCGGGCCAGAATCGCGGCGTGGCCGGAGGCGCTGGCCTCCTCGATCGCCACCCCGGCGATGCCGCGCGCGTGCCAGTCCAGAAGGTCTGCCGGGCCAAGGCGGCGCACCAGCAGGAGCATGCCGTCAGCGCGTTCGGGCTTGGGCGCCATGCCGCCCAGCGCCACCATCAGGCGGCCGATCATGTCCTCGATGTCGGCCAGTTTCTCGCGCAGGTAAGGATCGGTGATGCGGCGCATGCGTTCGCGCAGGTTCTGCGCCACCTTGTCCACGGCGGTTTCGGCGGTCAGCCCGTCGCCGATGGCTTGGCGCACCTGGGAAAGCCAGCCGGCGGACTGCGTGACCATGCGGTAGGCGTCCAGCACATCGCGCGGGGCGCTGCCGCCGGGTAGGGTGGAGGTGATCAGCCCGTCCAGGCTTTTGTTGGCGGTCTCCACCGCCTTTTCCAGCCGCGCCAGCTCGGCGGCGGGGTCGTCGGTGAGTAGCTTGGCGATGGGCGGGGAGGCGCCGTATGGCAGGATTTTGCCGCGCGCGATACCAGAGGAGAGCACATGCCCGGCGTAACGGCGCGGCAGGCGGGCGGAGAAGCCTTCCTCTGATAAATCCGTCGCCCCCGCGCGCGCCAGGATTTCCGCCAGCAGCATGGCCACGGTCGCCACCACCTCGACCTCAACCGGAGCGAACACCCGGGCCTCACGCGACATCATCGCGATGACGCCAAGAATCCGCCCCGCGCGCTTCACCGGCATCGCCAGTGTGGAGGCAAACGCCTCCTCGCCCAGCTCGGCGCGGTAGACATAGCGCGGGTGGTTCTGCGCATCAGGCAGGTTCAGCGAGTCGCCAGAGGCCGCGACCATGCCGATAATGCCCTCGCCCAGACGCAGGCGCGTATGACCGACGGCGCTGATATTCAACCCATGGGTGGCGGCAAGTTCCAGCACTTCGCCAGGCCGGGCGACATAGATGACGCAGGCATCAGCGGGGAGTTCCTGCGCCAGCAACCCGGCGATGTCCGGCAGGCTCGCGGTGCCGGAGGCCAGAGCCTCGCGCAGCCGGGCGAACAAATGCCGGGTGTCACCGAATTTGGGTTTTCTGCGCCGGGGCTGCCTGGGCGGAGTCTCGCTGATCATGTAGCTATCTTGCCATGCAAAAGCGGCAAAAATCAGCCCTGATCAGCAGATTAGAGAGGTTTTTTCTTCCCCAGATTGAAAAAATTCAATCCGGGGAAGAGTTTTATCACCTCAGGCCTTCGCCACGCGCGCCGCCAGCGCCGCCAGTGCCTGCGCTCGCAGATCCGAGAGGATTTCAGCCACCGGCTGAATTTCGGTGACCATGCCGACCGACTGTCCGGCCATGACCGAGCCGTTCGCGACATCGCCGTCGATCACCGCGCGCCGGAGCGCACCGGCCCAGAAATGCTCGATTTCCAGCTGGGCGGCGTTTTTGTCCAGTTCGCCGTCCTGGAATTTTTTCAACACCTCGGCCTGGTGGCGCATGAAGCGTTTGGTGCCCTCGTTCACCAGACCGCGCACCGGGATCACGGGGAAGCGCTCGTCGATCTGCACGGAGGGCAGCGCGTCGCGCGCATTGGCCTTGAGGAAGGCCTGCTTGAAGCTTGGGTGCGCGATGCTCTCAACCGAGGCGGCAAAGCGCGTGCCGAGCTGCGCCCCGGCGGCGCCCATTTCCAGATACCCCAGAATCGCCTCGCCGCGCGCCAGCCCGCCCGCGACGAACACCGGCACCTCACGGATATGCGGCAGAATTTCCTGCGCCAGCACGGTGAGCGAGACCGGGCCGATATGCCCGCCCGCCTCGGAACCCTCGATCACCAGCGCGTCCACGCCCAATTTCACGAAGCGCCTGGCCAGCACCAGCGCGGGGGCGAAGGCGACGACCTTGGCGCCACCGTCCTTGGCCGCGCGGATGGCGGGGCCGGAGGGAATGCCGCCGGCAAAGACGATATGCGTGACCTTGGCGCGCAGGCAGATCTGCACCAGCTCGTCGAGCTGCGGGTGCATGGTGATCAGGTTCACGCCGAAGGGTTTGTCCGTCATCGCCTGGGTGGCGGCGATTTCGGCATCCAGAAGGGCCGGCGGCATCGCGCCGCAGGCGATGACGCCAAACCCGCCCGCATTGGAGATGGCGGAGACCAGGTGACGCTCGGAGACCCAGCTCATCGCGCCGGCCATGATGGCGTGTTCCGTGCCGAGGAAAGCGCCGCCGCGGGCCTGCAGGGCGGCGTATTCGGCCGCCGCGTCATGCGTATAATTATGCATCGAGTTCATACGCCGTGTGCAGCGCGCGCACCGCCAGTTCGGTATATTCGGCGGCCACCAGCACGCTTACCTTGATCTCGCTGGTGGAGATCACCAGGATATTGATGCCGCGCGCGGCCAGGGTGCGGAACATGGTGCCCGCAACACCCGCATGGCTGCGCATCCCCACGCCGACCACGGAGATTTTGGCAACGTTCGGGTCGGTGGAGATTTCGGCATAGCCGATTTCCTGGCGGGCCTGCTCCAGCACCGCGATGGTGCGCGGCAGGTCGGTCTTGCCGACTGTGAAGGTCATATCCGTCGTGCCGTCGGCGGAGACGTTCTGCACGATCATGTCCACGTTGATATGCGCCTCGGCCAGGGGCACGAAAATGGCGGCGGCGACGCCGGGGCGGTCTGGCACCCGGCGCACTGTTACCTTGGCTTCATCGCGCGAATAGGCGATCCCTGCGACAATTTCCTGTTCCACAACTTCATCCTCATCAACAACCATGGTGCCGGGCGCATCGGTAAAGCTGGAGAGCACCTGCACCCGCACATGCTCCTTCATCGCCAGTTCCACTGAGCGCGTCTGCAGCACTTTCGCGCCCACGGAGGCTAGTTCCAGCATTTCCTCGTAGGTGATCTTGCTCAGCTTGCGCGCGCCGGAGACGATTCGCGGGTCGGTGGTGTAGACCCCGTCCACATCGGTATAAATATCGCAGCGGTCCGCGTTCAGCGCCGCCGCCAGGGCGACCGCCGAGGTATCGGAGCCGCCACGGCCCAAGGTTGTCACCCTGTTGTCCGGGCCGATGCCCTGGAACCCGGCAACCACGGGGATCTGCCCCTGTTGCATGCGTTCGACCAGTTCGTCGGCCTCGATCGAGCTGATCCGCGCCTTGCCGTGCTGGCCATCGGTTTCCACCGCGATCTGCCAGCCCATCCAGCTGCGCGCATCCATGCCCAGGTTTTGCAAGGCAATCGCGGTGAGCCCCGCGGTCACCTGCTCGCCGGTCGCAACCACGGTGTCATACTCACGCGCGTCGAACAGCGGGGAGAGCTTCTGGCACCAGTCCACCAGCTGGTTGGTGGTGCCCGACATGGCGGAAACCACCACGGCCACCTCGTTGCCTTTGCCGGCCTCCGCCTTCACCCGCTGGGCGACATTGCGGATACGGTCCAGATCGGCGACGGAGGTGCCGCCGAATTTCATCACGATACGCGCCATACATATGTCCCTTGTGGAAAACCGGCCGGGGCGTCACATACCGGTCACAGGAGAATTCGGCAATGCAGGGCAGTTCGGTCAGACCAGAAGAAATCGCTCTTTTCGATGATTTGGCGGCGCGCTGGTGGGATCCGGCCGGGCCGATGCGGCCTTTGCACATGATGAACCCGCCCCGCGCGGCCTGGGTGCTGGAGCGGGTGGCGCGGCATTTTCCCGGCCCGGTGCGGGTGCTCGATGCCGGGTGCGGCGCCGGTCTGCTCTCCGAGTCTCTCGCCAGGGCGGGGCATGAGGTGCTGGGGCTGGACGCCGGCGCCGAGGTGATTGCCGCGGCGCAGGCGCATGCGGCCGGGCAGGGTCTGGCGCTTAGCTACCGCAACGCCACCGTGGAGGCTCTGCTGGCCGAGGGACGCAAATTCCCGGTCATCACCGCGCTGGAGGTGCTCGAGCATGTGGCCGGGCCGGGTGAATTCATCGCCAAGCTGGCGGCGCTGCTGGAGCCGGGCGGGTTGTTGTTCGTCTCGACCATGGACCGCAGCCGGAAATCCTTCCTGGTGGCCAAGCTGGGGGCGGAGTATCTGCTGCGCATGCTCCCTGTTGGCACCCATAACTGGCGCCAGTTCGTCACCCCGGCGGAGCTGGGCGGGTACTGCCGCGCCGCGGGCTTGCGTCTGTGCGACACGGCGGGGATTTCCTTCGCGCCGCTGACCGGGGGGTTCCGCATTTCGCGCGATACCTCGGTGAATTACATCGCCATGGCGCAGGCGGGTTGAGTTCATCTTTGGTGCACCGGAGCAAGGATATGAGGGGGAAACCGTTGGCCCGCGCGATCGCGTTTTATTTGCCGCAGTATCATCCCGTGGCTGAGAACAATGAGTGGTGGGGCGAGGGGTTTACCGAATGGACGAACACGGCAAAGGCAAAGCCTTTGTTTCGCGGGCATTATCAGCCGCATGTGCCTGCCGACCTCGGGTTTTATGATCTGCGCCTAGTCGCTTCACGCGCGGCTCAGGCGGATTTGGCACGGCGTTACGGGATCGAAGGGTTTTGCTACTATCATTACTGGTTCGCTGGGCGGCGAATACTGGAGCGGCCATTTGATGAGGTGCTGAGTTCCGGGGAACCGGATTTTCCTTTCTGCCTGTGCTGGGCGAATGAAAGCTGGAGCGGAATCTGGCATGGCCTGCCGAATCGGCTGCTCATCGAGCAGAGCTATCCGGGGCGGGAGGATCATTTCGCGCATTTCCAGAGCCTGCTGCCGGCCTTTCGGGATGAGAGATATATCTGTATCGGGGGTAAGCCGGTTTTTTTGATCTACAAACCGGAACATATTCCCGATCTGGTGGCCGTTTTGGCCTATTGGCGCGAGATGGCGGCCGAGGCCGGGCTGCCGGGGCTGTATCTGTGTGCGGTGCAGGCAAGCAAAGGCTGGAACGCTCTGGAGCATGGGTTTGATGCCAGGATCGCTACTCCGGACATGCCAGGTAAGTTGAGCTTTCGCGAAGCGCCGATGCAATATCTACGCAAAAAGCTTAGGCTCCGCGCGCGCGGGCCGATGGTGCGGGCATTCAACGCGTTCAGCCGCGCAGAGATGAGCGGCAACCTGCGGGATGTGACGCTACATCCCTGTTTGGTTCATGCCTGGGACAACACGCCGCGCTCCGGTCGACGGGGGGTTGTGCTGCAAGACGCCACGCCGGAACTGTTCGCACCCATCATGCGCGCGGCAGTGCGTGGTTTGCAGGCCAAGCCACCGGAGCAGCGTTTGCTGTTCCTGAAATCCTGGAACGAATGGGCGGAGGGAAATCACCTGGAGCCTGATTTGAAATTTGGTCATGGCTTTTTGAAGGTCATAGGCGAAGCGTTGGGGGTGGGGCGCGGGGAGGGCGAGCGCCACGAATAACCGGGCCTAAACCGTAATTCGCTGCTAGCATGATACGAAATATTTGAGGGCTATTGAAACTTGATGGCGCGCAGGCTGGCCCGCTTGCGCCATTGCTGCAAAAAATCCATCAGCTGCCGCCAGGGGCGGATGGTTTCCCATAGGATCTTGCCCGGCAACCCGCGCTTCGCGGCAAGGTCTTTGCTGGTCTGAATTGAACTTTGGAATTCGCCCTCGGGCTGGCTGTGCATGGCCTTTTGCAATTGCATGCACAAGGCCGGGTCCAGTTGCAAAACGCTCAACCCCTCCACAATGGTGGGAACATCGAACAGCAGATGGTCCACCGGGCGCGCTGGGCGGGCCGCATGGGCCAGCATTTTTTGCGCCCCCTGGCGGCTCAGCACAT